>DASROJ010000359.1:0-5360 GCA_035646975.1 Patescibacteria group bacterium
GGACCGAGGTGGACCGGCATGTGGCCGCGATCGAAACGGACTCCGGAGCGGGCAGACCGCTCGGCCTGGGGACGAAGGCGGGCCCCGGGGGCATCGACGCGCTGCGCGATCTGCTCGCGCCGACACTTGCGCCCATCGGCGCCAGGCGTTTCAGGGAAGGGCATGGCGGCTCCGACATCGCGCCGCTGGAGGATTATGGCGTCCCGCTCATCGGGCTCGAGCTGGACGGCACCCGCTACTTCGACTGGCATCACACGCAGGCCGACACCCTGGACAAGGTGGACCCCGGGGAGCTGCAGCTCGGCGTTGCGGCGATGGCCGCCACCGCGTGGAGCCTCGCCGACGCGCCGGTCACGCTGCCGAGAAACCCGAAGAAAGGCGCCGCCGTGGGAGGCAGCGCCAGTCTCATCCCGAGAGTGAATTTCTTCGGCAACCCGGCGAAGGATTTTCCGCAGATTTCACCGACCGGCGGCAAGCTCGCCTGGCTGGCCCCCTCCAGCCAGGGTGTCCAGAACCTCTGGGTGAAGACCCTTGGCCGGCAGGACGACGCGCAGGTGACCCGCGACAATCACGCAGGAATCTTCTTCTACCGCTGGGCGGCCGACGGCCGGCACCTGCTCTTCCTGCAGGACAGCGATGGGGACGAGAATTATCACCTGTTCTCGATCGATCTCGAGACCGGGGATGTCCGCGACCTCACGCCGTTTGCGGGAGTCAAGGCGCAGAACCTGCTGCTGAGCCCGTCAGCGCCAGGCGAAGTGCTGATCGGGCTCAACCGGCGGGACCGGCACCTGTTCGACATGTATCGTGTGAATCTCGAAACCGGCGCGGTGAGCCTCGACACCCAGAACCCCGGCGACGTGCTGGGGTGGGCCACCGACAACCGGTTCGTGATCCGCGCGGCAACGGTGTTCGAGCCGGCCACGGCCCGCACCGTGCTGCGCGTCCGCGATGCGGCGGACAAACCCTGGCGTGAGCTGGCCGCCTGGCCGTTCGAGCTCAGCAGCATGTTCGGGCAGATCAACGGCGGCAGCGTCGTGGCGGGTTTCACCCCCGACGGCAGCGCGCTGTACGTGGTCTCCGCGACCGGCTCGGACATGTTGCGTCTGGTGACGCTCGACGCGGCGACCGGCCGGCAGCTCCGGGTCGTGGCCGAGGATCCGCGCGCCGACGTCGCCCAGGACGCGCTCGGGTTCAACGACATGCGCCCGGCCGTCGAGTTCAATCCGACGACCCGCGAGATCCAGGCCGTCGAGTTCGATTACATGAAGCCCGAGTGGAAGGTGATCGATCCTTCGGTGAAGGCGGACTTCGAGCTGCTGGCCGCATCGCATCGCGGCGCCTTGCTCATCCTGAGTCGCGACGCCGCCGATCAGCACTGGGTCGTCGCGCATGCGCCCGACAACGGCCCGCGTGTTTTCTCCCTCTACGACCGGAAGACCCGCCGGCTCGAGCCTCTGTTCGTCGATCACCCGGAGATGGAGAAGCTCACCCTGGCCGAGGCGACGCCGGTGGAGATTCCGGCGCGCGACGGCCAGAAGCTGGTGGCCTATCTCACGCTGCCTCCCGGCTCGGCGGACAAGGCACGGCCCTCGCCGGCCGCGGCGCACAGACTTCCCTTGATACTCTTCCCGCATGGAGGCCCCTGGGCGCGCGATGTGTGGGGCTTCGACCCGGTGGCGCAGTGGCTGGCCAGCCGCGGCTACGCGGTGCTGCAGGTCAACTTTCGCGGGTCGACCGGCTACGGCAGGAAGTTCCTCAACGCCTCCACCGGTCAATGGGGCGTTGGAGCCATGCAGCACGATCTCACCGATTCGGTGAAGTGGGCGATCGCGAAGGGTATCGCGGATTCCGGCAGGGTCGGCATCATGGGATATTCGTACGGCGGCTATGCGACCCTGTCGGGGCTTGCCTTCACACCGGAGCTGTACGCCTGCGGGGTGGACATCGTCGGGCCGCCCGACGTCGCGGCGCTGATGGCCTCGATGCCCGATGCGTGGGCGCCGGTCAAGAAGCGGTGGATCCTGCGTATCGGCGACGTCGAGCACGACGCCGCGCTCAACCAGCGCATCTCGCCGCTGTACCACCTCGACAGCATGAGGGCTCCACTGCTCATCGGGCACGGGGCGAACGACCCGCGCGTGAAGATCGAGGCGTCGAATCGAATCGTCGCGGCGCTGCGGGAGAAAAACCTGCCGGTCACCTACATCGTCTACCCGGACGAAGGACACGGTTTCGGCCGGCCCGAGAACAACCTCGACTTCTTCGGGCGCGCGGAGGAGTTTCTCGGAAAGTGCCTCGGCGGCCGCGTCGAGCCATGGGTGAAAGTGGAAGGCTCGACGGCGGAGCCAAGATGACGCGGATGCCTACTCTCCCAGGATCTGGACGGCGAGGGCGCGGGTGCGGGGTCCGTCCATCTCGATCAGGAAAATACTCTGCCAGGTTCCCAGGACCAGCTGCCCGCCGGCCACAGGCACCGTGACCGAGTGCCCGAGCAGGATCGATGTGAGGTGCGCCTGCGCATTGTCATCCACGCAGTTGTGAGCGAAGTCGCGCCCGGAAGCCAGCGGGGCGAGCAGCCTTTCTGCAAGATGGAGCATGTCCTGCCGGAGCCCCCGCTCGTCCTCGTTGATGACGATGCCGCAGGTGGTGTGCGGCACCGAGACGACGGCGATCCCCGCGGTGGTTGCGGCGCGCTCCAGCTCGACACGCACCAACGGTGTGACGTTCTCGACGCTGATGCGACCGGCCGTCTTGACGGACAGCTGCGCGTGGTGAATCCTCATGTTCGTCAATCTTACTTCATCCTCCAGGCCTTGCAGGGGTGCCGTCCATGAGAGTCCTGGTCACCGGTGGCGCGGGCTACATCGGCAGCCATGTCGTCAGGCGCCTGAAGGACGCGGGCCACGAGCCGTTCATCCTCGACGATCTGGAAGAAGGGCACCGCTTTGCGGTCGCCGAGGGCGTCGACCTGACGCGGGGCGACATCGCCGATGCCGCGGCCCTCGACCAGGCGATTGCCGGGCGCGGTGTCGATGGCGTCATCCACATGGCCGCGTCGTGCCTGGTGGGGGAATCGATGGAACGGCCAGCGCGGTACTACGACAACAACGTGATCCGAACGCTTCGTCTGCTGGAAAACCTCGCGGCGCGGGGGATCGGGAAGTTCGTCTTCTCTTCGACCGCCGCGGTGTACGGCGACCCGACCGGCGTGCCCGGTGAAGCCAACGCGGCGATCACCGAGGAGCAGCCGTGCGAGCCGACCAACGTCTACGGTGAAACAAAGCTGGCGGTGGAGCGGGCGCTAGCATGGCAGGTCCGCGGCGCCGGACTCAAGGCGGTCTCGCTGCGTTACTTCAACGCCGCGGGGGCCGATCCGTCAGGCGACATCGGCGAAGACCACGAGCCGGAGACGCACATCATTCCGCTGGTCATGAGGGCCGCCCTGGGGCTGACGCCGAGCGTGACGATCCTGGGGCGCGACTATCCGACACTGGATGGCACCTGCCTGCGTGACTACATCCATGTCTGCGACCTCGCCGAGGCGCATCTGCTGGCGCTCGACGCGCTCGATCGCCTGGAGGGGTATCGCGCCTACAACCTGGGGGCCGAAAAGGCCACCTCGGTGCTCGAGTTGATCGAATCGGCGCGGCGCATCACCGGATGCGGGATTCCGGTGACCGATGGCCCGCGGCGACCGGGGGACCCGCCCAGACTGCTGGCGTCCTCGGCGCGCATCCGGAAGGAGCTGGGCTGGAAGCCCCGGCTCTCGGATCTCGAGACGATCCTGGGCACTGCCTGGTCGTGGCACCGGCGCCATCCGAACGGGTTCGAGGCCGCGCCCGCGCCTTGACTTGCCGGCGGCAAAGATAATAATGTTCAACACTTTACGGGGGATCCCCGGCCGCGTGGGTGATGGGCGACCAGCTCTCGTCAGCACTGCGTCACATCGGAAAACTGGCCATCCTGATCGGTGACACCGTCCGGTTCACCTTCAGGCGTCCGTTCGGATTCGACCTGCTGATGGCCCAGCTCTACCATCTGGGCGTGCGGTCGCTTTCGATCACGACCATCACCGCCCTGTTCACCGGGATGGTTCTCGCGCTGCAGACCGCGCACACGCTGGGGATATACGGCGCCAAGCTCCTGATCGGCGACGCCGTCAGCCTGTCGATCGTCAGGGAGCTGGGCCCCGTGCTGACATCGCTGCTGGTGGCCGGACGCGTGGGGGCCGGCATCACGGCGGAGATCGGCTCGATGGCGGTCACCGAGCAGGTCGACGCCATCCGGGCGCTCGGCGCGAGCCCCGTCAAGAAGCTGGTGGTGCCGAAGGTGCTCGCCACGATCATCATGCTGCCGCTGCTGACCATTCTCGCCGACTTCATCGGGATCTTCGGCGGGCTGATCATCAGCGTGAAGGACCTGGACCAGTCCTCGGCCTATTACATCCAGCACGTGATCACGGCGCTCACCTTCGATGACATCTTCAGCGGCGTGGGAAAGACCTTTTTCTTCGCGGCGTTCATCGCCGTCATCGGCTGCTACAACGGGTTGAACGCGACCGGGGGCGCCGATGGCGTGGGACGCGCCACCACTGGCACGGTGGTGGTGGCTTCGATAATGATACTGATCTCGAACTTCTTTCTCACGAAGATGTTCCTGCTTCTTTGAGGACGACGGGATTGGATGATTTCATCGTATTCAAGAATCTCCACAAGTCCTTTGGAGCCAAACAGGTGCTCAAGGGAGTGGATCTCTCGATCCGCAAGGGCGAAACGGTGGTGATCCTGGGAGGATCCGGATCGGGCAAATCGGTCCTGATCCGGCATACCATCGGACTGCACCGACCGGACGCCGGCGAAGTCTGGGTCGACGGCGTCGAGATCAGCGGATTCGACGAGGACGACCTGATGCCGGTGCGCACGAAGGTCGGCATGCTCTTCCAGGGCGGCGCGTTGTTCGACTCGATGGATGTCTTCGAGAACATCGCCTTCGGGCTTCGGGAGCACACCGAGATGAACGAGGAGCAGATCGCCGCCAGGGTCGCCGAAGTGCTCGATCTGGTCGAGCTGGGAGACATCGAGGAGCTGGCGCCGTCCGACCTGTCGGGTGGCATGCGCAAGCGGGTGGCGCTGGCCCGCGCCATCGCCCTGTCGCCGGAGGGGATCCTGTACGACGAGCCGACCACCGGGCTGGACCCGATCCTCGCCGATGCGATCAACCGTCTCATCATCAACCTGCAGCGCGCTCTCAACGCCACCTCGGTGGTGGTGACACACGATATCCAGAGCGCCTTCACTGTCGGGGACCGTATCGCCTTTCTGCTGGAAGGCAGGCTCGAATTCGTCGGCAGCGTGGAC
>DASROJ010000360.1:0-3566 GCA_035646975.1 Patescibacteria group bacterium
CCCCCGCTCAGGCGGCCATCATGCTGGAGAAAACGGCGGCCGACCCGCAGTGTCGGCTTGCGCTGGGAAAGGCGCTTTTTCTCGCCGGAGATCCGCGGGGCGCTCTGCGCGCCCTCGAGGATCACGCCGGCGGGTCCAATGCCGGCGACAGCGAATCCTCGACCCTCCGACATCTCTATCGCGGCCGGGCGCTGGAAGCCCTCGGCGAGCACGAAACGGCCGTCGACGAGCTGCGACTCTATTTCGAACAGTTCCCCGACGTGCCCCGGCCGGCCGAGACGAGCATCGAGGCTGCCACCGACCTCGCGAGGGCCTACACCGCCCTGAACCGGCAGGCAGAAGCCGTGGCGCAATACCGGATGATCGCCGGTCTGGCCGACTCGCTGGCGCTGTGGAACCGGAAACAGTCGGTGCAGGCGCTCGAAAAGAAGGACCTCAGCGGCGCCGTCGTCTCATTGCAGGCCGTGCTGCGCTGGAACCGTCAGGACAATGTGTCACGACGCCTGCTGGCCCGCGCGCTCAACGACCTGGGCCGGCACCCGGAGGCCCTGGTGGTCTGGCGGGAGCTCGACGAGATGCTGCACGGCGACAGCGAGGCCCTGAGGAACATCGCGGGGTTGTCGCTCGAGATAAGACGGCCGCAGGACGCGGTGGCCGCATTCCGCCGCCTGCGCGAGATCGAGGACGACCCCGACATCATCGAACGCCTCGACGCGGAAATCCGGCGCCTCGAATCGACCGGGCAGCCCGGCATCCCCACGGTGGATCTTCGGTTCTAGACCCGGCGGGATTTCGCCACGAGCACTTCGCGCGTGCCCGACTTGAGGTGGGAGAGCCGCACGACTTCGAACCGTGAGAACAGGGCGTAGATCTCGCGGTTCTGGTAGGCGGTCTGGGGAAGCGATCTTTCCTTGGAGGGTTCCACGGCGAGTCGATCTTCGCTCATGATTCGATAACGACCGGCCGGCCCGCTGGAGATACCGGGAGGTCCCGGGAAGTACGCCAGGATCGCTCCGCCGCTCAGCAGCAGCTTGCGCAGTGTCTCGACGAAAGCCGTGGCTTCCGCGGAAGGCATGCGCGAGATCGCGTCCCACGCAAGCACACCTGAGAAACTGTCTGGGGGATAGCTCAGGGGAGGCAGCGGTGTCGGCGGCGCCGCCACGGCTCCCTCCCCCGGTTTCTTTTCCTGCTTCACCAGGGCCGCGGGCGCCTTGACCGCCGGTGCCCGGGGCAGACTCTCCACGGACACCCGGCACCCCTTCAACCCCAGAAACGCGATGTTGGCGCCGCACAGCACGCCGAGGTCGAGCACCGCAGGGTGCGGATCGACCCTTCGAACACGGGCCAGGAATTCGCTGAGACACTGGCTCGCGAAGGATGCATCGGCTACCGCAGCCGGGGCGGGCCTCGGCGGGCTCATCGTCGCCACCTTGTTCCGCCGGAGCATGCTCGCCTGTCGCCCTTCTCAGTCACGGGTACTGTTTCCCTGCTGGTTACTGGATCTTTCCGGCCTGCGCCGTTGCCACCTGGACATTCTGGGCCGAAGCGCCCGACATGACGTTCTTCTGCGAACCCTGGTGCTTCTCGCCGGACTCGGCGCGATTCTGCTGCACCATGTCGACGCTGCCCTTGAACTGCGCACCATCCGACACGGCGATGCGCGGGGCCCTGATGTCGCCCACGAGGCGGCCCGAGTCGGTCAGATCGACCTTCTCGTCGGCCAGGACGTTGCCGGTCACCTCGCCGATGATCGTGATCGTCTTGGCGTGGATGTCCGCATGTACCCTGCCGTTGGGAACGATGGTCAGATTGTGGTCCTTCAGGTCGATCTTGCCTTCCACTCGACCTTCGACCGTCAAATCCTCGCTGCCGGTCACCTCGCCTTTGATGAACAGAGACTGGCCGAGGTTCGCATGAGCGGGCTTCGCCTGGAAGGCTGGGGCTGCGGCAGTGCGAGGGGCCTCGGAGCGGATCGGCTGCGGTTCGTACCGATCCTTCTCGGGCTCTTTCTTATCCCACATTTCGGAATCCTCCGTTACGGCAGGTTTGTCGACGTCGGCCCCGCGGGGATGGGGCCTCACTGTTTGATGACGGGTGAAACATTGTGGCTTCAAAAGAATGTGTCAAGGTCGAGAAACCCCCGACGATCATTTTCGGCAGAAAAACTGGGCCCAAAACGCAAAGACCCCGCGTCAGGGCTGCGGGGCCTTGATTGTGGTGCATGGGACGCTGGTGCGTTCTCTGATTCGGCCTACAGGTCCAGTGGTTTCAGCCGGTCCCTCATGTTGGTGGTCATTCTGGCAGTCATTCTGGCAGTCATTCTGGCGATCAGTCTGGCGATTCTTTCGGCGGTCAACCTGGCTAGCAACCCGGCGATCATCCGGGCCGGAACCCCGGCTGTGCCGACGCTCGACCTTGCTGACGATCTCCTGGATAGGTGGATATTCTACACGCTGGCGTGGACCTGTCAAACACTAATCCGCCCCGTGGATGGGGCATTTCGCTGTGCTAGACTCGCCTGAAGACACGGCTCATGCTGCGAGCGCTGATGCCCAGGAAAAATCCCGAGTCGGCCACCAGACCCCGCCCCACACGCACCCGCACCAGGGTGCCATTGCCGGCGATCGACGAGGCAGACGAACCCGAGCTCCCACCCGGGCCGCCGGGTGATGCCTTCGATGCGGGGCAGGGCGACGCGGTCATCGAGACCAACGCCGCGCTGGTTCCAAGCGATTCGTTCGGGCAGTATCTCCGGCAGCTCGCCAGGTACCCCCGGCTCACCCGTGAGGAAGAGCGGGAGCTGGCGCTTCGCTATCGCAAGTTCGGCGACACCGAGGCAGCGTACCGGCTGGTGACCGGCAATCTCCGGCTCGTGGTGCGAATCGCCTCCGATTACCGCCGAACCTTTCTCAACATCCTCGACCTGATCCAGGAAGGCAACCTGGGTCTGCTTCAGTCGGTGAAGAAATACGACCCGCTGCGTGGCGTGCCGTTCTCCTCGTATGCCGCCTGGTGGATTCGCGCCTACATCCTCAAGCATCTCCTGGATCACTGGAGCATCGTCAAGGTGGGCACGACCAACGCGCGCCGCCGGCTTTTCTTCAATCTCAAGAAAGAAAAGGAGCGTCTCGAGCGCGAGGGGATCACGCCGGGGCCCCGGCTTCTGGCCGAAACGTTCGAAGCATCCGAGAAGGACGTCATGGATGTAGGCCGGGCGCTCTCCGAGCGCGACGTCTCGCTCGACGCCCCCGTGACCCAGGACTCGCAGCGCCAGGTCTGGGAGACGATCCCGGTGGCGGCGGAATCGGTCGATGAGGCGGTGGCCCAATCGGAGCTGCGCGAGATCCTCAAGGGAAAGCTCGATGAGTTCGCCAGAGGGCTCAAGGAGAAGGAACGTTACGTCCTTCAGCACCGCCTCGTGGCGGAAGATCCGGTCACGCTGCAGGCCATCGGCGATCATTTCGGCATCACGCGCGAAGCGGTGCGTCTCATCGAAAAGAAGCTGATCGGCAAGGTGCGCGACTATCTCAGGATCGAGCTGAAGGACCTGCGGCTCTTCGAGGTGG
>DASROJ010000361.1:0-5543 GCA_035646975.1 Patescibacteria group bacterium
AGCCAGGATGGAGGCGCCTCTGTCGCCAGGAGAACCGATGCACCGCAGCGTGCCGGCAGTCTCGATTGTCCGCGTCGCATGGGTGCTGGCGCGGGTCACGGTGGCGGCCTGCCTGGTCGCCTGCGGCGACAGCGGCCGGAAGCCACCCCCCGTGCCGGCCGACGCCATTCCGGCGGGCACCGTGCTGGGCAGCGCCAGCATCATGGGCCGCGCGACCTACAGCGGGCCCGCCATGGCTCCTGCTGAAATCAACATGTCCTCCGACGCCACATGCAAGGCGGGCCACGAGGGCGAGCCGCGCAAGGAAGATCTGGTGGTGGGAGACGGCGGCGCGCTGAAATACGTGTTCGTGCGCGTCACCACCGGGTTGGAGGGCAGACACTTCGCGCCGCCGGCCGAACCGGTCGTGCTCGATCAACGAGGGTGCACTTATCGCCCGCACGTGGTCGGCATCCAGGTCGGCCAGCAGCTCACGCTGCTCAACAGCGACCCGACCCTGCACAACATCCATACCACCTCGCTGGCCAACAAGCCGTTCAATTTCGGCATGTCGGTCGAAGGGCAGAAGTCGCCGCGATTCTTCAGCGCGCCCGAGGTGATGATCAAGACCAAGTGCGACGTTCATCCCTGGATGGCCGCCTGGATAGGCGTCGTGGAGCACCCGTTCTTCGCCGTGACCGGCGAGGACGGCCGCTTCACGCTCAAGGGGCTGCCGGCCGGCGAGTACACGATCGAAGCATGGTCCGAGACCCTGGGGACGAAGAAGACAGTCGTGAAGGTTTCCGACGGCGAATCAAAGGAAGTCTCCTTCGTATTTCCGGGCTGAAGGAGGTCGATGGAGAGGCACACGCGCAGGCGCAAGCCGCCGGGAATGTCGCCCGGCGTCCCGGTGCTGACCGGCGATGCCCTGCCGCCACGCATCCACGCAATCCGATACGACGCGGGCTCCATCGAGGAGCGGGACCTGGCCACCGCCGAGGATTGCTTCGCGCTGGTGACCCCGGGCACCGTCACCTGGATCGACGTGCAGGGTCTCGCGGACCTCGATCTGCTCCGGGCGCTCGGCGAGAAATTCAAGCTGCATCCTCTTGCGCTGGAAGACGTGGTCAGCTTCGGCCAGCGGCCGAAGGCCGACGACTACGACACGCACCTGTTCGTGATCGCCCGGATGCCGGAAACGGGTGACATGATCGCCACCGACCAGTCGAGCCTGTTCCTGGGGACCAACTTCCTCATCACGTTCCAGGAGCACTACGGCGACTGTCTCGGCGCGGTGCGCGAACGGCTGCGCAAGGGCAAGGGGCTGATGCGTCGGGCGGGTGCCGACTACCTCGCCTACGCCATACTCGACGCCATCGTGGACGGCTTCTTCCCGGTGCTCGAAGTGTTCGGCGAGAAGATCGAGACGCTGGAGGCCGAGGTGGTCGAGCGGCCGACCCGCGGCAGTCTCGAGCAGATCCACGACGCCAAGCGCAATCTGCTCACGCTGCGCCGCGCGATCTTTCCGCTGCGCGACGCGATCAACAGCCTGATGCGAGGCGAAAGCGAGCTGGTGACCGGCGTGACCCGCACCTACCTTCGCGACTGCTACGACCACGCGGTCCAGATTCTCGACATGGTGGAGACCTACCGGGAGCTCGCCGCCGGTCTGATGGACATCTATATCTCGAGCCTGAGCCAGAAGCTCAACGAAGTGATGAAGGTGCTCACCATCATCGCCACCATCTTCATTCCACTAACGTTCGTCGCCGGGGTCTACGGCATGAACTTCCAGTTCATGCCGGAGCTCAGGTGGCGGTTCGGGTACCCCCTTGTCATGGGCGCGATGGGGTTCATCGCGTTGCTGATGCTCTGGTACTTCGTGCGCAAGGGGTGGATTGGCCCGGAGGACCTCCCGGCGACCGGGCTTCTCGCCAGGCGGCGCCGGCCGAGGAGGTAGCCCGGGTGGTCCGAACCCCCGTTATAGCCTAAGCTTGATCTACGCGCATGCGTGGAGGAGGCCTGGCATGGATAACGGGGTGGAATCGCGAAGAACGGGGACGATTGGAGCGCTGATTCTCGCGGTGGTCGTCGCGGGCTCCCTCGCCCCGACGAACGCCGCACCGGAGCCAGGCGACGAATCGCTGAAGGGCTGGAACAGCCTGACGCTGGCGGCGTCCAAGGCGGTAATTTTCTCCGCCAAGGCCGTGATCGAGGTTTCCGAAGCGCCCTACGCGGGAAACGGCAAGACCGCCATCGCGTTCAAGACGCGTTCCGAGGCCCGGATTCTCGGCGCGAGCGGTTTCAAGGAAGAGACAATCTCCTGGATCGACAGGACCGACCATCATCCCATCGAGTTCTTCCAGATGAGACCGGGCGAAAGCGCCCGTCGATTCGTCTTTCTCGACGGCGCCGTCCGGCAGACGAGCTGGGAGCCGCCCCCCTCGCGTCCGGACAGCGTGTTTGCCGACTGGCACGAGATGGAAACGGTCGAACGCAAGGTCACCTACTCGGATGGCACCGCCCCGAAGCAGGGCGAGGCGATCACCGACTTCTACTCGCTCATCTATCAGCTGCGTGATCTCGACCTCGACGAGCAGCAGGCGCCCAGGGAGTTCAACACGCTCTACCGGCGTCATGTCATCCGGCTGCGGGTGATTCCTGGCGAACAGCGGCGAAACCAGCGGGAGATCCTGAACGAAACGAGCGGCAAGACCGAGACGTTCAAGCTGCGCGAGCGCCGTATCGTCATCAAGCCGCTCGGGCCCGGTGCGGAGTCGTTCCGCGGCATGATGGGGATGCAGGGGGACACCGAGATCTGGATCGACCAGGCCAGCGGGGCGCTCGTCGAAATCGACGGCAACGCCCCCGGGCTCGGCGCCACCCAGGTTCTGCTGACATCATTCCGGCGGTGACCCGGCCGGTTCGTCTGAGGGTGCGCCGGCGCGGTTCATTCGGCGGGGGCCGCGAGCAACTCCTTGAGACGCGTCTCGGTCAGGTCATATCCGCCTTCACCGACCGTGACGTACCGGATGAATCCCTGCTTGTCGATCAGGTAGAGCGCCGGCCAGTAGCGGTTGCCGTACCGTTTCCAGTTGGCGAAGTCGTTGTCCAGGGCAATCGCATGGCGGATTTCATGCTCCTGGACGTATCGGCGGACGTTGCCGACGTCTGCTTCGTTCGGGAACTCGGGTGAGTGGACCCCGATGACGAACAGCCCCTTCTCCGCGTAGCGCTCGTGCCAGCGCTTCACGTAAGGCTCGACATTCCGGCAGTTCTGGCAGGCGAATGTCCAGAACTCGACCAGCACGACCCTTCCCTTGAGGCTGGCGAGGGTCTGCGGCGGCGAGTTGATCCAGGTGTCGCTGACGATTTCCGGGGCGCGCGCGGCAGGGGCCACGGGCGCCGCGGGCCCGGCGGCAGCCGCAAGGGTCAGCGCGAGCAGCGTCGCGCCGGCGATGGTGGCTCCGGTGGGCGGTCGTTTCGGGTTCATGGGTCTCTCCTGGTCCGCAGGCTTTATCTTACAGAACGCGCGCCGGCTTTCACAATGGAGTGGCCCTGTCCTGCGGATCGTTCCCGTATCGCCGGAGCATCCAGGCCCCGGGACCATGCCGCCGACGATCAATTGCCTAATTGGGACACATCTTGTCATCGTGCGGTCCGGCGGTTCTGGTCCCAATCAGGATCGCGTGATATATTCCGGGGTGTGGCATTGAGAGCAGTATCAGGTGAAAAGTGAGTTGAAAGCGAAGGAGAACCAATGGCACGACAGTCCACCGCTATTGCCAGGGAAATCCGGTCGATCCGCACTTCATTCAATCGGCTTGCGAGATCGTTCGGCCGTATCGCTCCGCTGCTCGTGGCGGTCCCGGCCCAGGCCGCGGGGTCGCTCGGGTCGGGCGGCAAGCCTCCCCGCCGCAGGCCGAGGCTCTCCGCCGACCAGCGCAAGGCCCTGAAGCTTCAGGGAAAGTACATGGGCACCATGCGAGGCTTGAAGCGATCGCAGAGAACACGCATCAAGAAGATCCGGGTCATGAAAGGCATCAAGGCCGCCATCGCCGCGGCCCAGCGCTTGACGCAGTAGGGTCCTCATTCTTCGGGCTTCCGGCCGGCGGCGGATGGCAGCTGGTTGTCGCGGGTGCCACGGACGCTGGCCGGGCAGGCCCACGCCTCGATCAATCCTTCCCGGTTTAGTAGGATCCCCGGATGACTTCTTCGTCCCGCTCCCGCGGGGGCGCGGTTCGCGTCCTGTTCACGACGCTGATCGCCCTTCTGGCGGTCTGGTTTCTCTGGAGAGTGCTCGGCCAGGCCGGGCTGGGAACCATCAAGGACAGGATGCTGGGCGCCGATGTGGCGCTGCTGTCGCTGGCGACGCTGTTGACGATCCTGCGGTACCTGGTGCTCGCCCTTCGCTGGGAGGTTCTCGCCCGGCGCGAGGCGCCGGTGGGGTTCGGCCAGATCGCCCCCGTGCTGATGGCGGGGAATTTTCTCTCGCTGGTGACCCCCGCGGTGCGGATCGCCGGACCGATCCTGCGCGCCTGGTACCTGTCGCGCGAGACGGGCCGTCCCCGCGCGAGGTTCTACGGAACGATCGTCGCTGATCAGGCCTCGAATTTCACCGTCTACGCGGCCGTGTTCGCGATCTGCGGCGCCATGGTCACCATGCCAGGCTCGTTTCACATCTCCACGTCGGTGGGCGTGATACTGATGGCGGCCCTTGTGGGGGGGCTGTCGGTCGGATACTGGATGCTGCGCGAAGTCGCGGCTGGCCGGCCCTCCCTGCTGGCCCGCGCCATTCGGGCTGCGCTCGGAGAAGGACCCGGTGACGGCTGGAAGAGTCGACTGATCGTCTGGTGGGAGCATCTGCTTCATTCACTGTCCGGCTCGGTGCTGTCTCCGGGGACCTGGTGGCCCGCGATGGCCCTGTCCTGTCTGGCCTACGCCATGGCGGTGGCGACGCAGCTCAGCGTGTTTCACGCCATTGGCGCCTCGCCCGGCGTCTCCGAGGTCGCGTTTGGCATCGCGGGAGCCGGTTTCGCCCAGATCCTGCTCGCGGCGCCGGGAGGCGCTGGCATCACCGAGGCTTCGCTCGTTGCCGTTTTCCTCGCGCTCGGCATGGAGAATTCGGCGGCGGCGGCAGGGGTGATCCTGGCGCGCCTGATCAACTACGCGGTGGTTGCGCCGTGGGGCGGAGTCTGTTTCTTCGCGCTGCAGAAAAGATATGGCCGGCCGCGCGACAGCGAACCGGCCGCCGCCGCATGAGCGCGATCAGCCAATCAGCCTGAACTCCACGGTGACCAGCAGGTAGACCTTGACCGCCCTGCCGCCTTGCATCGCCGGACGGTATTTCCATCGACGCAACGCTTCGACCGCCGACTGCTCGAACAGAGGATGAGTCTTGATCGGGATCACCTCGATCACATCACCATGCTCATCCACCACGACCTGGAATCGAAGCGTGGCTTCCAGACGCGCCAGGCGAGCCGGCGGCGGATAGACCGGCTCGACTCTCTTGACGACCACCGGCAGCGTGATGGTCCCATCGAGGTAAAGAACCTCATCGC
>DASROJ010000362.1:0-3326 GCA_035646975.1 Patescibacteria group bacterium
GAACCCCGCAGTGGGCGGCGCCAATGCGCGTCTGATCCGCGCGGCTCTGGATAAGCTCGAGTGGATGGTGGTCGCCGATTTGTTCGAACATGAGACGGCGAGCTTCTGGAAGCGCCCGGGCGCCGATCCAACGCGGATCCCTACCGAAGTGTTTGTTCTCCCCGCCACGTCCGGGGTCGAGAAGGAGGGGAGCATCGTCAACAGCGGGCGCTGGGCGCAGTGGCGCTTCCGCGCGGTAAAGCCCATCGCCGACTGCCGCCCTGATCTCGATATTGTCGATGGGCTCGCCCGAGCGATGAAGCGCGCATACGAGAAGGACGGGGTGTTTCCGGAGCCGATCCGGCACCTCGCCTGGGACTATGGTGGTCACGAGGCCGATCCTCATAAGGTCGCGCGCGAGCTGAACGGACGCTTCCTGGTTGATGTGACAGAAAAAGACGGCAAGAGCTTCCCCGCGGGCAAGCAAGTGCCCGGCTTTGCCCAGTTGAAGGACGACGGCAGCACTCTGTCGGGCAACTGGATCTACTGCGGCGGCTACACGGAGGAGGGCAACCTGGCCGCCCGGCGCGACCCGGCCGACGCCGCCAACGGCATCGGGCTGCATCCGAAGTGGGCGTGGGCGTGGCCGATGAACCGCCGCATCCTCTACAACCGCGCCTCGGTCAACCGCAAGGGCGAGCCGTTCAATCCCCGCCGCTGGGTGATCCGCTGGAACACCGAGAGCCGGACGTGGGAGGGCGACGTGCCCGACGGCGCCATGCCGCCCGGGGCGACGAACCCCTTCATCATGCAGGCCTCGGGGGTCGGACAGATCTATGCCCCCGAACTGGTGGACGGGCCGTTCCCCGAGCACTACGAGCCGGTCGAGAGTCCCGTGCGCAACCTGCTGTCCAGCGTGCAGGCCACCCCCTGCGCGCAGATCTGGCGGTCCACGGAGTTCGACCGCTACGGCACCGCCGAGACCTTCCCCATCGTCGCCACCACCTACCGCGTCTCCGAGCACTGGCAGACCGGCGCCATGAGCCGCAACATGCCCTGGCTGGTGGGCCTGGTGCCCGACGCGTTCGTGGAGATCGGCACCGCGCTGGCCGCGCGCGAGGGGATCCGGAACGGCGACCGGGTGATCGTGAGCAGCGCCCGGGGCTCCATCGAGGTCTATGCCCTCGTCACCGAGCGCTTCCAGCCCTTCTTCGTCGACGGCCGGCTGATCGACGAGATCGGCCTGCCCTGGCACTGGGGCTACGCGGGCATCGTGCCCGGCGACATCGCCAACGATCTCACCGCGAGCGTCGGCGACCCCAACACGCAGATCCCCGAGAGCAAGGTGTTCCTCTGCAACCTCAGAAAGAAGGCCCTCACATGACGGCACCCGCGTCGACCAGCTCGAAGGCGATGATCCAGGACAACACCCGGTGCATCGGCTGCCGCGCCTGCATGGTGGCGTGCAAGTCGTGGAACGACCGCCCCGCCGACACGACGGACTTCTTCGCCGGCCCCGGCTACCAGAATCCCAGGGATCTCGACGCCAACAACTACACGCTGATCACCTTCAACGAGATCACCGCCGGCGCGCGCCCCAACTGGGTGTTCGGGCGCCAGCTCTGCATGCACTGCGACCATCCGGCCTGCGCATCAGCGTGTCCGACCACCGCGCTGAAGAAGACCGCCCTCGGCCCCGTGACGTTCGACGCGTCGCGGTGCATCGGGTGCCGGGCCTGCATGCAGGCGTGCCCATTCCTGATCCCCAAGTACGACTACGAGAACCGCGCGCCGCTGATCCACAAGTGCACCTTCTGCGCCGACCGGCTCGAGGTCGGCCTGAAGCCGGCGTGCGCGACCGTCTGCCCCACCGGTGCCATCAGCTTCGGCGACCGTGACGACATGGTGACGGAAGCGAAGCGGCGGATCGCGACGTCTCCGGGCACGTACATCCCGGAGATCTACGGCCTCGACGAGGTCGGCGGGACCAGCGTGCTGCACCTGTCCTCCGTCCCCTTCGAGCAGATCGGCTATATCACCGGGCTGCCGAAGTCGCCGATGCCGGACCTCACCCACCGATGGCTGCGCGTCACCCCGCATGTGTTCGGCCTGCTGTACGGCGTGTTCGCGGTGCTGACCTGGATGGTGCACTGGCGCAACCGCGGCCGGGAGCACGATCGCGAGAAGCCATGAACTGGCGCATCCGGCTCACCTGGTGGGACAAAGCGCTGCTGGCCGTCGTGGCGGTGGCCGTCGTCATCACGCTGGTGCGATTCGCGGCCGGGATCGGCAGCATCGCCAACATCAACAACGCGTATCCCTGGGGCTGGTGGGTCGGCTACGGGATCATGACCATGATCGCGATCGGCGGCGTCGGCTTCACGATCACCGGACTGGTGGAGGTCCTGGGCGGGCATCGTTATCATTCGTTCCTTCGCCCCGCCGTCCTCATGGCGTTCCTCTGCTACGTCAGCGCGATCACCATGCTCATGGTGGAGCTCGGCCGGCCGTGGAAGGTGTGGCTGGTCCTGGTGTCCTGGGCGCCCACCTCCGCGCTGTACGAGGTCGGCTGGTGCGCGTTCCTGTATCTCAGCGTGCTCGCCCTCGAGTTCGCTCAGGTGCCGGTCGAGCAGCTCGGCTGGCGTCGCGCGTTGAACGTCATCCGGGCGATCTACATTCCCGTCATGCTGCTCGGCGTGACGCTGTCGCACCTGCACCAGTCCTCGCTGGGCACGCTGATGACGCTCATCCCGCACAAGGTGAACGTCCTCTGGTGGTCGGAGCTCTTGCCGTTGATCTACCTCTTTTCCGCCATGATGGCCGGCCCGGCGGTGGCGATCCTCGAGCACCTCGCCGCGGCTCGCTGGCTCGGCTTCGAGCCGCGCATCGATTTGCTCGCCGGACTCGCTCGCATCGAAGCCTGGCTCGTGGCGCTCTGCCTCGCGCTTCAGGTGGGCGATCTATTCTACCGGGGCGCCGCCGGCGCCATGCTCAGCCCAACGTGGTTCGCGGT
Organism: Patescibacteria group bacterium; assembly: GCA_035646975.1. GTDB lineage: Bacteria > Acidobacteriota > Polarisedimenticolia > JACPZX01 > DASXTC01 > DASROJ01. Next base: position 2,993 of record DASROJ010000362.1, read on the forward strand.
CTCGTTCTGGGTCGGGATCGGGTTCGGCCTGCTGCTTCCCCTGGTTCTGCTGCTCATGCCGGAGGTGCGCGAGAGCCGGCGCGGGCTCGCCATCGCCTGCGGCCTGGTCGTGGCCGGCGTCCTGCTCCACCGGGTGAACGTGGCCGTGTTCGGCCTCCGGGTGCCGCACTGGGAAACCTACGTCCCGTCGTGGGGAGAGATCGGCATTACCCTCGGCATCACCGCGGCGGCCGTGTTCGTGTTCGGCGCGCTGGTGCGGATCCTGCCCATCCACGAGGAGGCGCCGCCGCGGACCACTGCGCGCCCCGCGGCCCAGCCCGGCCACGCGCTGCGC
>DASROJ010000363.1:0-3513 GCA_035646975.1 Patescibacteria group bacterium
AGACCGAGGCGCCCGCCAGCAGGCCGCGTGATCGATGGAAGGGTCACCCTCTACGACATTCACGCGGAATACGGCTTCAAGGGGTTCCAGTTTCGCGGTCTCTGGACCGTGGCGAGCGTGGACGATGCGGGGGCAATCAGCCGGGACATCCTGGGGCTGGATCCCGCCGACCCGAACATGGCCACCAGTTCGGTCGGCAGCCGCATCACGGGGTGGTACCTCCAGGCGGCGTACGACGCTTTGTCCTGGATGGGCGAACGGTCGCGCCAGTCGGTGACTCCCTTCATCCGGTACGAGAGGTTCGACACGCAGGACAGGGTCCCCGCCGGTTTTCTCACAGATGGCGGCAACGACGTGAGGGTGATGACCTACGGTGTCGCCTACAAGCCGATCTCCAGCATCACGATCAAGGTGGATCTCCAGAACTATACCCGTGGCGATGGAAGCGGAACGGATCAAATCAATGCGGCGCTCGGCTACATCTTCTGATTCGCGGCAGCAAGTCGCGGCCGTCCAGCGCGGTGGCGTGACGCCCCGGGGCCTGACCCGCGTCCTGGCCGGCGTCATCCTCATCGGCGCATTGACTCTCGCCTCGCCCGTGCTCGCCAAGGTGTTCATGACGCAGGACGAGGCGCTCAAGCTCGCGTTTCCCGGCAAGTCCGGCATCAAGAGGCAGACCGCCTTTCTCACCGACGATCAGGCATCCGCGGTGGAAAAGCTCAGCGGCGAGAAGCCACCCAGCCGGGTGATCACATGGTACGTCGATGACGGAGGTGGCAGCAGCACTGGTGGCAGCGGCGCGGGCGGCACCGGCGCAACCGGCCGCACCGTCTGGTTCGATTCGCATGTCGTCAGGACGCTGCCCGAGACCATCATGGTGGTGGTGTCGTCCTCGGGCACGATAGAGCGAATCGACATCCTTTCGTTCAACGAGCCGGAGGAATACCTGCCGCGCGCGAAATGGTCCGAGCAGCTCGAGGGGCGCGCCCTCGACGATGATCTGTCGCTTCGCCGCGGCGTGCGACCGATCACGGGCGCCACCCTGTCGGCGCGCGCCATCGTCGCGGCGGCCCGAAGGGTGCTCGCGCTGCGCCAGGTCATCGCAGCCGCCCCCCGGGTCCAGGGCGGCAAACCATGACCACGCTCGAAAAGACACTCATCAACCTGTCGACGCTCCTGGTCGGCCTTTCCGGCATCCTGTATGGCTGGATGAAGTACCTGATGACCACCGACGACCCGTACGCGGTGGCGAACCACCCTTTGCAGCCGTGGGCCCTCGACCTGCACGTGCTCGCCTCGCCGGTGCTCGTCCTGGCGCTGGGAATGATCGTCCAGGACCACGTCGTCACGCAGCTCCAGAAGGGGCCGGGTCGCCCGGGTCGAAGCACGGGACTGATGGCAGCCGTCTGCGTGCTGCCGATGATCGCCACCGGATACCTGATCCAGGTGTTCGTCGACGAAACCGCCCGACGCGTTTGCGTGGGGGTGCACCTTGTCACCGGGATGATCTATCTTGCTGCGTTCCTGGCGCACCTGGTCATGTCGCGCCGTGCTGCCGCTCGCAGGAAGACCGAGGCGGCGCAGGCGGCCGCTGCAGGAATGACGACCGCGGCCTGGCGAGCCGTGCAGGCGCGCGAACGGGTCCTGCTGCGCTCCGACGCGGGGGCGCCAAGGGTGTCTATGTGAGCTGGGTGGCCGAGATCCTCAGAAAACAGCATCGTGTCTGCGGCCGCTGCCGGCTCGGACCCACGCACCTTTACGACCCCGCCCCCACCAGCGCGGACATTGGCGAGCTTCCCGAAGCAGAAGCCACCGGCTCGCCTCTGTGCAACGCCTGCCTGGAGTCGAGGCTGGCCCAGGACTTCACCTCCTACGCCGGGCGGTGTCTTGTCTTCGAGCCGGCGCTGGGGCCCGAAGCGTTCGTGTACCACCCGCTTGACGGTGAGACGGCCATGGCCTGGCCGGAACAGGAACGAGCCGCCGCCCTCGAGTGGATCGAGCGACTGCCCGGTCATTGCGCGGTCTGCGCGGGGCCCGGCCGATTTGCCTGGATTCCGGTGGACGCCGACGCGAATCTCTGGGGCTCGGACTGGATCTCGAGCCTCAATGAGAAGACATTGTCCCCCGACAGGACGCTTTGCGGCGCCTGCGTGGCGCAACGTCTGACGCAGACCTTCGAACGGCGCGGCCTCTACTTCGAAGGCATTGTCCCGCCGCGGGACGGCGACGGGGCGCTCTTCTGCACCGAGTTTTATTGAAGCCCGCGGTCGCCGTCTGTTAGACTGCACGGCGTGTCAGAGCGCCGCAGGGTCGACTGGAACACCTACTTCATGAACATCGCGCGCGAGGCCGCGACGCGATCCACCTGTGACCGCAAGCATGTCGGCGCGGTGATCGTCCGCGATCGGACAATCCTCTCGACAGGCTACAACGGCAGCATCCGCGGGATGCCCCATTGCGACGAGATGGGTCATACCATGGAGAACGACCATTGCGTCGCCACGATCCACGCCGAGGCCAACGCGATCATCCAGGCGGCCAGAAACGGCGTCAACATCAACGGCGGTGAGATGTACACGACCGCCAGTCCCTGCTGGAACTGCTTCAAGCTCATCGCCAACGCCGGCATCGTGCGCATCTTCTATGCCGAGTTCTATCGTGATGAGCGCAGCCTGCAGGTGGCCGCGAAGATCGGCGTGGAGCTGATCGATCTGCGTCCCAGGGCGGAATCGGCGTGAGCCACGATCCGGCCGCCGCGAACGCGGGCCCCGAACCTGTCCGGGTCCTTGCGCTGGAGTCAGCCGGAGTCATTCCGCCCCTGGCCAGCATTCTCTCCGCCGAAGGGTATGCCGTCGACACGGTGGCACTTCCGGCCGATCTGTCCGCGGCGTTGTCGGCAAAGCCATCCTACGATGCGATCGTGCTGCATCTCACGACGCGCGCCATTGCCGACGAGGCAGCCCTCGCGGTAGCCGACGCGCTGGACCGGCCCGGCTCCGCCGGCGCGCGCCCCCAGGTGATCCTCGTGGCAACCGCTCAGGGTCTGGGGGGTTCTGGCGGCTCGCTGGCCCGTCTCGGCGCTTATGCCACGATGACCAGCCGAGACGAAGCCCTGCTGCGGCGCGAGGTCAGGAGCTCCGTGGCGGTCGGACGGATGGATAGGGCGTTGGCGGAAATCGATCGGCTCAGAAAGGCTGTCCTGTTCGCCCGTCAGACCGCCCACGAGCTGGCGCAGCCGCTCACCACGATTCTCGCGCGGGCGCAGCTGCTGAGAAACGCGCTCAAGCCGGACGACCCGCACTCACGCGCCGTGGGCATCATCTGTGATGAGGCTGATCGTCTGGCGAAGATGATGGAGGAGTTCCAGAAGTTGAAGGTGATTGCGCGTCCTCCCGTGTCGCGGGAGGGTTGACCAGCCCCATCCTGCGCCAGTCGATGCCGAGCACCCGGGTCACCATCTCCAGATCCGACGCGGGAATCGACGCCGACACCCTGACGATCCCCGTATCGGCC
>DASROJ010000364.1:0-3729 GCA_035646975.1 Patescibacteria group bacterium
CGCCGGCCCTGTGCTAATTTCGGGCTGATGCCGCAGGAAGAGAAGAGCCGCAAGCGCCCGAACAAGCCCTCCCCACGCCTGTTGTCCACCCGGCTGGACATCGCTGCCGATGTCTTCATCGCCGGCTCGGCCCTTCTGCGCGGTGACGTCACCATCGGCAGCCGATCGAGCATCTGGTTCAACGCCGTGGTCCGGGGCGACCTCGCCCCCATCTCCATCGGCGCCGACACCAACGTCCAGGATGGGGCGATACTGCACGTGGAGACCGACGGGCCGGCGGTGCTCGGGGACCGCGTCACCGTGGGGCACATGGCGGTGGTGCATGCGGCCGAGGTGGCCGACGACTGCCTGATCGGGATCGGCGCGCTGGTGCTGTCGGGCGCGCGGATCGGCGCGGAAAGCATCATCGGCGCCGGCGCGCTGGTGAAGGAAGGCTGGGAAGTGCCGCCGCGATCGCTGGTGCTGGGCGTGCCCGGCCGCGTCGTGAGGCTGGTGACCGATGCCGAGGTCGACCGTATCCAGAGAAACTGGGCGGCCTACGTGCAGTACGCGGCGCAGTACAGAGCCACCGAATCGGATTCCTCGAGCAGGAGACCGCGGTGATCCGTTGGGACGAAGTGGGCGCGAAGCTCGAGCAGGCCCGGGCGCGGGGCCGCGGTATCGTTCTGGCCACCCACGTCAACGCGGATGGCGATGGTCTCGGCTCCGAGATCGGTCTTTACTACTTCCTCAAGTCGCGAAACTTCCAGGTCGCCATGATCAACAACGACCCGGTGCCGAAGAAGTACCAGTTTCTCAGGGGCGCCGCCGACATCCTCCTGTACGACGAAGGCCATCCGCGCGATCTGATCCGGCAGGCCGGTGTCTTCTTCGTGCTCGACAACTCCAGCCCCGCGCGTCTTGGCCGGCTGCTTTCCCCGGTGCGTGAGTCCGAGGCGTTCAGGATCTGCATCGACCATCATGTGGACATCGACCCGTTCTGGAACCTGAACTGCGTGGACACCGACGCGGCGGCCTCCGGCCAGCTCGTGTACCAGGCGATCAAGTCGCTCGGCGGGGAGATCACCCCCGAGATCGCCGAGGCGATCTATGTCTCGTTCGTCACCGACACGGGGCACTTCCGCTTCTCGAAGACCACTGCCGAGGTCCACCGCATCATCGCGGAGCTGATGGAGAAAGGGGCGGTCAGCCCCCCGAAGATCTACCGCGCGCTGTACGAAGGCGTCACACCTGGTTTCAACCGCATGATCGGCTATGCGCTGGCCGACGCGCACTACGAGTACGACGGCCGGTTCGCCTGGGCGCGGCTGACGCACGGCCAGCTCCAGGAGTGCGATGCCTACGAAGACGACACCAGCGATCTCGTCAACATGCTGCTGGCCGTGGACGGGGTGCGCGCCGCCGCGCTGTTCAAGGAGCTGCCCGACGGCAAGACAAAGGTCAGCCTGCGCTCCATCGGCGACACCAACATCAACCGCCTCGCCGTGAGGCTCGGCGGGGGAGGGCACCTCAACGCTTCGGGCATCCTCATGTCGGGACCGTTCGAGGAGGGGGTCCGCAAGGTGGTCGATGGCATGAAGGAGCTGTTCGCTCCGGCGCACACGACTCCATGAAGGTCGGCCTCCTGCTGTCGGGCTGCGGATTCTACGACGGCACCGAGATCGCCGAAGCGGTCCTTTCGGCGCTCGCCCTGGAACGCTCCGGGGCGCGCGTGGTCTACCTTGCCCCCGAGACCTCCCAGATGCACACGGTGGATCATCTCACGGGCAGCGAGGTGGACGGCGAGACCCGGGGGGTGCTGGCCGAGTCGGCGCGGCTGGCGCGGGGCCGCATCCGCAGCCTTTCCGAGCAATGGGCCGGCGAGCTGGGCGCGCTGATCATCCCCGGCGGCCAGGGCGCCGTGAAGAACCTGATGACGAACTTCGCGCGGCTGGGAGCCCGGCGCGAGGTCGTGCCGCAGGTGCGCGACCTGCTGGCCGACCTGACACAGCGGCGCGCCCCCATCGGCACCATCAGCCTCGGCCGCGCGGTGATGCAGACCTTCTTCGACGAGCCGCTTTCCGAAGACGACATGCGCCTGCCGGCCACCGACGTCCTGGTGGACGACAAGAGGCGGCTCGTGTTCACCCCCGGGTTTCTCACCGGCGCCTCCCTGCCCGACGTGGCCACCGGCATCGACAGGATGGTGCAGGCCGTGCTGCGGATGCCGGGGCGCGAGCTGCATGTCATCCACTGACGTGTCATCCACCGAGATGCCCTTGCCCGATCGGGTGACCCGATGCTGATCAACGTGAAGCTGTTCGCGTCGTACCGGGAGCTGGTCGGGCAGGAGAAGGTCGGGCTGCAGTGCGAGCCAGGAGCCACCGTGGGCGAGGCGATGCAGCGGCTCGAGCAGACCTATCCGGTGCTGGGCCGTCAGGGCTACTCTCCCCTGACCGCCTGCAACCTGCGGCAGGTCGGCAGGGGCCATGTCCTTCAGGAAGGCGACGAGCTGGCGGTCTTCCCCCCCGTGAGCGGAGGCTGAGCCGTGGATGAATCCGCCGACATCATCCGCGTCACGGCCGAACCGCTGGATGTCACGGCCCTGATGCAGTCGGTCCGGTTGGATTCCAGCGGCGCGGTGGCCTCGTTCGTCGGTGTCGTGCGCGACCACCATGAGGGCCGCCGGGTGCACCACCTCGTCTACGAAGCCTACGCGCCGATGGCCGAGCTGGAGCTGCACAACATCGCCGCGCAGATGCGGCAGCGATGGCAGATCAGCCGCGTGGCACTGGCCCATCGTACCGGCAGGCTGGAGATCGGCGAGGCCTCGGTGGCCGTCGTCGTGGCGGCGCCGCACCGGCGGGAGGCGCTGGAAGCCTGCTCCTTCGGCATCGAACAGATCAAGAAGACGGTGCCGATCTGGAAGAAGGAGTTCGATGACGACGCAGGGGAGTGGGTCATCGGCGATCCCTCCGCGACCTGAAGGCAGGCGATCGTCCATCCTGAGGGCAGCCGCCGTGGCTGCCTTGACCCTGACCGGCTGCGCGAAGAACCCGGTCACGGGCCACCATCAGCTGATGCTGATCACCGAAGAGCAGGAGTTCGCCATCGGCGCGGGGGCCGACGGCGAGGTGCGCAGGGAGTACGGGCCGTACCTCGACAGCCCGGCGCTGCGCGCCTACGTCGACGACCTGGGCAACCGGCTGGCCCGGCACGGAGAGCGTCCGGGCCTGGTCTTCCATTTCGAGGTGCTCAACTCGCCGATCATCAACGCCTTCGCGCTGCCGGGAGGGTTCGTCTACGTCACCCGGGGAATGCTCGAGCGGCTCTCCAGCGAGGACGAGCTGGCGATGGTGGTGGGGCACGAGGTGGGCCACGTCACCGCGCGGCATGGCGCCGCCCGGATCTCGGCGCTCTACGCGCTGCGCTACGGCACGCTGCTGGGCGCCGTCATCAGCCCGACCACCGTCGGTAATTATGGCGACCTGATCAATCTCGCGTTGCAGGTGGGGCTGAGCAAGTACTCGCGCGAGCAGGAAGCCCAGGCCGACCAGCTCGGCGTCACCTATGCCAGCGAAGCGGGCAGCCGGCCGGAGGATGCCGTCACCGTCATGAAAATCCTCAAGTGGATGGAAGGCCGGGAGCCCGGCGCGCTCGAGAAGTGGTTTCTCTCGCACCCGCCGGCCGACGAGCGGATCGCCGATGTCAGCGGCCAGGTGAGGGCCCTGGAGCAGCACGACCCATCGT
>DASROJ010000365.1:0-10498 GCA_035646975.1 Patescibacteria group bacterium
CCAGCGCGACCAGCTCGACGACCGCGGCATGCAGCTGGTTGTTGTCGCGCTTTGGCGCGGTGCATCCCTCGAGGTAGCTGACCACAGCCCCTTCGTCCGCGACGATCAGCGTCCGCTCGAACTGGCCCGTGTCGACCGCGTTGATGCGGAAATACGTCGACAGCTCCATCGGGCAGCGCACTCCCTTCGGGACGTAGACGAACGACCCGTCGGAAAAAACGGCCGAGTTCAGCGTCGCGAAGAAGTTGTCGGTGTAGGGGACTACCGACCCGAGGTACTTCTTCACCAGGTCCGGGTGCTCCCGCACCGCCTCGGAGAACGAGCAGAAGATGATTCCCAGCTCGCCCAGCTTCGCCTTGAAGGTCGTGGCCACCGACACGCTGTCGAAGACAGCGTCCACCGCCACGCCCGCCAGCAGCTTCTGTTCCTCGAGGGGAATGCCGAGCTTCTCGTAGGTCCGGCGAAGCTCCGGGTCGATCTCCTCGAGGCTGGCCGGCTTGTCGCTGTTGGTCCTGGGGGCCGAGTAATAGATGATGTTCTGGTAGTCGATGGGAGGGTAGTGGACGTTGGCCCACTTCGGCTCTTCCATCGTGAGCCAGTGGCGGAACGCCCTGAGCCTCCACTCGAGCATGAACTCCGGCTCATTCTTGCGCTCGGAGATCATCCTGACGATTCCCTCGTTCAGGCCACGGGGGATCGTGTCGGATTCGATGTCCGTGACGAAGCCGTACTTGTACTCCTGGCTCGTCAGGTCGTTGATGGTTTCAGGCGGTGTCATGGCTTGTCTCCGACCGGCGCGCCGTCCGGCTCCACCGGGAACATCGGGAGCTTGCGTCGCCTGTGCTCGGCCTCGCGGCTCATCAGGTCATCGTGAACGTGACGCTCGGATTTCATCAGGTCGGCCAGCGTCGTGCGCCGCAGCACCTGCTCGACCAGCCCTTCGAGGGTGCCCCACAAGGAGCGGATCGAGCACTCGGTGGTATGGACGCATTCGGCGCTTTCGCCGGGAAATCTCTCGCAGTAATGGTCCTCGAAGATGTGCCCCCCCAGCGCGGCAAGAATCTCCGAGATGCTGACCTTTTCGGGCGGCCGGGCGATGTAGTAGCCACCCGAGCGGCCGCGCACGCTGTCGACCAGCCCGGCGTCGCGCAGCAGGTTCATCAGCTTGGAGACATAGGCCCCGGAGAGACCCTCGCTCGCTCCGATCTCGTGCACCGTGAGGGGCTTATCCGGTCCCGAGCTGGCCACCGAGATCATGCAGCGCAGACCGTATTCTTCCTGGGCCGTGACCTTCATTCTTCACCCTTCGTTGAACGCTGCCAGGCCTCTTCTCACCGGCCCGTCACGCTGGAAGTTGGGTTGTCGACATCAAAAGTACTGAATCCATACTTTTTCGTCAAGTATTATTCCACCCCCGATTCGCACCTGTCCGGCAGCCTGCCCGTTTGACCCGGGCCGCGTGGCGCGGCTACAGTGAGGCAACGAGAAAACAGGGAGGATCCGGATGATCACCGTGGGCATGAACTACGAGGTGCTCGAGGGGAAGGGGCAGATTTTCGAGGACAGCTTCCGGGGCGTTCTCAAGGTGATGTCGGCGATGCCGGGTCATGTCCGATCCCGGCTCTTCAAGGACATCGACAGCCCCGGTTCCTATCTGATCCACTCGGAGTGGGATTCGAAGGAGGCGTTCACCGCCTTCATCCGGTCCAAGGAATTCGCCGATGTGACCCGGTGGGGGGCACAGGAGATCCTGGCCGGCCGGCCGAGCCACAAGATCTACGGGGAGTGACGACAAGCCGATGCACCGGCTCTTCCTCGGGTGCAATCTCTGGAACGCTCTGTTCCTGCTCTCGGCCGCGTACCTTGGAATCACCGGCTCCCCGCAGCATGCCCGGGTGTCGATATTCGCTTCCGTCTTCGCCTGTCTCGTCCAGTCGGCGGTCATCGCCCTCTTCATCGGCGCGGCGAAGCTGACCAAGGAGCATGTCGGCCGGTTCGACATGCCGGCATCGCTCATCGGACGCGTGAACCGGATCTACCACCGTCTCTTCCCCATGGCGGCGATCGGCGTGGCGCTGACGGCCGCCGCGTCGATTCTCGGCGGCGCCGCGCACCTCGGCCGCGTGCCGATGTGGCTGCACGTGGCTCCGGCGGCGGCAGCCGCGCTTTACCTGATCGCGATCATCCCGTTCGAATACGTTCTGCAGGCCCGGATGCACGAGGTGATACTGGACGTCGAGAAGCTGCTGCCGCCCGCCGACCAGATCTCCGCGGCCCCCTCCCGCCCCGGGTACCGGCCCGACGAAGTGGTGCTGGACCGGGCCGGCCGGGCGAAGGCGCTGCTTTACGTCGGCCTCACGCTGCCGCTTCCCTATCTCGGCTACACGTTCATCTCGGGGCACGATGTCTCGTTCCTGCTGGTGCCCACCGTGGTGCTGACGGTGGCCTGCCTGGGCGCCGCCGTGCATCAGCATCTCGCCTCGCGGCGTGCCGGCCCTCAGCGCTGATCGAGAAGCCCTTCCGACGCGAGAAATTCTCCAGCGACATCCGCGGGTGATCGCTTTTCAGCGTCCACCGCATGATTCATGCGGCGCATTTCCTTTTCGGTGATCCGTCCGGCAAGCTCCCCGAGAATCGTTTCGACTTCGGGGTGCGACTTCAGGAAGGTGGCGCGCGCCACCGGGGCGGCGTCGTAGGGCGGGAAGTAGCGCCGGTCGTCGGCGAGAACCACAAGACCCATCGACTCGATGAGTCCGTCGGTGGAGTTGCCTGCCACGACGTCGACCTGGCGCTCGCTCAGCGCTCTGTAGATCAGTCCCAGGTCCATCTCCTTCGGGGGCTTCGCGAACTCGAAACCGTAGGCGGCGCAGAGCCCGCGGTATCCGTCGGCGCGCTCGATGAACTCGTAGCCGAACCCGGCGCGGAACGTCGTGCGGACACCCTCGAGGTCGGAGATCCGGGCCAGCCCGTGCAGCCGGGCGTCATCCGGCCGCACCACCATCGCGAAGGTGTTGTTGAATCCCAGGGGTGGCAGCCACTTCGCATCGAACCGCCGCAGGTATTCCTCCGCGACTCTACGGTACACCGCCTCCGGATCGGTCATCGGGGCGGAATGGAGGATGGCGGTCAGCGCGGTGCCGGTGTATTCGACATAGACGTCGAGATCCCCGGCCAGCAGAGCCTTGTGGCAGACGAAGGTGCCTCCCAGGTCGAACCGGCGGTCCGCCCGCAGGGTGGTGCGGTGCTCCACGAGCGTTGCCAGGATCTCGCCCAGGATCACCTGCTCGGTGAAGTTCTTCGATCCGATGACGATGGTGCTTTGCCGCGCAGCCGAGCACGACGGGGTCGTGACGGACAATGACAGCAGAAACCCGCAGATCAGCAGCGGCGCCAGCGCGGACAGGAGTGTTCGCGCGGTGGCCGGGCGGAGATCCTCCGTCACGAGCGGCCGCCTGACGCCAGCGCCCGCTCGGCCAGACCGAGCAGGAAGTCGGCCGCCAGCGCCATCGCGGCGGCCGGTATGGCGCCGGCGAGGATGAGACGGTTGTCCACCATCGCCACGCCGCGGAAGATGAACGTCCCGAGGCCGCCCGCGCCGACCGCCGCCGCGATGGTCGCCACCCCCACGGACACCACGGTGGCCACCCGGATGCCCGACATGACGACAGGCAGGGCGAGCGGCAGCTCGACCTGCCAGAGGAGCTGCGAGGGGGTCATTCCCATCCCGGTGCCGGCCTCGACGATGGCGGGTGGCACGCTCTTCAGGCCGGTGCAGGTGCCGCGCAGGATCGGCAGCAGCGCGTACACCACCAGCGCGACGATTGCCGTGCGGGCTCCGATGCCGCCGAGAAACGGCAACGGGATCAGGAACCCGAACAACGCGAGGCTCGGGATCGTCTGCAGGACGTTGGCGATGCCGAGCACCGGACGGGCGAGCCCCTCCCGTCGCGAAATCAGCACGCCGAGCGGAACGCCGATGAGAATGGCGGTCAGCGTAGAAATCCCCACCAGCACGAGGTGCTGGCCGGCGAGAGAGACGATCTGCTCGCGCCGTTCCATCATGAACGCGGCGAACTCACTCAAGGACATGGCTCGTCACGAACTCCTTGACGAAATCGTCGGCGGGTGCATGGCGGATTTCGTCGGGAGTGCCCACCTGGCGCACCCGGCCATCCTTCATGACCGCGATGCGGGTGGCGAGCCGGTAGGCTTCCAGGATGTCATGCGTCACGAAGATGATGGTGCGGCCGATGTGCCGCGCCAGCTCGCAGAACTCGCGCTGCAGGCGGGCCCGGGTGATCGGGTCGAGGGCTCCGAACGGCTCGTCCATCAGCAGCACGGGAGGGTCCGCCGCCAGCGCGCGCGCGACGCCGACGCGCTGTTTTTCACCGCCGCTGAGCTCGTGCGGCTTCCTGCGGCGGTAGGCGTCGGGATCCAGCCCGACCATCGCGAGCAGCTCGGTCACCCGCCGTTCCCGTCGTGGCCGATCCCATCCTTCGAGCTTCGGCACCAGCTCGATGTTGCGCTCGACGTCGAGATGCGGAAACAGCCCGCCTTCCTGGATGACGTAGCCCGTCCGCCTCCGCAGCCGGATCGGGTCCCATTGACGGACGTCCTTGCCATCGACGGTCACCCTGCCGGACGTGGCTTCCACCAGACGGTTGATCATCTTCAACGCGGTGGTCTTCCCGCATCCGCTGGCGCCGAGAAGCACGAGAGTCTCCCCGCGGCGCACCTGCAGGCTGAATCCATCGAGCACGGCGCGGCCGGCGTAGATCCTGCCCACCGCGTCGAACTCGATGGCGACGTCGGGCGACGGTGTCAGGCCGATATGTTCTTCTTGGAGAAGTACCAGTCGGTGACCTCGAGCGAGCTGTCGTTCAGGCGTTTCTCCTGATCGGCCTGGGTGACCGGCGGCGGGACGATCACCTTGTCGCCCGGCTTCCAGCCCTCCGGCGTCGCCACCGCGTGCTTCGCGTTGGTCTGCAGCGCCTGGACGATGCGGAAGACTTCGTCCACGCTCCGGCCGTTCGTCAGCGGGTAGTAGATCATCGCGCGAACGTTCTGCTTGTCGTCGATGATGAAGACGCACCGGACCGTCGCGGTGTCGCTGGCGCCCTGGTGGATCATCCCGTACGCGTTGGCGACCTTCATGTCGAGATCGGCGATGAGCGGGTAGTCGATCTTCACGTCGAAATGATCCTGGATGTTCTTGATCCAGGCGAGGTGGGAGTAGACGCTGTCGATGCTCAGTCCGATGAGCTGGGTGCCCATCTTCTCGAACTCCGGCTTCTTCCTGGCGAAGGCCATCAACTCGGTGGTGCAGACAGGCGTGAAATCGGCCGGGTGGCTGAACAGCACGACCCACTTGCCTTTGTAGTCGGACAGCTTGATCATCCCCTGGGTTGATTTGGCCTCGAACTGGGGCGCCGGTTCGTTGAGGCGCGGCAGGCCTGTCATCGCTTCCATTGGCATGCTCCTTATCGTCGTCATCATTGGCTCGTGGATGGAACGGTATCGGCCCATTCTAACGCAATGTCCGCGAATTGGATCAGGCCGGCTTCACCACGAAAAGCAGGGCTCCCTGCTTCACCTCGGTGGCGTCGCCGGCGCGGACCTCCACGACGAGGGCAGGCGAGGGCAGACCGGCCCCGCCGTACGTCACGGCGTTGAAGGTTTTCATCGCCTCGATGAGGCCAAGTGTGCGTCCCGTCCCGACAACATCGCCGGGCCGCACGAAGGGCGCGGCTCCGGGCGCGGGGCCCTGGTAGAAGATGCCGTCAATCGGCGAGCGGACTGCATGGCATCCCTCGGCCAGCGGGGCGTCGGTGCCGGCGGCACCAGCGGACATGCCTGGCGCCGGTCGAAAACCCGCACGGGGGGACTGCGGCGACTCCCCGTTCGGCGCCGACGGTCCCGCTCCGCCCGCCGGGTCGAGGCGAAAAAGCTCCTGGGCGTACTCCACGGGGGCGGGCCGAACCCGCGGGTGTGTCTGGACGACCAGCCCGCCCACGCCGGCCGGCAGCAGAAGCTCGTCGGCGCGGCCGAGCACCGACAGCCGTCCGATCGCGTCGCCTCCAGATTTCCGCTCGCCGCCGATCGGGCCGCCGCCGTAGATGCCGACGCGCGGCGATCTGACGATGCAGCGGCCATCATCCAGAGTCTCGACCAGCGCTTCGATCCCGCTCACGAAGACAGCACCTTGAGGTCGTGCAACGACCAGATCCGGCTGTTCTTGACGCGACGGTAGCCGCAGGACTGGTACGAGGCCTCGACGATCGTCTCGAGATACTCCCGCAGCTCGGCCATCGTGACCACCTCGTCGGTATCCATCTGGCGTGCCGCCAGCACCGGATCCATGTCGTTGGTGATCCGCGCTTCGACCTCCTCCATCCCGCGCCGGACTTTTTCCTTCTCTTCGGCCGACGCCGCGACGATGTTGAAGCTGTCGTCCAGCCTGGTGCGAAACGCGCCGATGGCGAGCGTGCGTCCCTCCATCACCGCCAGGCGTGTCAGCGGCGTGGAAAGCTGCAGCACCGGGTCGTAGGGATGCCCCGCCATCGCGTAGTAACCGGCCCCCGATGCCTTGCGCAGCAGCAGGGTGATCATCGGTGTCGTGTTGGTGGAGTTGGTGTAGATCAGGCTCGACCCGTAGCCGAGCAATCCTTGTTTCTCAGCTTCCACGCCGATGTCGAAGCCGGAGATGTCCTGCAGCCACACGATGGGCAGTCCGTCGTCGTTGCATGCCCGCGAGAAGGCCGAGATTTTCGCGATCCCTTCCCGGTACAGGATTCCGCCCGCCCGCTTCGCCGTCGTGTCGTCGGGATGCCCGGTCAGCTGCTGGTTGTTCGCGACCAGCCCCGCGTAAAGACCGCCGATGCGCGCCACCCCGCAGATCATCTCGAGGCCGATGCCCGGCATCACCTCCCAGAAAAGGCTCGAATCGACCAGACGCGCGATGACCTGACGGATGTCGTAAACCATCCTGTGATCCTGCGGCATGATCGCGTCGATCTCGGAGGGGGAGAAACGGGGCGGCTCCGGGTCTGCGCCGCGCCGATAATAGGCGGCCGCCGAGCCGGGCAGCCGGCAGACCTCCGCGCGGATGCCGTCGATGCAGGTCTCGTCGTCGGGCACCCGGTGGTCGGCGCAGGCTGAAAGATGCACGTGGACATCCGGCCCCCCGATGCTCAGCGACGTGATCGACTGGGACTTGGCCCCCTTGATCAGGGCAGCGCCCGCGATGACCATGTATGCCTGCTCGGTCATGTAGACGACATCGCTGATGATCGGCATGTAGCCGCCCCCGGCGATGCAGTCGCCCAGCACGCCGGCGATCTGCGGCACACCGGCGGCCGACAGCAGCGAGTTCATCTTGAAGATCGCTCCGGCGCCTCTCTTGCCGGGGAAAGTCCGCCCCTGTTCCGGCAGGAACAGCCCGCTGCAGTCCACCAGGTAGATGACAGGCACCCTGAGCCGCAACGCGATCTCCTGCGCCCGCTGAATCTTCTCGGGTGTCATCGGCCACCAGGAGCCCGAAGCCACGGTGTTGTCGTTGGCGATCACCACCGTGACGCGCCCCCCGACCCTGACGAACGCCGTGACCACTCCGGCCCCGGGCGAGGTCTGCTGCCGCTCGCCGAACGTGACACCATGGTTGACCAGCGTCCCGACGGGCAGCACGCGGGTGGCAGGATCCTTGAGCCGCTCGATGCGCTCCCAGGTGGTCAGACGGCCCTTTTCATGCACGCGGTCGACATACTCCGGACCCCACCCGGCGCGCACGTCGTCGCGCCGGGTCTGCAGCGCGGCGTTGAGCGTGCGCAGGGCCGCTGCGTTGGCGGAGGCCGCCGCCGGGTCCATGAGATCTTCGAGCGGAGAGCCTATCGGTTCGAGCGGCACCTTGGCCATCAGTTGGCCGGCCTTTCGCCGCCATGACGATAGGCGATGATGTGCACTTTCTCGAGAGTCATCATTCCTTCGACGACCATCGTGTCCAGAAGGGGCAGTATCGCCTGTATCCGTTCAGGCTTGTCGGCGATCTCGATGACGATCGGCAGGTCTTCCGAAAGTCGGAGGATGCTGGTCGTGTGGATGCGACTGTGAGCGCCAAACCCCTCGAGCCCTCTGAGAACCGTCGCGCCCGCGATGCCATGCTCTCTCGCCTTGCGGACGATGGCTTCGAACAGGGGGCGGCCCTCCCACGTGTCGGACTCTCCGATGAAGATCCTCAACAACTGGCCTTCTCCTTCGACCTTCATTTCGTGACGCCTCCTCAAGCCGTCAAGTCAGCATGGCGCGGGTCGTCATCCATCCGGCTGCGACGGCGCCCAGGCTGAGCGCGAGGTTGGCCGCGACGTTGAGCGCCGCGAAGCGAACGTCGCCGTGCCGCAGCATCTGGATTGTCTCGTATCCAAAGGCCGAAAAGGTGGTGAATCCGCCGAGCACGCCGACCATCAGCAGCACCCGCGTGTCCGGCGACAGAAGCTGCCTGTCCTCGACCAGCGACATCAGCACGCCGATGACGAGACATCCCACGGCGTTCACCACCAGCGTTCCGAGCGGGAACTGGACATCCAGCAGACGCTGCGCGAGACCCGTGACGAGGTACCTGGCCATCGAGCCGATCGCGCCGCCGAAGCCTGCCAGCAGCAGCTTCATCGCGACCTTTCGGCAGCCGGCATCGTCTCGAGAAGTGTCAGGTCGTAGTCGCCCTTGATGAAGCCCGGGTCTTCCAGCACGCGCAGGTGCAGCGGTATGGTGGTGTGGATCCCCTCGATTCTGAATTCTTTCAACGCTTTCACCGCCTTCGCGATGGCGGCCGGCCTGTCGGGCCCGTGCGCGATCAGCTTGGCGATGAGGGAGTCGTACCAGGGGGGCACCGCGTACCCGGCGTCCGTATCATATATATGTGATTCCACGCGCACCCCGGCCGGCCTGGCGAATGCCGTAATGGTGCCCGGCGACGCCCGAAAATCGTCATCGGGGTCCTCGGCATTGATGCGGCACTCGATGGCGTGCCCGGTGAAGGTGACGTCTTTCTGGGACGGCCCCAGCGGCTCGTTGGCCGCGATCCGGATCTGCTGCTTGACGATGTCGATGCCGGTCACCTCCTCGGTGACCGGGTGCTCCACCTGCAGCCGCGTGTTCATTTCCATGAAGAAAAGATGCCCCTCGCGGTCCCGCAGGAATTCCACCGTCCCGGCGCCGCGGTATCCCAGGCCCGCCAGCACCGCCGCCACCTTCGTGCCGAGCGTCTGGCGCGTCTTCCTGTCGATCACCGTGGAAGGGGATTCCTCGATGAGCTTCTGGTTGTGACGCTGCACGGAGCACTCGCGCTCGCCGAGATGAATCGCGCGGCCCCAGGCATCCGCGAGAATCTGGAATTCGATGTGCCGCCCGCCGACGATCGCTTTTTCGAGATAGAGCGTGGGGTCGCCAAACGCCTTGTCTGCCTCGTTGGCCGCCTCTGCGAAGGCTTCGCTCAGCGCCGCCTGATTGTCGCAGCGGCGCATTCCCTTGCCACCCCCGCCGGCCGAGGCCTTGAGGAACACGGGGTAGCCGACCTCCGCGGCGATCCTGGCAGCCATCGCCACGTCGGTGACCGCGCCATCGGAGCCCGGGATCGTCGCAAGACCGGCCGCCTTCATCGTGCGGCGCGCTTCGACCTTGTCACCCATCAGACGGAGCAGCCGCGGGGTGGGGCCGATGAAGGCGATCCGCAGCGCGTCGCAACGGGACGCGAAAAGGGCGTTCTCGGAAAGGAAGCCATACCCTGGATGGATGGCCTGGCACTCGGTCTGCTCGGCCGCCTGCAGCACCGCTTCCATGTCGAGGTACGAGCGGGACGCCCTGGCCGGCCCGATGCAGATGGCCCTGTCCGCCAGACGCAGATGAGGCGAGCCGGTGTCCGCGGTGGAATACACCGCGACCGTCTCGATGCCCATCTCACGGCAGGCGCGCAGCACACGTGCCGCGATCTCCGCCCGGTTGGCCACCAGGATGCGTCGAAACATGGGTCGCATTGTATCCGCGGGCGCGGATGCGTGGCAACGAATGGCGCGGTGGAAAGAATCCTGCCGCAGGAAGGCTCGCGGCAATGTTACACTCGCGTCCTGTCAACCATCACGACGCCATCCGGGGCGGCCAGCCACGACAAGGGCATGGCAAGGGCATGACAAGGGCATGACCAGGGTTCGATGATTCGCATCGCGAATGGACAAGGGTTCTGGGGTGATTCCGTCGATGCCCCGGTGCGTCTGGTCAAGGAAGGGCCGCTCGACTACCTCACGCTCGATTACCTCGCCGAAGTCACCATGTCGATCATGCAGAAGCTCAAGCGGCGCGACCCGGAGGGAAAGAGCGGCTACGCCACCGACTTCGTCGATCTCGTGCGGCGCATCCTCCCCGATCTGCTGGAGAAGAACATCCGCGTGGTGGCCAACGCCGGTGGGGTGAACCCGGCGGCCTGCCTCAGGGCGGTCTCGGCGGTGGCCAC
>DASROJ010000366.1:0-5341 GCA_035646975.1 Patescibacteria group bacterium
GCCTGAACGACTCGGGGGATCCGGCGGCCTGCAGGCGAGCGCGCGCTTCCTGCCGCGAGAGGAGCTGACGGCGCCGGCCGGGGTCGTGTCCCAGCATGCCCGGAGGAATCAGCCCGACGGCCGGCGCCGTCAGCTCCTCTCGCGGCAGGAAGCGCGCGCTCGCCTGCAGGCCGCCGGATCCCCCGAGTCGTTCAGGCTGAAGGCGGCCGTGCATCCCGTGGTGCGGGATCGATACGGCTCGCTGCTCGAGGCGTTGTTCTCCGAATGGAAGGAGCTGGGCGTCACCGTCGAGGTGGCATCGACCGACATGGCTTCGTTCATCCAGGCGATGGGGCGGGGCGAAGACTACGACCTGGGGATCATGCGCTGGACCGCGGACTACAACGACCCGGACAATTTCACCCACAACCTGTTCCAGTCGGCCACCGGGCAGTTCAGGAGCTATTACTGCTCCGAGGAGGCAGACGAGATCCTCGAAGCGGCGCGACGCGAGACGACGACGGCCGCGCGCGAAGCGTTGTACCGCAGGTTCGAGAACCTGATCCTGCAATCGGACTTCATCGTTCCGCTCTTCCATGACGTCGGCTTCAGACTGTCGAATCCACTCGTGCGCGGCCTGCGTCTGAACAACACGTATCCGGCCGTGAACTATGCCAGGCTCGGCAAAGCGGCGACGACGGCACCGGCATTGCGTGCCGCCTCCGACGAAGGGGGCAGCCTTCAGATTCCGATGCGCGCCTCGATCAACATGCTCGACCCGGCCCTCTGCCAGGTTCTCGAGGAAGGCGAGGTGCTCTCCTCCATCTACGAAACCCTCACCCAGGTGGTCGAAGGGCGGATCCAGCCGCGTCTCGTCCAGGAGTTTCACGTCGAGGAGGGAGGCCGCACCTACAGGTTCCGGCTGCGCGAAGGGGTGCGCTTCCACGATGGCCGGCGATTGACCGCGCGCGATGTGCGCTACTCGTTCGAGCGTCTGCTGGCCGAGCCGGGGCAATCACGGCGCGAGCAGCTGTCTGCCATCAAAGGCGCGCGGGGGATCCTCGAGAAGACCGGGACCGAGCTTTCCGGGTTCCACATCCATTCGGCGCGTGACTTCACCATCGAGCTGACGAGCCCCGTGTCCTTCTTCCCCGTCCTGCTGTCGGACATGAGCACCTGTGTCGTGCCGGAAGGCACACGAGGGCCCATCGGTGGAAGCTACAAGGAAGGCGCGGTCGGCACGGGACCGTTCCGCGTCGTCCGGTTCGAGCCGGGCCGCAGGCTCGACCTGGAGCGCAATCCGTTCTACTGGCGCGACGGCTATCCGCGCAGCCAGAGCCTGACATTCGAGTTCGGGAAATCCGCGGCCGAGATCCTTTCCGGTTTTCGCGCCGGCCGGTTCGCGATCGCCTCGGACCTCGACCCGGTCGACGTCGAGACGCTGCGACGCGACCCGGTGTTTGCCGCCGCTTATCGCGAGGCTCCCTCTCTTTCGACCTATTTCATCCTCTTCAATCGGCACCGTGGCCCGATGGCCGATCCCGCCCAGCGCCGCAGGGTGGCTGCGGCCGTGGATGCGTCCCTGCTCGTCAAGCAGACTCTGGGGCGGCGGGCGATTCCGGCGCACGGCCTGATTCCGCCCGGTCTGCTGGGTTACGAGAGCACACCCTCCGGTTCAGCGAATCCCCCGAATTCCACGCCGCTTTCCGGCGACGCTCGCGGGGCGGCGGTGGAGTTCACCGCCTCGGTTCACCCCACGTTTGCCGGCGAGCATGCCGCCTTCTACGGCGCCCTCGAGGCGGGATTTCGCGCCGCGGGTATCGGCATCCGATCCGCGACCGGGTCGGTGCCCGAGTATCTCGAGTCATGGGTTCAGGGAAGCACCGACATGATCATCGGCCGATGGCTGGCCGACTATCCGGACACCGACACCTTCTTTTCGGCCTTCCGGTATGCCTGGGCCTATGTCGGCTCGCCCGATCTCGATGAGCTGATCGTTCATGGCCGCACCCAGACCGATCCGACCGTCCGTCACGCGCTGTACCGGCAGATCGAGGAGATCCTCCGACGCGAGACGCTTCTGGTGCCGTTGTTCCACGAGCAGGTCTATCGCTTCGCCCGGCCCGAGCTGGAAGGCATGGTCGTCTCGTTCACCTACCCCACCGTCGCGTACGAGACACTTCACCTCAGACGAAGATAGCGGCGTCCCAATGCGTTGACCGAAAGGAAGTTTCGGCGTAGTGTTGAAAACACAACCTTGCCGGAACAGGAGGGCCGCCATGCGCAATTCCACGATCATCCTCGCCGCAATTGTCTGCCTCGGCAGCGCGCCCGCACTGGCGCAGACGCCGCTGTTCACTTCCAATGCCGACTGGTTTGTCCAGGGCGACCAGCCCACGGCGACCTTTGGCGGCCACCTCGCGCCCGCCGGAGACACCGACGGCGATGGATACGACGATGTGCTGGTCGGCGACGCGGGCTATGACGGAGTGTTCACCGACTCCGGCCGGATCCTCCTGTACCGGGGCTCGAGCAACGGATTGTCCCAGACGCCTTCCTGGAGCCTTGAAGGAAGCGCCGCCGGCGCCTTTCTCTCGAGGGCCGCTGGGGCCGGCGACGTGAACGGCGACGGGTTCGATGACATCGTCGTGCAGTCGGGACAATCGCTATCGCTCTACCTGGGTTCGCCCGCGGGCCCGGGGCTCTCCCCCTCCTGGACTACCACCGGCACTTCGTCGGGGCACGGAGACGTCAACGGCGACGGCTTCGAGGACCTCGCGGTGTTCTTCAATCCCAGTTTCTCCATCTATATGGGTTCGCCGGCCGGCTTGGCGCAGACGCCTTCGACGGTGTTTCCGCTCCCGCTGACCGGCGCTTTCCTGATCGCCGGACCGGTCCTCGATGATTTCGATCAGGACGGGCGTGACGATCTGGCCTACACCTGGCGGTATTGCGGCGGGAGACACTGCCTCTATCTGGTTGGAGAGCTGAGAGTCCACCTGGGCTCCGACAAGGGTCTCAGCACGCAGGCCAAACGCAGCTTCGTCTTCGGACGAGAACGGATCCCGATACCTGCGCTGGTCGGAGATGCCGACGGCGACGGGTTCCATGATCTGGCCGTCACCGATTACCCGTTTCCCGGCGCCAGCCTCGATCCACCGGCCGGGTATCTGCTGCGCGGCAGCCGATCCGGATTGCGAACGCAAACGGGCGGCCCCACCATCGACTTTTCCGGGGTGTTTCTCGAATGCTGTTCGGGCGGGGATGGGACGGGCGACATCAACGGCGACGGCTTCGCTGAATTTCACATCGCCGTGCAGTACCCGAACACGGATCCAGCACGCACGGCCCTGCTGATCTACTCCGGCGGCCCGGCCGGATACTCCTCGGTTCCCCTGCTTTCGGTGGAGCCCGATGCCGAGAGCCAGGAGTTCGGCACGGCCGCTTCAAGAGCCGGCGATGTGAACGGAGACGGTCTTGGCGACTTCATCGTCGACGACCGCCATTTCCTCTCCGGCGGGCTGCAACAAGTGGGACGCGTTTACGCTTTCTACGGCCGTCCAACGTTTTGAGGACGTTTTGAGGACGCTTTGAGGACGCTTTGAGCAGGTCTTGAGCCGGAGCGCCGTTCAGGGCGTGCAGGCGAGATTGGCGCCGGGCTGCGTCGCGCCGGATGAATCGGCGCCGCTGATCCCCTCCTGACAGAGATCGTACGCGGTGATCAGGTAGTAGCTGTTGCCGGCGCCCGGCACGACCCGCGCCTGTCTGCGTCCGTTGACCAGGGTTGTCGCAACACCGCACGCGTTCGGGACGTGGTTGTAGCCGCCGCCCAGCGTCCCTTCGTACACGTTGTACCCGCCGACGCTGCCTCCCAGATCCTGAAACGAAATCAGCAGCTCGCCGCCCGCGCCCGGGTCGACCGTCAGGGGCGACCCCGAGCTGGAGGATGAGACCTCCGCGGGAGGCGGGCTCGAGGTGGCGCGAAGCATGTAGGTCAGCGACATCGTGGGACCGTACTGGCGGAGCTCCTCCTCCGCCGCGTGGAAGCGACTCTCCTGTTTCGCCGCGGCGGTGAGCTGGAGCGCATACCCCTGATCGAGAGACGGGTTCTGGAACCAGAAGCGGAAGGCGCCCAGGACGCCGGCGCCGCCGAACACCGCGCGCTGATTCAGGTCGGGCATGGTGATGACCACGTCGGGATCGAACCCCGTGTCGCGCGTTCCGAAGTAGTCCGCGGCATTCTGACCGTTGACCCCGGCGGTCCGGGAGCTCGCGTTGGCGGCGTTCCAGCTCTTCACGTTGTACTCGCTGTAGCTGTAAGTCGGTCCTCCGTGACCGTTGACCGGGTTGACCGGGTTCTGCGTCTGGTCACCGCCTCCATAGTCCCACCAGCGTTGAAGGACGCGGCGCGCCTCGATCGACTGAGCATCGCCAAAGGCGGGCAGGATGGAAATCGACGCATCGACGATGCTGCCGGCCGAGACGACGCCGGTCGTCGCGAAGGCCGCCTCCCACTCGAAGCGGAGGAAATCCGTGTTGCGCTGCGCGCCGCCGTTGTTGGAGCGCAGCCAGACCGAGCCATTGGCTCCGCCGGGACTGCCGTAAACCGTCCCTGCGTCGTGCACGGGGATGGTGAAGTTCTCATACCCCGAGGCACCGAACGTCACGGTGAGTGCGTTCCCGATGACAAACGTGCGGCGATTGGAAGGATCGGCGACATCCAGCGCGTTGGCCGTGCCGCCGCTGGCAGAATCGGCGAGATCGAAGATCGGCCCGAGCGGGATCAACGCATAGGTCGCCGGACCGCAATCGTGGTGCATCGTCCCGACGGTGAAGGTCACCCGGTCGCCGTTCTGCGGATCGAGGAAGGCCGCGAGGATCGGCACGTCGGGCCCCCCCACCGCCTGCAGTCTCCAGGCTGACGGGTCGGCGGCGGAGGGCGACACGCTCTCGCTGAACCAGGCATCGATCCGCGTCAGAGAAGCCGCCTCCACGCGCACGACGCGTGGTGGAGTGCGGTCAACCGCGCCGCGCACCTCGGCGGCGCTGGTGGATCCATCGATGGAGGACAGAAACTCCGCCAGGTCGGCAACCTGTCGGCCGGTCAGACCGGCTGCCTGGCCATGCGGCGCCGAGCGGCCCGGTCTGCGCAGGTCGAGGATTTCCTCGATGAGCGTCTCGGGATCCTTGGGCTGCGCGGCCCCCACGTAGGGAGGCGAGTCCCAGATGCCGATCAGCGACGCGGTGTTCACGCCCCAGAGCGGAGCGCGGGTATTCAACTCCGCTTCACCGGCATCGTGCCGCTCGCCGACGTCGTGAAAGGTGAAATCGACGAAGCCGGTCTCAGGGATGTGGCACGAAG
>DASROJ010000367.1:0-3635 GCA_035646975.1 Patescibacteria group bacterium
CTACTGCACGGCGGAGCGCACCAGCGGCTATGTCATCGCGCCGAGCGGCTCGATTTTCAAGTGCTGGGAGGAGGTCACATCGAATCCCCGCGGGGCAGTCCAGCACCTGCTCGACGGAGAGCAGCCGTTCCACAAGGTGAACGAGAGCCGTTGGCTCTCGTGGAATGTCTTTGAAAAGGAAGAGTGCCCCTCCTGCGATGTGCTGCCGGCCTGTCACGGCGGCTGCCCCATCAGCGCGATGAGCCGGCCGGAATCGCCGCGCGGCGCCTGCGAGGAATTCAAGTTCGACCTGCAGCCGCTGCTGGAGATCCGGCATCTCTACAAGCCCTCGAAAACGGCCGAGGCGCCGCCACGGGGTGGGTTTGGAGCTTCCTGTTGAGAACGGTCGGCCTCATCGGTCCAGCCGACCGCCCCGAGCTGCAACGACTCGCGATCCGTCTGGAGGAGCGGGGAGGAGCGGCGATCTTCGTCGACCCTCGTCGGGATCCCTCCATCGTGATGAGCCGCGATCGTCTCAGCGCCTGCGGCGAGGAGATCTCCGGCGCCTCGGCGCTCTATGTGGCCGACCTCGGCATGCGCTCGGTCACTGCATCGGACTCAGCTTCGGCGGGCTCAGCTTCGGGGGGCTCAGCTTCGGCGGGCGACGCCGACAGCGCCGACGCCGCGCCCTCCGTGCAACGCTCGATGCGACACCTTGCCGCGTGGAACGCCCTGTTCGACCGGTTTGCGCGCAAGGGCGGTCTGGTCGTCAATCCACCCGTCGCACAGGAGCTGCACGCCCTCAAGCCGCGTGAAATCCTCGCGTATGCGCCAAAGGGGATCCCGGCGCCACGCACCGTGGCCACCAGCGACCCGCTGGTGCTGGCCCGCCTCGGCGACGATCGCCGCACCGCCTGGGTGATCAAGGGGATGGTGGGCGGCTATGCGCATACGGAGCGGTTCGAGCCGCCCTCGAGCCTGGACGATGCGCAGCGTCTGCTCGGCGCCGGTCCGGTTCAGCTGCAGGAGCTGATCGAAGGAGACAACGTCCGGGCCTTCGTGCTGGCCGGCGAAATGATCGGCGCAGCCAGGTTCATCCCTCTTGATGGGACCGAGATCGATTCACGACGCGGCAAGGCCCGGATCCAGAGTCACGATCTGCCCGAGGAGGCGGCGCGACACGCGGTGGCCGCAGCCGGGCTGTGGGGGATGAGCTTCGCGGCGATCGATTTCATGCGGGATGAGCGAACGGGCCGTTACGTCGTTCTGGAGTGCAACTCGGCGCCGTTTTTCGTCGGGTTCGAGGCCAGCACCGGCGTGGAAATCTCAGGAAGGCTGGCGAACCATCTTCTGGGCATCCGCCGTGGTCGATGAGGCGGATTTGAAAACTGGCCCGGCAGGGCAGTCACTGGGTGCCTCCCCGCCGGGCGTGTGCCAAGCCGGTTATCAGGACGCTAGCAGTCTCGCGGATCCTCAGGACAGAGCACGCACAACGTTCGTGGCCACTCCTGTTCCTTGGTCTCCTCTTCCATCGGCTCAACAATGAACTTCATCCCACAGCCTCCTCATGCCGCACGGCTTTCCGCGCGGCGCGGAAAGCTCCCCGTCTTGTGTCACGAGCCGCACCGGTCAGACGACCAAGCCCGCGACGGCGGGGAGATGAACTCACGCGTGTACCGTACACCCACATCGAAGGTCGGTCAAGAACGTTGTCGCGTCCTGTAAGATGTGCGGTCGAGGGTCGGGAATGCCGGAGTCGATACAGGATCCAGTACTGCTGCGTCTGGTGGAGAGGATCCGTGCGCACGTCGATCGCGCTTTCGAATTCATCTCGCCGGGTCCATTACCCTGGTGCGCGGCGACGGCGGTTCGCACCGCTCCGATCGCACTCATCACGACGGCCGGGCTGCACCTGAAGGAAGACCCGCCTTTTCGCGCGCTGGAAGATCCGCTGGGGGATACCAGTTTCCGCGTCATCGCCGCCGGCACGCCGGCCGCCGCTCTGGATCTCGCGGCGCCCTACGTCGATCAACGTCACACACCATTCGATGTCGAGGTGGCCCTGCCGCTCATGGCCCTGCAGGCGCTGCACGACCAGGGGCTCGCGGGTCCCGCCGCTGCACGTCATGCGAGCTTCTGCGGGGGGATCGTGCGGCCGCTGCCGGGTCTCGAGCAAAGCGCCGAAAAGCTGGCGGTGCTGTTTCAGGAAGACGGCGTGGGTTCGGTCATCCTGCTTCCCAGCTGCCCGCTCTGTGTTCAGACCGTCTGTCTGCTCGCACGCGCTTTGGAGCGCCGCGGTCTTCCGACGGTCTGTGTGACGCTGGTCCCGGAGCTGAGCCGAATCGTCGGGGCGCCGCGATCCCTCGCGCTGCGGTTCCGGTTCGGCGCACCATGCGGCGATCCCGGCAACACCCTGTTGCATCAAAGCGTGCTGCTCGAGGCGCTGTCGTTGCTCGAACAGGCCGAAACGCCCGGCGTCCTGCGTCAGTCGAGTCTCACCTGGCGCGGGGCGCCACCGGAGTAGCCAGCACTCATCCGGTGCGAGGTGGCGAGGCCATGACAAGACTCCACGGCGCTGAGGGCCGGACGCTCGGTGGCTCGGCCCGGGTTCGTCGGGATCTTTCTAGGCTTGCCGGTGCCGGCCGGGGTCCCATCGAAACAGCGGATGGAGCCCGCCCGAGCCGCATCACAGGATGCGACCCGGGCGGGTCGACTCGAAGTGCTACGGAGCCAGAATGGCCTGCACCGACGCGAAGTAGAACGCGAAGGCGCCGTCCACGGTGGCGTTGGCTTCCCCTGGTCCGCTCGCGCAGGGATCGGCCGGGTTGGTCCCGCAGGTCCCGCTGAGCTGACCGACGATCTGCGATGAGCCGTTCACGATCGGTGAGCCACTGCTTCCGCCATCGATGGCGCCGATGGTGTCACGGCTGTATATCCGTTCGCCTCGCGGCCAGCTCGAGCAGGTTCCCACGGCGGTGTCCACCGCGTGCTGCGAGAAAACCTGTGGCCCGAAGTTCGGATTGCTGATCCGATAGAGCGTCGCGCCGTTGGTGTTGGCCACCGCGGCGCTGCTCCATCCCAGAAAGACCGAGCCGGACGGCGGAGCGGCATTCAGGTGCAACAGGCTGAAGTCTCCTTTGCGCCCCGTGGCGCTCACCGTGGCGCCGGAAGTGAGGTAGGGCCAGCCGGCGTTGTCGGGGCAGCTGCTCGCGTTGCAGCTCGACGTCGCGAACCTCCAGTAGAACTGGGCGTTGGAGGCGGTGTTGTTCTTGCTGATGCAATGGTTCGCGGTGAGGAAGAAATTGCTCTGTGTCGGATTGCTGTCGGCGATCAGCCCCCCGGTGCATGTGTAGATGTAGGCGCCCTGGATCCATTCGTATTTCGCAACCGCCAGCTTGGCCGGGTCGGCCGGCGTGCCGCTCACGCAGGAGGCGTCGACGATGCAGTTCTTGTTTCCGCAGGGCCAGCCGGGAGGCGGCGGCCCGGCGGCGGGCGGGTTGCTCACGAACCGGGGAAGGATGATCCCGACCTCGGTGACGCTGAAAGCGACCTGCCGCAGATCGGTCCCGGCGGCGACCTGGATCTGTAGTGTACCTTCGGAGCCGGACAGCGTGTCGACCCAGAAGTCTCCATCCCCGTTCGGGCCGCTGCCGACA
>DASROJ010000368.1:0-5800 GCA_035646975.1 Patescibacteria group bacterium
GGCTCACTGGCGCGGCGGTCATCGGCCGGGATCGAGCCAGACAGGCGCTGTCGTCTTCCATCCTATTAATGTGCACCGGCGCGGGCCCCCCCCTGATTCGGACATCGGGCAGGAACAACCGAGCAAGAGCCGCGCCAGTGAGCCGCCGCGATCTCCGGGGGCGACCAACCTGCTGACCTGCGACGGCTTGAGGCGCGAAGATGGCGAACCGGGACGGGCGTTCTTCTGGCGCAGATTCATACCTCTTATGAGCAAACACCCCGGAACGGAAGATCACACATAACGGTTATGACGCCGCCTTCATGACCCGGCCAGGAGCGTCGCGCGCACTCTGAGATAGATGGCCAGGAAAACCTGAAGCAGCAGCCCGGCGACAGTCAGCGCCGGGGACCTGCCGAAGAACTGGAGCCAGACCGCTCCCAGGAACCAGGCCCATTGAACGATCATCCGGCGACCGGCGGTCTCGCCGCTGACCAGCTCGGCGACAAGCTGGAAGAATGAAACCGCGACGAGCACCAGCATCAGGATTGGCAGGATGTTCATGCTCGTGGCGCCATGGCGGCGCCGGTGGTTTGCGTGGGCCGGGCGGACAGGGCGGCCAGCTGCTTGTCACGCGTGAGCCAGTCGAGAATGGGCGAGGTCGCGAAGGTCGTCACGAGCGCCATGATGACGAGCATCGCGAACAGCGTGGGCGAGATCACGCCGAGGTCGAGCCCGACGTTGAGCACGATCAGCTCGACCAGTCCTCGCGTGTTCATCAGCACACCGAGCGCGGAGGACTGGCGCCACGTGAGACCCGTCAGACGCGCGGCCACCGCCCCGCCACCGAACTTGCCCAGACAGGCCACCAGGATGATCAGCCCGCAAAGCAGCCAGTGCTGCATCCCGCTGACGAGCTGGATCTGCGTGCGGATCCCGCTGAAGGCGAAGAAAGCCGGCAGCAGGAGCACGACGACGACGCTTTCGAGCCGCTCCGTGAAATCGCGCGCGATGCGGCTGCCGTGCGGGATCACGACTCCCAGAAGAAACGCGCCGAACAGCGCGTGCAGCCCGATCCATTCCGTGGCCAGCGCCGAGGCAAGCAGCAGCACGAACACGAACGCCATGGCATCGGTGGAAGTGCGCTCGGGCGCCGAGTCGATGCGGCGCACCACGCGGGCCAGCACCGGCCGGAGAACCAGGAACATGACGGCGATGAACAGCGCCGTCAGCGCCGTGGTCATGACCGGACTCTGGCCCTGCGCCTGCACCACGCTGACGACGAACGCCAGCAGACACCAGGCCGTGACATCGTCCACCGCCGCGCAGGTGAGCGCCATGACACCCAGCGCGCTGGTGTGCAGGCGACGGTCGGTGAGGATGCGCGCGAGCACCGGAAACGCCGTGACCGACATCGACACGCCGAGAAAAAGGGCAAAGGCGGTAAACGGCACGTCGCGGGACGACAGGACCGGATACAGGCCGAGCGCCAGCGCGGAGCCGAGCAGGAACGGCGCGATGATGCTCGCGTGGGATATCGCCAGAGCGGTGTGCGGGGCGCGTCGCAGATGGATGGGGTTCAATTCCAGACCCACGAGGAACATGTAGAGGATCACGCCCACCTGGGAGATCACCTGGAGGTAGGGCGCCACGGAGGCCGGCAGCAGGAAGGCATACCCTTCAGGCGACACTCTGCCCAGCAGCGTCGGGCCGAGCAGGATGCCGGCGACGATTTCTCCCATCACGGGTGGCTGGCCGAGCCACCTGAAGAGAAAGCCGACCAGCCGCGCCGCCACGATGATCGCCACGAGCGCCAGCAACACGTGCAGCAGGACATCCATCTGCGGGCCGGCACGCATCGCGCCGATCCTGGCCGACTCCTGCGGCGCCTCGAGACCTAGACCAATCGTGCGAATCCAGAGAAACAGAAGCACCGCGGCGGCAATCATCCCGCCATAGACGACCGCCGTCCTGAAAACCGAGAGGCGATGGCTGCTCGCATCGGGCGACATGCCGGCAGACTACCACAGCCCCATGCATGGGACCGTGGGTGCGGAGCGAACAGGAGTATGATGTGGAACAACCCCCGGGGACCCGGATCCGGCCCGGCATGGCATGCATGGAATGCATTGAATGGATGAGCATCGCGTGCGGAGAATCTCGAGACAGATACTCCACGACGAGCGCCTTTGTCGGCCAACCCATGCGCTGGTCCTGTGTCTTCTCATTTTTCTGGCCGCGGGCACGTGCCTGAGCTCGGATGAGCCGGCCGTCACTCCGGGTCCGGCGGTTGCTCCCGCCCCCTTGCCGGGCGATCGGGAGGCCGGCATCCTTCAGCGGCTGGCCAGGACCGCCGTGCGGTATCGTGAGTTCGCGCTCAAGTTCACCTGCCGCGAGAAGATGAGCTGGTCTCCGTACGAGAAGCGCGGCAGCGCCGAGTTCGGATACGTGTTCGAGTTCAACGAGGGGTTCGGGTTCAGCGACTTTCGGACGCTCTCGAACGCCTCATCCCGGGGGAAAGCGCCGCCCGAAGCATTCCCGGACCGGATGGGAGTCCCAGCCTACCTCGGCAGCCCTTATCTCTGGATCTTCACCTTCCGCGAGGAGCGCCAGCGGCGTCACAAGTATGTCATCCTCGGCAACGAGCAAGTCGACGGGCGCCAGGCGGTCATGATCCATTTCGAGCCGCGGCCTCCCATCGATGCCGGGGTCAACGACTGGTTTGGCACCGCGTGGGTCGACCAGGAAACGGCACTGCTGCTCAAAGTCGAAGCCTACACACCGGATAACTGGGCCGAGCTTTCGAAGCTGAAGGAACATCTGGCCCGGGACACGGAGCAGGGCGGTTTCCATGATGTGCAGCGGATAACGACCATTTTCTCGGTCGAGAAGAACGGGATGCGGTTTCCGGGCAAGGTCGAGCTGCGCAACGAACGCCATCGTCTCATCCGGCGGGCGGGGCAATGGAGCACCTGGACGAGCGTGCGGCTCCAGGTCGATCAGGAGTATACGGGCTACGCGTTCTATGGCGTCGAGACGAACCAGAAGGTGATTCGCACGAAGTGACCCTCCCCTCCGCCGCCCCGGTCAGACCTCGTTGCGCTCAACGATCACCGCGGTACCGTACGCCAGGACCTCGGTGACGCCGGCCGCCACCTCGTTGGCGTCGTATCGGGCTCCGATCAGCCCGGTGGCGCCAAGCCCCGACGCATGCTCCAGCATCAGCCGGAAGGCGTCTTCGCGGGCCCTCTCGCACAGCTCGGTATAAAGCGTGATGTTGCCTCCGAAAATCGTCTGCAGCCCGGCGCCGATATTGCCGACGATGCTGCGTGAGCGCACGACGATGCCGCGCACCACGCCGAGGCTCCTGACGACGCGATACCCCGGCAGCTCGAACGCCGTGGTCACACATTCCGGGTTGATGGCGGACATGGTTTTCTCCAATAGGTGAAGGGGAAGGGCAATGCGATCCTGCGGGAAGACGGCGCCGGCTCGTTGTCCCCGCACGCTTCGAGCAGATCGGAGTAGAGCACCACCCCGAGACGGACGGCGCTGCCACTCAGGTAGGCGACGAATCCCAAATGCGACACGAACAGTTAGAGGCCAATGAACACGGCGTGCATGCCGCCCTGTCGTCAACCGAGCGAGCATATCACGGTGGGGATGATTTCCGGCGCGATCCGTCAGGCCGCGCGCTAGTTCTCCAGCACGAATTGTACGGTCATCACCACGCGGGCCTTCTGCACGATCCGCTCCTCCGCGTTGCCGGGATAGCCGCCTCCCTCGGAGCCGCCTGGAGATCCTTCGAGCGGCGCGATGCTGAGCGCGCCCTGGCTCGCCCGGAAGATCTGGCCGACGGTGGCGCCCGAGTCCGCGGCGAACTGCGCCGCCGCGGCCCGCGCATTCTTCGTCGCCTGGGCGAGCATCTCCGGCTTGATCTCGTTCACCCCCGTGAAGTGATAGGACACGCTGGAGGCGCGCCCGAGCACCACCCCGGCCTTCACGAGTTCGGCGATGCGCCCCGACAGGGCAGCGACCTTCTCGACCTTCTTCGTGTGCACCGTGATTGCCTGCTCGATGATGTACCGCGGCCCGGCGTGCTGCCCGCCATACTCCTGCGCCTGCGTGTCCGAGACGTTCACCTGGCCGACCTCGATCTCCGATGGCTCGAGCCCCTCCGCGCTGAGGAACGACATGATCTTCTTCTTGTCCGCGTCGCTCTTGTCGTACGCCGCCCCCAGCTCCGCCGACACGGCCGTGAAACGAATCGGCCAGATCGCCGTATCGGCCTTCACCTCGCGCTCGGCAAGCCCCTTCACCGTCACCAGGCGTTCTGCTCGTCTTGCCTCGACGAGCGCCTGCCTGATCTCGTACCCCATGATCGAGAGCCCGGCTGCAATCAGCGCGCCAAGCACCAGCGGCGGCCCGACGCTCGAGATTGAAGCCGTTGTCGACTCCGAAGCCATTGTCATGCCTCCGCTGACACCTTCCACCGGAGCCTTGAGTTTCGACGGACGGCTCCGCCCGGAAGGATATTCAGAGAGTCTACTATTCGCAACGCCTCCGAATCCTGGGCGGACCTGTTCCGTGCGCACGAGGTCGCCCATCAATGGTGGAGGCAGTCTGTCCGTCCGAGGGGCTGGGGCGAGCAGAGGTGGCTGGCTGAGTCGTTCGCCGAGTACTCCGCCATGGAGTACTACAAGATCAGATTCGAGGGTCGCAGGAAAGCCATCTTGAACGCGGGGACGAACATCGTCTACACAAAGGGTCCGATGGTCATCAACATGATGCTCAAGGACTTCCCGCGCACCTTTCAGTACAAGGATGCCAGCGTGGAGGACTTTCGGCAGCACGCAGCTGAGATCACTCGGCGTCGAGAACCTCCCGCACCTTCGAGGTCAGTGCGTCCATCGAGAACGGCTTTTCGAGGAAGGCTGACTGCTGGGCGGTCCCGTTCTGTCGTTCCACGGCCCGGTCCGCATATCCCGAGACGAACAACACCTTCATCTGCGGGCGCAGCGGCCCGAGCCGGCGCGCCAGCTCGGGACCGCCGACCCCCGGCATCACCATGTCGGTGATGAGCAGCTGGATCGGCTCCGCGGACTGCTCGCTCATCAGTATCGCCTCGCCACCGTTGGCCGCGGCAAGCACACGGTAACCCTTCTCAGCCAGCGCAGTCTGGCTGATGGTGCGGACGGCTTCCTCATCTTCCACGAGGAGCACCGTCTCGGTGCCGCACGCGCCTTCGGCGGTCATAATCTCCGTCCTGGGCGATTCGGCAAGCGCCTCGAGGTACGGCAGGTGGACCTTGAAGAGAGTGCCCTTGCCCGGCTCGCTCTGGACCCAGATGCATCCACCGCTTTGATGCACGATGCCGTAGACGGTCGACAGGCCAAGACCGGTGCCTTTGCCGACCGCCTTGGTCGAAAAGAAAGGCTCGAACATCCGGGTCCTGGTTTCCTCATCCATTCCGTATCCCGTGTCGGCAACGGACAGCGTGACGTAATGTCCCGCCGGAACATCGACCAGCTCGCGCGAGTGCGATTCGTCGACGACCGAATTCGCCGTTTGAATGGTAAGCTTGCCGCCGTCGGGCATCGCGTCGCGGGCGTTGACCGCGAGGTTGATCAGGGCCTGCTCGAGCTGGCCGCTGTCGAGACAGGCGACCATCGGCCCGTCCGGCAGCTCGAGCTCGACCTCGATCGGAAGCACTGCCTTCCGGTCGAGCGCCTTCTGCGTCACCTGGGTGGGGAGCCATCCGGAGTTCTGCAGGACCAGCTGGATGCGATGGTCGCCCTCGCCGACCGGCTCGGACTCGAGC
>DASROJ010000369.1:0-16307 GCA_035646975.1 Patescibacteria group bacterium
GCCACATCCGCCACGGTCTCGTGGGCAAGCTGATCCTGCAGAAGGAAGGCAACGCGCTCTGCATCAGCTGTCACTCGAAGGCTTCCATCGGGCTCGACAAGCCGCACGTCCACCCGGCGCTCGCGGGCAACGAGAACTGCACACGGTGCCATGACCCGCACGCCTCGGCAGGTTCGCATCTGCTCAAGGCCGAGGGGGCCGAGTCGTGCTACGAGTGCCACGACCGGAAGATCTTCGAGAAGAAGATCGTCCATGCGCCGCTCGCCACCGGCGGCTGCGCGACCTGCCACGATGCCCACAGCTCGTCCGAGCCCGCGCTGCTGACCAGGCCCAGGTCGGCCCTGTGCGCCTCCTGCCACACCCCCGGGGACAAGAAGTTCCGGGACGCGCACGCCGGATACCCGGTGGAGAAGGCCGACTGCGGCACCTGCCACGATCCTCACTCGTCGAACCTGCCCGCGCTCCTCAAGGCGTCGGTCCATGCTCCGGTCGCCGCGGCCTCGTGCGACGCCTGCCATGCGCAGCCTGGATCCGACAAGCCATTCGCCGTCACATCCAGCGGTTCGGAGATGTGCAAGAGCTGCCACGATGTCGAGGAGCTCAAACATGGAGGCGACAAGGAACATGCTCCGTTCGCCTCGGGTGACTGTCTTGCCTGCCACGAACCGCACGCCTCGCAGCAGCCGAAGCTCCTCTCGCGGGCCGGCAACGCGCTCTGCACCGAATGCCACGCCGAACAGGACAAGCAGGTCGCCTTCCCGCATGCCGCGGTGACCGAGGGCGGCTGCGTCACGTGTCACCAACCGCACGCTTCGAAGAACGCCGCGCTCCTCAAGAAGCCGGATGCGGAGGCGTGCCTCGCGTGTCATCAGGATGTGGTGTCGGCAATGAACGCCGCGGTTCAACACGCCCCGGTGGCCGGGGGCGACTGCGTCTCCTGCCACAACCCTCACGGCTCCGACGTGAAGGGATTGCTCAAGGACCGCACCGACCGGCTCTGCTACAGCTGCCACGAAGGCCTCGAGAGCGCGTTTGCCAGGACCGCCGAGCACCAGCCGGTCCTGGTTGGAGACTGCACCGCCTGCCACACGCCTCACGGCGGTGCCGAGGCAAAGCTCGTCAGGAAGCGTGGCGCGGCATTGTGCAAAGACTGCCACGGCGACCTGATGAAGGAGGATCCGTCTGGCGTCACGCACGCGCCGTTCGCGTCGGGAGATTGCATGGCCTGCCACGAAGTGCACGCCTCGGGAGTCCCCGGCATGATCAAGGCGACCCAGGACAAACTCTGTCTGACGTGCCACAAAGATCTCGCAACGGCGGCCTCGAAGGCCGGAAGCGTCCACAAGGCCTTCTCGGGAGGACAGTGCACCAGCTGCCACTCGCCCCATCGGGCCAGGCTTCCCAAGCAGATCCTCGCCGCCGAGCCGGATCTCTGCCTGACGTGCCACGCGAAGCTGGGCGAGCGCCTCAAGGCGGAGAACGCCCATCCACCGGCGTCGGAAGACTGCGGCACCTGCCACTCGCCGCACTTCGCCCACGAGCCCAGGTTGCTCAACGATCGCCAGCAGAACCTTTGCGCCACCTGTCATGACGCGGCCGATGAAGCTTTCTCGAAGGCTCACATCGGCATCAGCCCGGACGTGATGAACTGCGTCAAATGCCACGATCCCCACGCCTCGACGGACCCGAAGCTGTTCAGGGCCGAGGTCCATCCACCGTTCGCGGCGCGGGCGTGCGAGGAATGCCATGTCGTCAAGAAATAGCGGTCGCGCGCTGGCGGCGTTGTTCGTGTTGCTGGCAGCCGGCTCGGCGGCTCCGCTCCGGGCGCAGGACGAGTCGAAATTCCACCTCCAGCCGGGCGCGTCCGGCAAGCTGTGCCTCAAGTGTCACACTGATTTCGAGGATGTGCTCAGGAAGGCGTCGGTTCACACGCCGGTGAAGGCAGGACAGTGTGTCAGCTGCCATTCCCCCCATGCCGCGGATCATGGCAAGCTGCTGGCGACATCGCCGGACGCTGTGTGCGCCACCTGCCACGGCACGATGATCCCCGCGGGGGCGGCCAGCGCGCACAAGCCGGTGGAGGAAGGACACTGCGTCGCCTGCCACGACCCGCACGCGTCATCCAGCAAGGCCAACCTGATCCGCGCCGGCAACGATCTGTGCCTGGGCTGCCACGCCAGTGTGAAGACATCCCTCGCCTCGGCGACGCACCATCACACACCCGTGGATCGGAACTGCCTGGGGTGCCACGAGCCGCATGCCTCGAAGGAGGCCGGATCGCTCCTGCACAAGGCGGCGCCCGCGCTCTGCCTCGAGTGCCACAAGCCCTCGCAGCCGGGGTTCGCGCAGGCCCACATGAACTATCCGGTCGCCAAGTCCGACTGCACGTCGTGCCACGATCCGCACGGGTCGGTGAACCAGGGAATCCTCTGGGCCACGGTCCACGAGCCCGTGCGCAACAGGAAGTGCGCCCAATGCCATGGCGACCCCTCGGCCGGACAGGTGACGATGAAGCGCGCCGGCGCGGATCTCTGCCGTGGCTGCCACAGCAATCTGATTCTCGAAATCGGCGCGAAGAACCGGGTGCACTGGCCGGTGGTGGACGGCAAGGCCTGCGCGAACTGCCACGAGCCGCATGCCTCGAAGACCGCGGGCCTGCTCTCCGCGCCGATGAAACAGCTCTGCGCGAGCTGCCACCAGGATTCCATCGCCCGGCAGGATCGCTCCGTCACGAAGCACCCGCCCGTGAACGACGGGGAGTGCACCGCCTGTCACCTTCCGCACGCCTCCGACGCGACGTTCCTCTTTGCCACCACGGACGACAAGGAGGTCTGCGGCGTCTGTCACGACTGGCAGGGTCACAGCGCGCACCCGATCGGAGACGCCGCGGTGGACCAGCGAAACCCGAACCTGCGCGTCTCCTGCCTGAGCTGCCATCGCTCCCATGGAACGCTGTTCGGGCACTTCGCGCACGCCGACGTGAAGGGCGATCTCTGCATGCAGTGTCACACGCAGATCAGGAGGTGAGACGGTGAGGACCCGGTGGCTCTCCATGAGTGTCGCGTTGCTGGCTGCGCACGCCACCGCCTCCCCTGCGGCGGCCGCGGAGGTGCTGAAGCTCCGCCACGCGGCCACGCTCTACGCCGACGCCGGGGAGGTGCCGCTTCGCGTCCCGCAGGGCGTGGGTTGCGGCGCCGGTGACACGATCCTCGTGGCAGACAGCGGCAACGGACGGGTGCTGCGGGTCGAGATCTCCGGGGCGCTGGCCCGGGTGACCGGCATCGTGAAGCTGGCCGAGATCGTCTACCCGATCCGCGTCGACGGCGACGCCACCGGGGCGATGGTGGTCCTGGACGGCAAGAGCCGGCGGCTGGCTCGCGTGGCGGCGGATGGAAAGTTCGGCGGCTGGATCGAGATTCCCCACGCGGGAGGCACCGCGAACCCGGTCATCCGGAGCTTCGCGCTGGGGCCGCACGGCGCCGTTCTCGCCGCCGACGTCGCGGGCCGGAGGGTCGTCCAGATCTCCGCCACCGGTTCGCTCGATCGGTCGATCGCTCTTCCAGGTGAAGCGCGCGGGATCACCGATGTCGCCCTCGATGGCCGGGGTTCGGTCCTGGCCCTCGACGGTGTCGGCCGCAGGGTCTGGGTGGCACGGCCCGGGGATGCCGCGTTCGCGCCGCTGTCGGGCTCGCTTGCCGAGGATCTCGACTACCCGGGCGCGCTGGATGTGGATCCGTCCGGGCGCCTGCTGGTCGCCGACCTGGACGGCGGCGGCGTGGTCATGCTGGGGCCCGACGGATCCTTCCGCGGGCGGCAGCTGGCCTTCGGTTCGAAGCAGGGACTCCTGCGCTATCCCACCGACCTCTGCTCGACCCGGCGCGGCCTGGTCGTCATCGCCGACAGGGAGAACCAGCGAGTGCAGGTGTTCGCGATTGGAGAGTAGAAGCACCTCCCGTACCCCATCGACCCTGGCCGACGCATTTCTCTACGCGCTGTTCTTCTTGTCGGGCAGCGCGGCGCTCATCTACCAGGTGGCCTGGGTCCGCTCGCTGAGCCTCGTCTTCGGCGGCTCCCATCTGGCGGTCACCACCGTCCTGTCGGTCTTCATGGGAGGGCTGGCGGTGGGAGGGATTTTCCTGGGGGCGCGCGCCGACCGCTCCCGCCACCCTCTGCGGCTCTATGCCGCTCTCGAGATTGGCATCGCATTGTCCGCCGCGTCGTTTCAGTTCTTCCTGCACTGGTACCCCGCGGTCTACGTGCCGCTGGCGCGCCTGGCGGAGACCAGCCCGCTCTGGCTCTTCGTGGTGCGCGTGACGCTGGCATCGGCCGGCATGCTCATCCCCACCACGCTCATCGGGGGCACGCTGCCGGTGCTCACGCGATTCGTCGACGGGCGTGCCGACGGCCGGCACGGCCATCTGGCCCGGCTCTACGCCCTGAACACCCTGGGCGCGGTGGCCGGAACGCTGATCGCCGGGTTCCTGCTGCTGCCCCAGTTCGGGGTCAATCGCGTCGTCCTGATGGCCGTGGCGATCAACCTCCTGATCGGCGCCGTGGTGTGGCTGATGCCCGAGCGAGTCTTTGGCGAAGTCTCGCGGGGGGAGGCTCCCCCGGCGGCTTCGATCCCCTTCGATGGCATCCGCCCGCTTTCCGTGCGCCTCGTGCTGTTCGGAATCGGCGTGAGCGGTTTCTGCGCTCTGGGCTACGAGGTCCTGTGGACGCGGGTCCTGACACTCGTCGTCGGGACTTCGACATACAGCTTCACGATCCTGCTGGCGGCGTTGCTGACCGGGATCGCGGCGGGAGGACAGTTCGAATCGATCCTCGGCCGGATCGCCCGCCGCAGCGCCGCGGGCTGGCGGCCCTGGGTGGCCCTGTTCGCGGCGACGCAGATCCTGATCGGTCTTTCGGCCCTGGCGGTGACCTGGGCGATGCGCGATCTTCCCCTCCACGCAGTCCGGCTGCAGGATGCGTTCCGTCCGGGTTCGGGTGGGTTCCGCGCGCAGCAAGTCGCGGTCTTCGTCCTCGCCTTCGCCTTCCTGGCGGTGCCGGCCTTCTTCATGGGGCTCGCCTTCCCGGTGGCCGGCAACGTCCACGCCGCCGGGCGCCGGGAGATCGGCAGGGCCGTCGGAGAGGTGCTCACCTTCAACACCCTCGGCGCAATCCTCGGGGCGGCGGTCTCGGGCTTCGTCCTTGTCTATCTCTTCGGCATCGAGCGGTCGCTTCACCTCCTGGTCGTCGCCAACCTGTCGATCGGCTGCATCGTCCTGGCGAGCCTGCTCGGGACGCGGGCGCGAAAACCCGCTATCGCGGCGCTGGCCGTCGCGGCCTTGCTGACTGTCGCGGCGCTCGCGTTGTATCCGGACTGGGGCCGGGCCTGGGACCGGCGGTTTCTCGCCGTGTTTCGCAACAACCAGTATCAGGCCTTCAACACACCGGAGCGAATCCGTGACGCGCTCGCCAACACCGACGTGCTCTACTTCTTCGAAGGGGCCAACGAAACGATCAGCGTGATACAACCCCGGGGCGCCCGGCAGGCATTCACCGTGAACGGCCGCGTGGAGGCCTCCACCACTCCCCAGGACAGGCAGTGCCAGTTGACTCTTGGGCACCTTCCGATGCTCGCCCATCCGAACCCGGCAAAGGTGTTCGTCGTCGGGACGGGAACGGGGATGACGCTCGGCGCCACCACGATCCACCCCGAGGTCGAGGAGATCGTCCTGGCCGAGATCGAGCCGGGGGTCCTCCCGGCGACGCGGACCTTCGCCGGGTGGAACCATCGTGCGCTCGACAACCCCAAGGTGCACGTCGTCTTCAACGACGGCCGCAACTACCTGCGCACGACCCGGGAGAGCTTCGACGTGATCACCGCGGACCCGATACATCCCTGGTCGGGTGGAGCATCCTATTTATACACCGACGAATACTTCAGGCTGGCGTCCGGGCGGCTGAATCCGGGCGGCGTCATGTGCCAGTGGCTCCCGATCTACGAGCTCAATGTCGACGACCTGCGCTCGGTGGTGCGGACGTTTTCCGGCAACTTTGCGCACACGATGCTGTGGCTCACCCACTACGACGCCGAGATCCTGGGGAGCAACGATCCGATCGTCCTCGATCCCGGGATGATCGGCAGGCGCATCGCCCGTTCGCCCATCCGGGAGGATCTCGACGAGGTGTTCATGGGGTCGTCATCTGATTTTCTGGCCTACTTCGTGGCCGGCACCGAGGCACTGCGTGAGTTCTCCCGCGATGGTGTCCTGAACACCGACGACAACCTCTGGCTGGAGTTCCACTCGCCGATATCGCGGATGCTGGACCGGCTCGAAGGGGACAACGTCGTCGCGCTGACGCGGCACCGCGAGAGCCTGCACGGAGAGGACCTCGAGCCGGCGCGGCTCTATGACACCGCGCACGCTCTGTTTCTCTGGGGACGCGCGGGCAGCGCCGAATTCGCCCGGGCCTTCGACGCGCTCAAGCAACGATTTCCGTGGTACGCGCCCGGGCGGTTCCTGGCCCGGGAGGTCGAGGAGCGCAACGCGCGCCAACCCGTGCTGCGCGGAGAGACTCCCGTGCAGGTGCGCGGCGCCGCTGGCGCCACTGCCACTGTCACCGTCGTCCTTTCCGTCGTCACCCTGGTCATCGGTCCCGAGCGCGGCGTCGTGATGGTGGTGGACAACGAGGCGCGTGAGATCTACGGGCAACGTTACCTCGATGCGCCGGCAGGAGGGCTCGACGCGATCCTCGAGGCGCGGGCCCGGAGCCTGCTCGCCGGGATTCGCCAAGATGCGGGCCCGAGGACGCTTCCTGAATGGCGGCAACGTTGCGAGGCCCTGTTACGCTAGCCCGCATTTCTCACCAGGTTTCGTCGCGAGGCCGTGCAGACGGCTGTCATGACAGGCGCCCATAGAGGCGAGGACCCGAAGCGTATTGAACATACGCTGATGGGGCCGAGCCGCGAGGACGTCTGTCAGGGCGGCCGGATCCGCGGCCGCAGCAGGAATCTGGTGAGAAGTGCGGGCTAGGAGGAAACCAGCTTCGCGAGCTGTTCGGGAGTGACCAGGATCCTGACGGCGGATTTCCCGCGCAGCGCCGCGATGTAATCGTCGAACGCTTTCTGCCGCTTCTCTCCGGTCAGCTTCGCCCGGATTGGTCCGGTGGCCTCGTCGAGCGGCATCGTCTTTCCTGGCAGGAGCTCCCGCACCAGTATCACGTAGCTGATTCCGTCCGCGGCGCCGTACAGCCGGTACTCCCCGGTCGCGGCCTTGTCCAGGGCCCGGCGAAGATCTTCGGGCAGGTCGGGAAGATTCACCGGGTCGGCAGGAAACGCGAGGAGGCCCGGGTTGGCGATCGGGTCGAGCCGGCCCGTGGCGTTGTTGCGCATCCAGGCCAGGTCCGCGCCGGCCCTGAGCTTGGCCAGGGCCGTCTCGGCGTCCTTGCGGGAGCCGAAGGCGATGGACTCGAGTCGGGGCTTCCCGGGGCCGGTCAGCTCCTTCCGGTGCGCCTCGTACTGCAGCCGGATCTCGACGTCGGAGACTTTGACGTCGGGCTCGATCACCTTGGCCACGAACGCGCCGAAGACCAGCTTCCGCTCCTCATCGTCGCGCAGCGCGAGGTACTCCGGCTTCTTGTGCAGCCCCTGCGCGTGGGCTTCCCTCAGGACGACACGCTTGGCTATCAGATCTTCCAGGACCTCGTCCTTCTTCCGGTTGAGATGCCTGGCCTCCGCCGCCCGATCGGCGCCGTGGAAGAGGCGCTTGCGCACGGCGTCGGCCAGATGGTGCACCGTGATCGGTTCATCTCCCGCGATCGTCACGATCGAGCGGTTGTCTTTGAGGTAGGAGTCGAAGCCGGGCTTTTCGGCCTCGAAGTCGAGCGTGGCGTAGCGCGCCTCGTCCACCTTGGCGTACTTCTTCTTGAGCTCCTCCACGTACTTCACCATCGCCTCGGTCTGCATCCGGTGCAGCAGCTCCTGTTCGGCCCTGGCGCGGGCGTCGGGGTCAGGAGCGGGACGTCGCTCGACCAGGCGGCTCACCGCGAAGCGATCCCCGATCTTGTAGACGGCGGAAACGCGCCCGGGGGCCAGCGGCGCGATGGCCGCCTGCACGGAGGGAAGAAATTCCGACATCCGCATGAACCCCTCCCCGGGATCCACGCGCCCCTTGCCGCTGGCGGCCAGCTGCCCGGCGGCGGCGTCGAAGTCCTCCCCTCGCGCTGTCCGGGCCACGAGCTGGTCGGCGTCGGTCTTCGCGACGAACGCTGCTGAGCGAATCCGCACTTCGACGGTCATCGCCTTCGCCATCGAGTCGACCTCCTTCGGATCGGGTTTCAGCGCCGCGATCCGCCCGGCGAACAGGCCGTCTCTCAGGGTGTCGCGCTCGAAGATCCCCATCTGGTCGCGGACCTCGAGTGATGTCTCGAGACCCATCCGGTACCCTTCCTGGATGGCGAGCTCGACGCCGATCATCCGCTCGAGCACCTTGCCCGCTTCTGCGGCGGAGGGCAAGGCACCGTCCGACCCGCGGATCCTGCTCAGGCGAACCGGCTCGCCGTTGACCGTGGCCAGGACCGGGTTGGTGGAACCGCCGGGCGAGGCGGCCACGGCGGGGAGCGCTGACGCGCAGATCACGAGCAGGCGGCCGGCGAGGATCGGAAAGCGGACGAAAGATCTCATGGATTGGCTGCTTTCTCTGCGGCGGCCCCTTTCCGGGAACGCGGCGTTCGAAGCTCGTCGTCGAGCGTCGCGACGGCGCCCCGGACGAGCTCGGAGGTGAGCGTGATGGAGGAGTGGATCCGGGCGTGGCCGAACATCCCGACCCGATCATCTCCACGGCCGAAACTGAACGACGACCAGATGGCCTGGCGTCTTGGGATGTCGATGGCGAGGGCCGAGAATCCGAGAAACGGCGAGCCGGGGGCCGAGCCCATCGCCTCGTAGTCGGTCACCCGGCCGGAAACGACCAGGTCCAGGTCCAGCAGCGCGCGCAGGGCGTCCGCCTGCGGAAGCGATGGCCCATCCTCCTGGATCACCCGGGCCTCCAGTAGCGCGGCACGGACGACTCCCGGCTCCAGCACCTCCATGTCGCCGGTCGCCAGGAGCCATCTCACGAACTGCGAAGCGACCACCTCCCCCGCGTCCCGCCATGCCGCATCCACGACGAAGGGCAGGACCACCACGCGAGGAGGCCGGCCGGCGGCCGCCGCCGCGGCCCACTCCGGAGAGACGGCGAAACTGCCGGGCCGGAACCGCCGGGCGACACGCCCTCGATGTTGAGCGCCGGTGGCGATGTTGAACGCGGCAAATGAGTCGGCGAGCTCCTCTGTCGCCCGCGGGACGAGGATCTCGAGAGAGTTGACGACGCCCCGTCCGAACGCGCCCGGACGCTCCTGGGCGTGGTGGGCGCTCGTGTCCATCCAGGCCAGCGGCGCTCCCGGAGCCGCCGCCACCCACCGCGAGGTGAGGGCCAGCCGCTGCGGTTCCACCGTTTCCCAGTCGTCCACCGAGGACAGCAGGACTCCGTCGACGTGGGTCTCCTCGCCGATCGCGCGCGCCGTCTCCTCCGAGATGCCTCCCATGTCCCTGATGCGGTGCCTCCGGAAGAAATCCTCCATCTCGGCTTGCGGCAGCGGCGCGAAGCCCCGCGCTGCCAGCGACCGCGCCAGGGCCTCACGGATCTGCTCCACGGGGGACGACCGTCCTGTCCGGTCCACTGGGGGGAAGACCGCGATGCGGGTGCGCTCGGCGGTGAACGCGACCGTGGAGGCCGCGCAAAGCCACGCCGCGGCGACGATTCGCAGCAGCATCCGGTCAGCCGAACAGTCGGTTGAGAAGATCACGCACCGCATCGCCCGTCACCTGATCCATCGGCCGGCCGCCGCCGCCGAACAGGCGGTCGGCAGCATCCACGCCGCCGCGTGTGGCCGAGGCGCTCCAGATCACCTTGCCTGTCTGGGTCTCCATCATCTGCAGGCTGACCGAGACCACGCCGGCGGTACTGCTCCCCGTGCGCACTTCCCCGTACTCGCGGACCACCCCGGTGATCACCGCGTCCACGCCGATCAGCTTTCCGAGATTCACCACATCCTCGGCGGTCGGTGTCGTGGGGTGCGCCACCGAGGCTCGATCGACCCCGCGGGCGACCTCTCCCGCCGGGATGACGTACGACGAGCCGGTCGCCTGCATCATCGTCATGAAGACGTCCCGAACCCTTTCCGCGGCGGTGTTGGCCGACGTCAGGTTCTCGAACGGCAGCACGGCCACCTTCTGGACGAGACTGAAGTCCATTTTGGGATCGCGATAGGTGACCTCGGCGGATCTCCTTCCGGCACATGCCGGCGCCAGGGCGATCATCGCGAGCGTTGCGATCCCCAAAACCGCGAGGCGCTTCATCTCTGTTGTCTCCTAGAAACCGATCCGGAAAGTCGACGTGAGAATCCGGTCATCCTGCCGGGCCACGTCCGACTCCCTCGTCAAGGACTGGTATGTGATCTCGAAAGTGGATCGAGTGTTGATGTTCCACCTCACGAACGGCACGAACGACGTGTCGGTCTCGTCGAGGTCGGAGTACTTGATCTCGCTGTAGGAAACGCTCACCTGGAGGGCTCCTCCCGGAAAGGGCGACCAGCTGCCGGAGAAGGTATCCACCGTGCGATCCTGCTCGCGCGTGCGCTGTTCCTTGCGTCGGGAGCCGTACAAATATACGGCGGGGAGAGGATTGTAGGCAATCCCGGCCTCGGCGCCCCTGGTCCGGTCCTCACGGTCCGGCACCCCCTTGTTCGAAATGGTTGCGTCGCGATCGTCGTAGCGCAGCGTGACCGTCACGGTGCGGTAGGGAACCAGGGTGGCCCCCGCGCCAAAAAGGACCGCA
This sequence comes from Patescibacteria group bacterium, assembly GCA_035646975.1. Taxonomy (GTDB): domain Bacteria; phylum Acidobacteriota; class Polarisedimenticolia; order JACPZX01; family DASXTC01; genus DASROJ01. The sequence continues at coordinate 10,866 of DASROJ010000369.1, forward strand.
TCATTGGCGGAGCCGTCGGCGATCTCGCTGTACGATCTCCCCGCGAGAAAATTCAGGTCGACGCCGTCATAGACGATGGCGGTCGTGTTGAAGTTCACTCCGCGGTTGGCGGTCCTGACGCCGCCCGTCATGTCCTGGTAGCCGCTCAGGATCAGCGAGTGCCTCAGGGTCTCGAAGGGGTTGGCGGTGACCGCCGCCGAGTAGACGTACGCAGTCCGGGAGCGATCCAGGTCGAGGCCGTCCTCGCGAGAGACGCGCCCGCTCACCCCCCACACCCGGTCGAACTGGTGCCGGGCCGACAGGCCGTTCGAAAGAGTCCAGCTCGTGCTCCCCCTCTGGGAGGTCACCAGGGAGTAGGTCGTCTCGAGGTAGAGACCAGCGCTCGGCAGGAGACGGTACCGCGAGCTTGCCTGGGCCAGATGCCTCGTGTCGGACAGCGTGTGCTCGAACTGGTTGGCCGATTGCGCGAGCAAGGGCTCGAGCTCCGTGACGAGGATGGTGGGCCAGGAGGTCGCGTTGAGGACCGTCGGCGACAGCGGCCGGACCACGACCTTCACGTGGCGGGCCAGGACGGTGGGAAACCTCAGCTCGAACCGGTTGTCGAATGGGCCGAATGGCGCAGTGGCGATCACCGAGGTCCTTGTCCAGAGATTGGCGTCGGCGCTCGTCCAGATCTCCCATGCGAAGGTGGAGGAGATCGCGAAGGGAAGATTCCGATCGATCCAGACGCGGAACACGTTCACGTTCGCCACCACACCCAGGTCGACGCCAAGATTCCTTGGGCGGTCGTCGCCTGCCGGTGGGACCAGGCCCAGGTTGATCGAGGTCCCGACGAGCGTGTTGCCGTCCACCAGGAGCGGTTCCGCGGAGAGGGTCCCGACGTCCGGCGTGTCGTCGAGCGCGAAGGATCCGCCGATGGGAAATACCGGAATGAGCAGCTCGCCGGTTCCCGACGAGTCGATCTCCGTGCGCCGGTAGGTGGTGTTCCAGCTTGCCGAAAGCTCCCAACGGCTGTCGAAGTAACTGTCCGAAAAATAGACCTGGCCGTTCTGCTGAATGGTCCGGAACTCCGATCCGTCGACCTGGTTCTCGGTCCGCTCCAGCGAACCCCGGTAATAGAGCCTCGTCGACGCCACCGGCGTGTAGTCGGACGTGAACCGCAGCGCGGTCTCGGTCCGATCCACGAACTGCCTGGAGCCGTCGCGATCGGTAATCCTGGAAAGCTCGAGACGCGCGGTGGGAAGCTCGGTCGGATACCACCCCAGTGTCGTGAGAAACGTGTCGCGCGTCAGGCGGAACCTGGCGAGGTTATCCGTCCGCGTGGTCTCCTCGTTGCGGTTCCAGCCGATGTCTCCCAGCAGCATGGGGGAACGCAGCGTGAGCCGGACGAAGGGCTGGAACCGTGTCAGCTCCGAATCCTGTTTGAAGCCGAGCTGTTCGATCCTGTCATCGAACCGCTCGTAGAACGCCCCCACCTGGGTCTGGAGGTAAGGGAAGAGCCGGCGGCTCCAGAGGAGATTCGCCCGAGGCCGGAGCGAGGTGGTGTCGGTCTTCGTGTCCAGCACGCCGAAGATGTTGGTCTTCGAGGAGGCGCGGCTGCCGGAGAACTCCACGTAGCCGGTCAGGTCATCGGCGACAGAGTGGCTCGCGGCGATCGCCAGGATCATCCCGGCGACCGCGAGCCGGCCGGCGAGGGGCCTCAAGGAGCGGTCCCGCCCTGCACGAACCGGAGCGCAGAGGGGTTCGACCCGAGGGGCGTGCGCAACACCGTGCCGCCCCCGACGAGCCCTACGATCCGGGCCTCGGCCGGGTCGCGCAGAAGGACGCCCATCCCGTTGCCATCCGCCTCCACCGACAGCCAGGTGACTTCCCCGGGCACCGGGATCTCCGCGACCGGCAGCAGGGATGAGAAGTCGAAGACCTCGATCCGCCCGGTCCTGGCCCGGGCCACGTAGACCCGGCCGCTCCGGGGATCCACTTCCAGGGCCCGGGCACCGGGGCCGACATAGACGCGCTGCTCCACGATGAGAGTGCGTGAATCCACCACCGACAGGTAGGGCGACTCCGCATGCGCCACGATCATCCGCTCGCCGTTTCGCCCGGCGAGACGCGCACGCACCGGACCGCTGTCCACCGCGATCGCACCCACCGCCGAGCGCGAGGAGACCGACAGCACCACGATCGTGCTCGACCGTTCCGACAGCACGAAAACGCGCCGGCCGTCGCGGTCCATCAGCAGAGAGGCAGGATGTCCCGTCACCGGGACGCGCTCGACTTCGATCGCCGACAGCGTGTCCACGAAGCTCACGGTGTCGGAGCCGGGGTTCGCCACGACGAGGGTCCGGCCGTCCGGTGTCAGGACCAGATCCCGCGGCCTGTCCCCTGCGCGAAGGGCGACCCGTTCCCGGATCCGTCCCTCGAGCAGGTCCAGCGCCACGACCTCGTCGTCCCCCGACACCGCCACGTACGCGCGCACCCGCTCGATGTCGAGCGCGAGGCCCGCCGGATCCCGGCCGACATGCAGGAGCGCCGCGAGATCGCCGGTCCGCTTGTCGAACAACGCAACCGAATCCCAACCGCCGACCGACGCCAGGCCAAGAAGCCCCGTGGTCGGCCGGGGTCGCGGCCGGCCCTCCAGCACGGGCATGAAACGGCCCGGAGCATCCAGAGTCAGCGCGCTGCGCAGGATCACTGCCAGAACGGTGCCCGTGCCGGGACTCACGACGAACGAAGAGTCCACTCGCGTCGGCTCGGCGGGAACCTCGAGGCTCTCGGCCCGATCAGAGCCCGACCTCGTGGCCGACAGGAAGTAGACGTCGATGCCGGTGTAGACCGCCGGCGGAGCGTCCCCCTCGAGCCAGAGGACCTCATCGGACGTCTCGTCAGCCGACCGGCGAGGGGGGACGACGCGCAGCTCCACCGTGGCACCGTCCTCGCGGCGCGCCACGGCCCTGGACGCCTGGAACCGGACTCGCTGGGACGGCGGGGAGAGATCCCGCAGGACGACGACGATCCCGGGGGGCGCCTGGGAAGGCGGAGCACCGGCAGCGCGCCCTCCGACGGCGACCGCCGCGCAGCCGACGGTGATGGCGAGCGCGATCCCGGCTGTCACGAGCAGCGTCTCTCGCATCGTCTTTTCCAAGTTTTCCAAGTTTTCCAAGTCAGGCGGATTATATCGACGCCAACTCAAAAAAAGGGGGCCGGCGTTTGCCGGCCCCTTCACAACGCACCCGGCGGTCCCGGGAAGCTCAGAACACTAGTCGTTGGCGTGGCATTTGTTGCAAAGCACGCGCTGGTACGATGCGAACTTCGTCACCGGACGGTCATAGTAGGCCGCCTGGGTCTCGACGGCGAGCCGGCCCCGGGCGAACTGCGGGACGGTCGGGGTCGTGTCGGTGCCCGGATACAGGCTGTTGTAGGTCATGAACTCGCCTTCCATGTTCCACCGAAGTGCAAACTCCCAGCCGGAGGCGTGGGCGCGGTGGCAGGAGAGGCAGGTGACCTGGTCGTTGGTCGCCGGGCCGCCAAGCTGCGAGTCGTTGTTGACCGCGAGCGGGGCGAGGACGCCGGCGTAGTCGCCGCTGTTCTTCACGAAAGGAACGAGAGAGGTGAAGGATGACGCAGCCGATCCGGTCATGTTGCCGGTCATGACGTACTGCTCGTAGTTGGTCGCGATCGTCGAGCCGAGGTCCCTGTCCACCGGGTGGACGTAGTTGCCCGAGGAGTGCATGTCGGTGTGGCAGGTGCCGCACCAGTTGCCCCAGGAGATGTGGCCGCTGGCGCTCGAGTTGCCGTAGGACGTGCGCGTCTGGGTCGATGCCTCGGTCCGATTGTAGCTGCTGGGCGTCTTCGCGGCGGGAACGCCGTTGAAGGTGACGCCACCCTTGGTGTAGCCGGCGCCGGCAAGCAGACGATACACCCCGACCGCTTCGTTGGCCGTGGGCTCGTTCGCCGTCACGCTCGTGCCGTTGTAGTAGGAGCCCGACGCGTAGATCGGGGCGCCGGTCTTCGAGACGACACCGCTGGACAGCCGTCGGTACTGCCCGTGGTTGTCATGGCAGCTGTTGCAGGAAAGCTGGTTGGAGGGGAAGGTGCCGCCCGGAGAAGTCGCATTCGTGGCATCCGCCGCGTAGAGGAAGTCGACCGCGACGATGTTGTGGCCGTGGGTGTCGCCATCCTCGTTGATCGTCGAGCCTCGAACGGTGAACGAGTAGTCCTTCTTGATCCAGCCGAAGTCGCCGCCCGGCCCCCTCTGCAGCGGGGCCTGACCCGGGCCGAGGCTGCCAGGAGCGGTGCTGATGTGATAGCTGCTCGGACCAGTGTCCGAAGCGTTCTGGTGGCAGCTCAGACAGGTGGAGGACTGATCTGTCCCGACCAGCAGGAACGTCCCACCTGGCTTCGGGCTGTGCATGCTGTGGCAGCCCGTGCATTCCCCGACGCCGCCCGAGTGATAGCCGTAGGCGCTGGTGGCGAAGCTCGCGAAGGCTATCGCCGCAAAAGCCAGCACCCCTGACCTGAAGATCCGCATTGTGACCTCCTTGTTCTTGTTCGCGACAGTCATGTCTGGTAGGGGCTCCCCCCCCAACACTTGATTTCTGATGCGTCTGCCGAGTGGACTTGCAAGCCCAGTGCCATCCGGAGCGCCTCGCGGGACGCCCCTTCCGAGGCGCCTTCAACATGATCGAGGACAGGGCAACGGGCCAAATCCCGCACCTGCATGTGGGAATCGCCGCGACAGGTGGACGCGGGGTCGGGACCCCGCGTTACAGAACTCCTACGGAGCCGCGGCGACCGCGAATACGGCGACACCGCGGTTGCGCACCTGGGAGACGTAGAGCCTTCCGCCAGGATCGAGCGCCAGGAACCCCGGCCGCATCAGCCACTCGCGGCTCGAGATGCGGTTCGTCTCGCGGAGGAACCGGAAATCCCGGTTGAAGACCATCACCACGCTTCGCTGGCGATCGCAGACAAAGATGTTCCCCTCGCCGTCCAGCGCCACGTCGCCCAGAACGGCGAAGTTGCCCGCCCCTGAACCGGTCTTGCCGAACGAGCGGACGCCGCCCCCGGGGTCGATCGCATGCACGCGGAACTGGGCCGGCACGGCGAAGACGATGGTACCGTCACTGCCGATGTCGATCCCGCTGACCTCCGCGTTTCCGCGCTCCTCAGGCAGAAGCGCGCCCAGCGCGGCCAGGTCGAGGATCCGCTCGAGCTTCCCTTCGGGAAAGTAGGAAGCGGCGCGCATCTGTCCGAGGCTGACGAGCCAGATTCTTCCCGAACGGATAAGCAGGCGGTTCGGAAGAAGACCCGCCGCCTCGCCCGATTGATCCACGACGACCTCGCCCATCGGCCGCCCGCGGAAGTCGGCACGGCGCAGCGACCAGCGCATGGTCCCCGACCCGGCGCCCGAGGCGTACACCAGCATCAGGATGTCTCCGCCGC
>DASROJ010000370.1:0-5901 GCA_035646975.1 Patescibacteria group bacterium
ACCCTGGCCACGCTGGCGGGAAGCCCCGGCTTCAGCTCGGCCGGATCGACGGCCACGATGACCCGCTGTTGCTCGGGTGAGTCAAATGGCATCAGCGCTGGATCGATCGGCTTGCCATCCCTCGCCGCGTCGAACGCCGCCTCGGCAACCGCCATGAAGGGAGTCGTGATGGTCACTTCGAACATGTGCGCGGTGTACGGCGCGTAGGTGCGGCACATGTCCAGGTAGAGGATCGGGTTGTGGTCGTTCACGGCCTGCCGGCCGACCTGCACCGCCTGCGGTGTCCGCTGCCGGGTCATCGGCGTGATCTCGGCACGCGCAGCCACGCCGGCTGCCAGCAGGGCGCAAACGGAGGCCGGACCGGCAATCATTGCCCTGAGCTCAATGGACATCGTGACTCCCTCCCCGCGGTTCCCAATCGAAGTGCTCAGATTCTGCCAGGAATGATACATGAGAAGCGGCTTTACGTTCACAAACTGAATGGATGAATGGACCAGATCGACCCGCCACGCTTGACATTCCGATGGCCCTGGGTATCCAATGCAGCGAGTTGTGACGTACCGTTGAATTCGCGCTCTGCCTGGTGGGGAGGGGTCATGCTCGGCGACGCCGTGGCTCGCCAAACGCTTGGATCGCCCCATCACCCTTCACAAATCCAGAACGTTGCCATCCACATTGTCAGCGTCTCGAGACATTCCTGTCGCAGAGGCATGCGGGGCCTCGATCCGGTCGCATCGTTGATCGAGCACTCGCGGCGCCTGCGGGCGGGTGACCCGCGATCTTCTCGTTCGGTTTCCACCACGCATCCCATCGCAGGAGGCACACGATGACCCATGGCAGGATTGGTCCGGCCGCCGCGGGCGCTGCGATCGTCGCGGCGCTTTTTCTCGCGGCTGGAGCTGGCAACTGTTTCGCCGAAGAGGTGAAGCCAGCCGCTCCCGCAGCTGAGGAGAAACCGGCCGAGGACAAACCGGCCGCGGAGAAACCGGCCGCGGCGCCCGCTCCGGCAGGCTACGCCGACCCGGCGATCTGCGCCACGTGCCACGAGGACGTGGCCAACGCCCTCAAGCTGACAATGCATGGCAAGACCAAGGTCGGCAACTGGGACGGTGGCGTCGGGTGCCAATCCTGCCACGGACCCGGCGCGGCCCATGCCGAGGATGGGGACAAGACGAAGATCCGGAATCCGAAAAACCTTTCCGCAACCGATCTCAACGCGGTCTGCCTCTCCTGCCACGAACGGGGAGACCGCTCCCATTGGCAGGGAAGCCAGCACGAGAACCGCGGTCTGGCGTGCACCTCCTGCCACGCGATTCATTTCGGCTCGACGCCACCTCCGGACAAGCTGCTGGCCAAGGGGACGGAATTCGCGACCTGCACCTCGTGCCATCTGAAGCGAAAGGCCTCGCTCCTGCGCTCGGCCCACATGCCGATGCGCGAGGGCAGCATGACATGCACCTCGTGCCACAATCCGCACGGAAGCCCGGGGCCGACGATGCTCAAGCAGTTCTCCGTCAACGAGAACTGCTACTCGTGTCACGCGGAGAAGCGCTCGCCTGTCCTGTGGGAGCATCCGCCGGTGCGGGAGGACTGCACGACCTGCCACGATCCGCACGGCTCGCTGCATCCGCGCCTGCTGATCGCCAAGCAGCCTCGGCTCTGCCAGCAGTGTCATGACGAGACCCGCCATCCCACGCAGCCTTACTCGGACGCATCCTCGGCCCCGGAATTCTTCCCGAACGTCAGGATGTTCGACCGGGGCTGCATGAACTGCCACTCGCAAATCCACGGCTCGAACCATCCGGCCGGGATGCGCTTCCTGCGTTAGGAGACCAGAGACATGTCAATGCTCAAACGCTCCTTCACAGGGACACTGGTGGCGATGTGTCTGTGCCCGTTCATTGCGACCTTCGCCGCGGAGCCGGAGTCGGACACATCCGGAAGCACCACCGCGGGAGTCCAGGGGCTGACCCGGAACCCGCCCGATTCGGCGAAGTTCTACGAGTTCCGCGACGTGCCGGGCGGGTTCGTCGCCGAGCAATTCCAGTTTCACTGGGCGCCGAAGCCGCTGCTTTATTTCGACGTCGACGCGGTCGACATCACGCAGAAGGACACGCGGGGCAGCGTCGTGTTCGGACGGCAGGACCTCTGGAAGGGCACCATCACCTGGAACGACAACCCCCGCCGCTGGGGCGACGACACCAAGATGCTGTTCGCCAACCAGGGGGACGGTTTCTTCACCCTCGACGACACGCTGCAGGCGGCCGTGCAGGCGGCTCCGGCAAGCGTCGACGTCGCTCCGGCCGATGGCCAATGGGACGCCGGGACGAAAGGGTTCCTGATCAAGCACGCGATCGACCAGAGCGCTCAGCCTGTCAGGCTGGGATTCCAGCGCAGGGCGTACGGTCTGGGGTTCGACTTCACCCCGACCCGCTCCTGGACACTGGATGCCGGGTGGTCGCGCGAGAGCCGCAACGGCTACAACCCCCAGCCTCTCGGGATGTACTTCGCCCTGTCGCCCGCGGAGGTGGCGGCGCCGGTGGACTTCCGGACGAATTGGGAGACCGCCCGCGCGGAGTTCAATCGCAGGAAATGGAACGTCGGGGTCCAGCTCACCGCGTCGCAGTTCGACACGCGCTACGACACGCTGACCTGGGACAACCAGCTCTCGCTGACCGATCAGCCGATCAATGCCGGTCTGCAGTCGATCCCGGGTCACGGCCGGCTGACGCTCTGGACGGACAACGAAATGCTCCAGGGCACGGTGTTCGCCGGGGCGAACCTGCCGGGCCGGACGAGGATCGACGCCACCGTCTCTCTGAGCCGGACGAAGCAGGACGATCCGTTCATCCCGATGACGGTCAACACGAGCATCTCTCCCCTGCTCGCGGCGCTGCCGGGGCAGAGCTTCGACGGCGAGCACCGGAACAACATGGCCCAGGTGCGGTTGTCGGGCCGCCCGGTCAGCTGGTTCCGATGGAGCGCGTGGGGGCGGCAGTACGAACTGAAGAACGAATCGCCCAGCCTGAGATTCGCCGAGTACGTGCAGACCGATTACGCCATCCCGCTGTGCGGCAATGCCAACGCCTGCGGGGCCCTCACCAACCGCATCCAGCGTCGCAACCTCCCGTACGGCTATCAGAAGGACAACGTCGGCGCGCTGGCCGGCTTCACGCCGCTGAAATGGCTCGATGTCTCGGTCTCCTACGACCGCCAGGACATCAAGCGGGAGTTCAGCGCGGTGGAGGATTCGAGCGAGGACAATTACAAGCTGACGGCGGATTTCGACGTGGCGGACTGGCTCACCTTCCGGGCCACCGCCAGGACCCAGCGCCGCCGCGCCAACGAGTACGACGTGGAATACGAGAGCGTCTCGTTTCCGATCGGCGAAGCCATCATCGCGCCGATCAACGAAGGAATCCGCCGCTTCACCTGGACCGACCGGGATCGGGATTCCCTCAATCTGTATGTCGAGGTGAACCCGGCAAAACACTGGTCCATCTACGGTGAGACCACCTACGCCCAGGACAACTATTTCGATCCGTCGACCGGCCGGCCGATCGGCGACACCTACACCATCCACGAGGACCGGAATTTCGACACGATCCCGGAGACCTACAGGATCAAACTGGCGGGACGGACATTCGACAAGAACAACACCTACACGGTCGGCGTGTCGTTCAGCCCGGCCAGCCGGTTCGACATCTATGCCGATTACACCTGGGAGCAGTTCAGGTACGCCCTGGAGACCCGCTTCCGCACCCCCGTCGCGGGGATCGGCTCGGACGATCCGCTCGACGACTGGGGCAGCGCGGCCAAGGATTCCTACCGGACGGCGACCCTTGGTCTGAACGTGGGGCTGGATCCGAAGAACAAATGGAAGCTCGCGGTCACCGGAAGCCGCTCGGAAGGCACGGGCGACGTCGACACCACCTTCGTCCCGGGCGGCAACGCGTCGTCCAACACCACGCTCACCCAGTTTCCCCAGCTCGATACCACCCTGTCGATCGCCACCCTGGACGTGACCCATCATGTCCGGCCGAACCTCGACTACAAGCTTCGATACTGGTACGAGAAATGGGACGAGCGCAACTGGGCCAGCGACCAGATGCGCCCCTACATGGGAGATCCGGGAAACGACCCCGGCTCGGTGACGTCGATATTCCTGGGGATGGATTTCAACAGCTACGCCTACCAGGTCGTCAGCCTGATGGTGAACTACCACTGGTGATCGGCGGCCTCCAGCTCCCGGGCAAGCTCGAAGGTGCATCTCGCCGGGAACCCTGGTGGCGGGGGCCTATGCGGTGCAGCCCTTGCCGGCCGCGAGCAGCACCAGCTTCTCGCGCCGTGTGAGCGTCTTGATGAACGCCTCGCGCCGCAGCGCGCTCGACCGCGTGTGCCGCGCCTCCCGGAAGACAAGCCTCACCGGCAGACGCGCCCGCGTGTATTTCGAGGCGATGCCGCGCTGATGGGCGGCCAGACGCCGCGGCAGATCATTCGTGACGCCGGTATAGAGAGTGCCGTCGCGACACTCGAGGATGTAGACGAGCCAGCGTTTCACCCGGCCATTATCCACATCGCCCGGTGGCATGCGTCAACGGCGCCAACGGCCCCAACGACAACGTCGAGCTCCTGGTGACCCGACATGGCAACGGGATCCGCGCCCCGCCGGGCTCGCAATTGGTGTAGGATTGCCCCTGCATCTCGAACCCGGGGGCACCTCCCATGATGATGACCTTCTCGAAGAGCAGGATGATCGAGCCGGGCGAAGCGCTGCCTGGTCGCAGTCAGAGGATGACCGTTGCCGGCACCCATTTCGTCCTCGGCACACCGATGGCGCCCCCCTACCCGGGCAAGGAGTTCGCGATGTTCGCCATGGGCTGTTTCTGGGGAGCCGAGAAGTATTTCTGGGAGTCTCCGGGGGTCCACTCCACCGCGGTGGGCTATGCCGCCGGCTTCACTCCCAATCCGAGTTACGAGGAGGTCTGCACGGGGCGCACGGGGCATGCCGAAGTGGTGCGTGTCGCGTTCGACCCGAAACTCGTTTCATATGATGCGCTGCTCAAGATCTTCTGGGAGAACCACGATCCCACCCAGGGATTCCGGCAAGGCGGCGATACGGGGACCCAGTACCGATCGGGCATCTACACGTTCAGCGATGCCCAGATGAAGGCCGCGCAGAGCTCAGGCGAGCTTTATCAGCGACGGCTGAGCGACGCGGGTCTCGGAAGAATCACCACGGAGATCATTCCCGCACCCGAGTTCTACTACGCCGAGGATTACCACCAGCAGTATCTGGCCAAGAACCCGGGAGGCTACTGCGGCCACGGCGGCACGGGTGTGAGCTGCCCGGTGGGCCTTCCCACGGCGAAGTAACCCCTGCTCACGATTTTCCCGGGATGCAGATCCGGTCGTGCATCTGACGGGTCAGTTGCTCGACCTGCTCGGTGAGACGGGCCGACTGCTCGGTCAGGTGCGTGTTCTGCAGCAGGAGCTTCTGAAGGCTTTCTCCCTGCTTCACCGCGATTTCATTGCGCTCCAGGCTCGCCTGCGCCAGCGCTTCCCGGTGCTGCGCGTCGGCATCCGACAAGGCGCGCTCCCGGTCCGCCTGCCGGGTCTGAGCAAGGAGGATGAGCGGCGCCGCGTAAGCGGCCTGCAGCGAGAAGACGAGATTGAGCAGGATGAAGGGATACGGGTCCCACCGGCTCGCCACGCCGACGACATTGGCTCCGATCCAGATGGCGACAACGATCGTCTGCCCGATCAGAAAACCCGGAGTGCCGAAGAAACGGGCGAACGCCTCGGCCTGCTTGCCGAAGCCTCCGGCGCCAAAGGTGTTATGAAGTTGATGGTGCGGCCGGTGAAACCTCAGATGATCGACGGGCATGGGATCTCCGTATG
>DASROJ010000371.1:0-2905 GCA_035646975.1 Patescibacteria group bacterium
GTGCGGTCGGCGGCGGGGCGGGGCCGCCGGGAGTGGCTGGTGTTGCCGCGGCCGTGGCCGAGGGTGGGGTGCGGCTGCCGAAGATTCGGGCCAGCGATTGCTCGAGCGTCGGCTCCATGGCGATCAGGTTGCCGTACGCCACGATCACGCGCCGGAGCTCGGGCAGCGCCCCCTGTTCCGAGGCGGCCAGGTAGAGCGGCTGCACGTAGATCAGGGACTGCTCGAGCGGGATGGCCAGGAGCGAGCCTCGGATGACCGTCGAGCCGCGCTGGTTCCACAGCGACAGCTGCTGGGAGATGAGCGGATCCTGATCGATCCGGGCGTCGATCTGCCGCGGCCCGTAGACCAGCTTCTGCTTGGGGAAGTTGTAGACAACGAGGCGGCCGTAGTTCGGTGGGTCGGAGCGGGCGGCCAGCCAGGCGATCATGTTGTCGCGGCGGCTCGGGTTGAACAGCGTGAGGAGGATGAACTCCTCCTTCGACTCGCCCGGCAGCCGCATGATCGTGAAGTAGGGCTCCATCTCGCGGTCCCGTCCCTCGACGGTCCGCCGCGGCACCGCCCACAGATCCTCCTTGTTGTAGAAGACCTGGGGATCCTCCATGTGGTAGACGGCGTGCTTGCGCGCCTGGATCGCGAAGAAATCCTCGGGGTACCGGATGTGGCGCTGCAGATCGGCGGGCATCTCAGCCAGCGGCTTCAGCAACCCCGGGAAGCCCCGTGCGTAGGTCCGGACGATCGGATCGGTGGCGTCGGCCACGTAGAACGTCACGACGCCGTCGTAGGCGTCGACCGTGACCTTCACCGAATTGCGCATGTAGTTGCCGATGCCCCGGACCGGCTCGGAGTACGGATAGCGGTCGGTCGTGGTGTAGCCGTCCATCATCCACACCAGCCGGCCGGCGTCGTTGACCACGAGGTACGGATCGCGGTCGAAGCGGAAGAACGGGGCGATGCGCTGGATCCGCGGGGCGATCTCGCGGTACAGGAGGATCCGGCTCTCCGGGGTGATGTCGTCGGAGAGGATGATCTTCGGCTCACCGAAGCGCGCGGCGAAGGCCAGCCGCCGCAGCCACGACGTGATCGGCACGCCGCCGCGGCCCGCGTAGCGGGCGTAGACGTTCTGATCGCCGCGGGGGTAGTCGAGCTCCTGCGAGCGAGTGCGGACGATGACGTACTCGTTGGCGATCTCGCCGAAGTAGATCTCCGGCCGGGTGATCGCGGGGAAGCCACCACTGGACTGGGGCGGGATGTCCTTGACGAAGAATTCGGGCAGCCCCTCGGGGGTGATGCGCGTGACCGGGCCCACCACGACGCCGTAGCCGTGGGTGTAGGTCAGGTGCTCGTTGATCCAGTTCCGCCCGCCCTGCAGATGCTGGTAGGAGAGCTCGCGCGGCGAGAGCATGAGCTGGCGGTACTCGCCGTTGATCACGTAGCGGTCGTTGTCCACGTCCACGAACTTGTAGTACGTGCGGATCTCCTGGAGCTGGCCGAAGGTGCGCAGGAGCGGACGGTAGTCCCACAGCCGGATGTTCTTGATCGTCGTCTCGTTGCGCGACAGCGCCCGCGCGTCGAGCGTCTCGTCGGCCGGGAACTCCTTCTCCTGGATGCGGTCCAGGCCGAAGGCGGCCCGCGTGAGCCGGATGTTGTGCTCGATGAACGGTCGCTCGGCCGCCAGCTCGTTGGGCGCCACCCGGAAGCGCTGGAGCAGCGCCGGGTACGCGCCGAGGCCCACGACCCACGCCACGGCCAGCAGGGCGAGACCGTAGCCGACCAGGTAGAGGCCGGGCCGCCCGATCTGGGCCATGCAGGCGACGGCGGCCAGCACCGCGAGCAGGGCCAGGCCGCCGAGGGCCGGCAGCGTGGCATAGACGTCGGTGTAGGCCGCGCCGAAGATGAACCCGCGCTCGGAGAAGACGATCTCGAACCGGTCGAGCCAGAAGCCGACCGCCTTCAGCAGCAGGAGCAAGGCGCCCAGCAGGAGCAGATGGGTGCGCGCGCCCGCGGCGATGCGCGGCCCGCGCGTGGTCAGCACCAGGCTGCGCTGCAGCCCGTAGAGCACGAGCGTGAGCAGCATGGTCCCCGCCGCCAGCGCCAGGGCCCAGCCGTGGATCATGCGCCAGAAGGGCAGGACGAACACGAAGAAGCCGAGGTCCTGGCCGAAGACCGGATCGGTCGCGCCGAACAGCTCGGCGTTCTGATAACCGAGCACGAGCTCCCAGTGCACGCTGGCCCGCAGCCCGGAGACGATCGAGATCATCAGCAGCACGATGGGCAGGAAGCGCCGGATGAGGGGTTCGATCACCACCCGACCGGGCAGCCCCAGCTGGTCTTCCAGCTCCCACAGCACATCGGGGGCCGCGATGCGGGCGGCGAACATGAGATTGGCGCCCAGGAAGACCAGGACGCCGACCGTGACCGCGGTGAACAGTGCGCCGCGCAGAGACAGCGTGGTCCAGAAGACGCCCGTGTAGCCGACCTCGCCGAACCACAGCCAGTCGGTGTAGAACGGCACGACCTGGGCGCCGATGGCCAGCAGGAAGAACAGGCCGACCAGCACCAAGATTGGCTGCGGCCGTCTCATGCGACCACCCTCGTCATCGTCGGTCCGGCTCCAGTGGGCCGGGAGGAGACGAGCTAGATCCCGGCGGCCTTCCGGAGGTCCTTCGCCCGGTCGGTGTTCTCCCACGTGAAGTCGGGATCGTTCCGACCGAAGTGTCCGAAGGCGGCCGTCTTGCGGAAGATCGGGCGTCGCAGGTTGAGGTACTCGATGATGGCGCGCGGGCGGAAATCGAAGTGTCGCCGAACGAGATCCTCGATCTGCCGGTCCGTGAGCTTGGCATTCCCGTCGGTCTTGACCATGATCGACACGGGCTCCGGCAAACCGATGGCATAGGCCACCTGCACC
>DASROJ010000372.1:0-5591 GCA_035646975.1 Patescibacteria group bacterium
ACGGCGACCTGGTGTACAGCTTCTCGGTGAGGCTCACCGGAGATCGGGAGCAGGCGCGCGATCTCGCGCAGGATGCTTTCGTTCGCATCCTGCGGGGCGCCTCGACATTTCGCGGCGAGGCCTCGGCGAAGACCTGGGTCTGCCAGGTGGTCATCAACTGCCACCGCAACCGCGCGCGCTGGTGGCGCAGGCTCAAGCGAGGCCGCACCGTGTCGCTGGACGACAGGATTGGCCGGGCCGATGGCGAGGCCGGCGAAGCCCCGGGGATGACGCTCGGGGCCACGCTGGCCGACCCGAGACCGGGCGCCGACCAGATGGCGCAATCACGCGAAACCCGGCTGAGGCTGGAGCAGGAGTTGGGTCGACTGCCACGCCAGCAGCGCGCGGCGTTGATCCTCAGAGAGGTGGAAGGCATGAGCTACTCGGAAATCGCCGCCGCGCTCGGCGTGCGCGAAGGCACCGTGAAGTCGCGGCTGGCCCGGGCCAGAGAGACGCTGCGTCTGGCGCTGTCGGACCTCGCGGCCCTCCGCGTTGGTGGGCAGACGACATGAGCCACGCGCGGTGGGAACAGCAGATCGGTCCGTTGCTGGACGGCGAGCTGCCTTCGGCCGAAGCGGCCCGCGTGCGCGAGCACGTCGAGACCTGTGGCGATTGCCGCGCCAGGCTCGATCAGATCAGGCAGTTGTCGCATTCGATCCAGCTGCTGCCGCGCGAACCGATGCCGGTCGATCTCAAGGCCGACATCCTGGGCGCGCAAGCGCGCCGCGGGCAACCCGCGATGCGCCCGGCCTGGTCTCGCCCGTGGGCTGTCGCTTCGCTGGCCAGCGCGGCGCTCGTCGTGGTCGTCGCCGTGGTGACGACGCTGCGGCAAGGCGAGGGCACACCGGCGCCGGTCCTCATCGGGCGGGTCACCACGCAGATGGATTCAACGCTCAAGGAATCCACCGGAGCGCCGCCGAGCCGCGCCAGGCCCGCCGAGGCGCCCGGGATGGACAAGAGCGACAAGAGCGATACGGGCAATACGGGCGATGCGGGCGATGCGGATGCTGCGCATGAGGCGGATTCCGCGCTTGATGCATTGACCCGCAGGAAGGACACCCCTCAGGCCACGCCGCGGAAGATCGCGCGGCAGGAGCTCGGCAAGCAATCGCTTCCGGTCGAAGAGAGCAAGAAGAAGCTCAATGCGGCCGAATCGCTGCCTGTCCGCGAGTCGGAGATGGCCGCGCAAGGCGCGGTGGTCGCGCGCTACACCACCCTGCTGGTGCTGAGCGAAGGACAGGATCCGTTCCTGTCCCGGATCGTCGCCGAGGGAATGCCGGCAACCGCCTCGGGTGACTCGGGCGCTTTGGCGCCACAGGCCAGGACCGCCCCGAGCAGCGCACCGGCCGCCGGGCTGGCGGCCCCGGAGTCGCTTGGCGATCAGAATCGATCGGCGACGCGCGGAGACAGCGCGCTGTCACTGCGCGCGCTGGCGCAGCGGCGCGGGCCGGCGGCAACGCTGACCTACCTGGCGTCCATCGCGCCGGATGGCCGCATCCTGTCGGCCCAGCTGATCGGAGCGCGCACCGAGAGCGTCGAGGTCATCGATGCGGTGGGGGCCCTGCTTCAGGGCGGACAGGTGGCGTCTCCGGCGGAGCGTCCCGCGCGGACGATGACCGCCGCGATCGAGGTCAGGCTGCCCGCCGCACCCGGCAACTGATCCGGCGGTCGCGGTTTTTGACTGCCATCAGACGCTGCACTATACTCGCGCCCCAACCATGGCCACATCCTTCCAGCCACCGATCCGCGAAGCCCTGCGCGCCCGCGTGCGGGAACTTTTCTCGGTCGAGCTGCGTGACGTCGTGCTCGAGTTTCCGCCGAATCTCGAGCTGGGCGATCTGGCCTGCCCGGTGGCGTTCGACCTGGCGCGCACCCTGAAGCGCAACCCGCGCCAGATCGCCGCGGAGATCATCGCCGGGTTTCCCAGGTTGTCCGGCGTCGAACGGCTCGAGGTCGCCGGGGGCGGATTCATCAACATCTTCTACGAGCGCTCCTTCGTCCCCGGCGCGCTGATGGCCGATCTGGCCGGTTCGCGCGTGGCGCGCCCCGGCGGCGACAAGGTGATCGTCGAGCACACCAATATCAATCCGAACAAGGCCGCGCATATCGGGCACCTGCGCAACGCGGTGCTCGGCGACACCTTCGTGCGGCTGCTCAGACACGCGGGACACACCGTCGAGGTGCAGAACTACATCGACGACACCGGCGTGCAGGTGGCCGACCTGGTCGTCGGGTTCATCCATCTGCGGGGACTCGGCACGCCGGCGGACATCGAGACCGCAATACCCGCGGGGCTCAGCTTCGACTACTTCTGCTGGGATCTGTACGCGCAGGTGACCGAGTTCTACGAGGCGGACAAGACCCGTCTGGGTCTTCGCGCCGACACGCTCAAGAAGATGGAGGAGGGCGAGGGAGCCGAGGGCGCTCTGGCGCGATGGATCGCGCCGAAGATCGTCCGGTGCCATCTCGCCACCATGGAGCGGATCGGCGTGCGCTACGACCTGCTGCCCTGGGAGAGCCACATCATCGGCCTGCGATTCTGGGCGCGGGCGTTCGAGCTGCTGAAGTCTTCCGGCGCGATCCAGCATGTCACGGAGGGGGACCGGAAGGGCTGCTGGATCATGGAGCTTCCCGTGTCGGCCGACACGCCCGCGCTGGCGGAAGAGGCGAAGATCATCGTCCGATCCAACGGGACCGTGACCTACGTGGGAAAGGACATCGCCTACCAGCTCTGGAAGATGGGCCTGCTCGGCATCGACTTCCAGTACCGGAGGTTTCACACCTACCCGGACGGGCAGGAGCTCTGGTCCACCGCCACCGAACAGGGAGAGACGCTTCATCCGGCCTTCGGCGGCGCGCGGCGCGTGTACAACGTGATCGACGTGAGACAGTCGTACCTGCAGCGCGTCGTCCAGCAGGGGCTGCGCTGCCTCGGTCACCAGGATGCCGCCGATCGGTCGCATCATTTCGCCTACGAGATGGTGGCGCTGACACCATCGTGCGCGAAGACGCTCGGACTGGAGGTGTCGGCGGAGGACGAGGGGCGATCGCACATCGAGATGTCGGGCCGGCGCGGTTACGGGGTCAAGGCCGACGACCTGATCGACGCGTTGATCAAGTCGGCGCGCGAGGAGGTCGCCAAGCGGGCGGCCGAGGGCGGAGCCGCTGCGGCCGACGAAACCGCCGAGCGGGTGGCCATCGGCGCGCTGCGTTATTTCATGATCAAGTACACGCGCAACAAGATCATCGCGTTTGATTTCGACGAGGTGCTCAGCTTCGAGGGGGAAACTGGTCCGTATCTTCTCTACTCGGTGGTGCGCGCCAACAACATCTTCAACAAGATGGCCGAGCGCGAAGGTTTCGACCCGGCGAGGATTGGCGAGTCGATCCGGTCGATCGACTTTTCGTTTCTCGCGGCCGCGCAGGACGACCACTGGGAGCTGCTGAGCCTGCTGACACGCTTTGACGACATGGTCGACCAGGCCGTCAGAGCCGAAGAGCCCTCGATCATCGCCCGCTACGCCTTCGCGCTGGCGCAGTGCTTCAACCATTTCTATCATCAGTTCCCGGTCATGCGGGAGAGCGATTCCAACCTGAAGGCCGCGCGCGTCGCCTTGACCTGGCTCTTCCTCGAGTACCAGCGCAAGGCGCTGGATCTGATGGGCATCGAGATTCCCGCCCGGATGTGAGGGGCGGTTGACACACCCCAACCCATCCGTAACAATGACGGCTCCTGCCCGGTGTCGCTGACGACCCGGCCCGGCGGTCGCGATGCCCGCATTCCCGATGGTGCCCATGGCTCCCAGCGAATCAGGCCCGGTGCGAACAGAAGATCCAGCCGAGCGCACCGCCGTCAAGGTGCTCGTCATCGGCCCCGATCAACCGAGGATCGCCTCGATTTCGAGCCGTTTGAGCGCGCTGGGATTCAACTGCCAGACCGCGCTGGCCTCCCCCACGTCGCTGCGCGGCGGGTTGCTGCACACCCCCGATGTCATCGCGGCGATCGAGGTGGGCGGGAGCTGGCAGCCGGCGCGGCGTCTTCTCGAGATGGACCTGTCGCAGCTTCACTCCGCGGCGCCGCCCGTGCTCGTGATCGCGGAGGGGGTGGGGCCGGCCGAACGCTCCGATGCGCTGGCCTCCCGGGAATCCGGTGTTCACGACTGGGTCGATGCCTCCTGTCCCGATCGGGAGATCGCGGCGCGTCTGACGCGACTGGCGCGCTGGAAGAGGATGTCGTCGGAGCTGGAGGAGCTGCGGCGTCGCTGCGCCGAGATGGAGACCGTGGATCGTCTCACGGGGCTTCCCAACCACCGCGCCTTCCAGGAATATCTCGCCGTGGAGTTCCGGCGGGCCGAACGCTACAAGTCCCCCCTTTCGTTGATCCTTTTCGACATCGACCGTTTTCGTTTCCTCAACGACACCTTTGGCCATCTCTGGGGTGACCGCGTGATCCAGTCGATCGCACGGGGCCTGCGAACCGTCGTGCGCGAGGTCGACATGGCCGCGCGCTACGGTGGCGAGGAATTCGCCGTGGTCCTGCCCGAGTCCGACGCCCGATCGGCGCTCGCCGTGGCGGGGCGCGTGCGCGGGCTGGTGGACGATCTCGGCGCGCGGCTGGCCGAGACACAGCGTTCCGAGACCCCGACGGAAGCCCCGGTCCGGATCACGATCAGCCTCGGCACCGCCACCTGGCCGGATGAAGGCACGGCCACCCGTGGCCTGCTGCTGGCGGCCGCGGAGGCGGCGCTTCGCCGCGCAAAGGACGAAGGACGCAACCGGACGGTGGCCCACGCCGCCCCCGCATCGTCGGAGACGCCGCCGATCGCCGCTCCGGCGGCCCGGGGCGGTCACGAGGGCGGATCGGGGTGGTCTGGATGACACGCTGGTCCCTGCCGATCCTGCTCGCCCTGATCGGGTCGTTCCGCCTCGCCGAGGCCCTGCCCTCGCCGCCACCCGGTGTCTCGCGCGCCGACATCCTGCCGTTCAAGGAGGTCGCCGCGGGGATGAAGGGGATCGGCCGCACCGTGTTCAAGGGGACCACCGTGGAGGAGTTCAACGTCGAGATCATCGCGACGATGGAGAACATCCTGCCGAAGAAAAACCTGATCCTCGCGCGGCTCGATGGCGGTCCTCTGCGCGACACCGGGATCATGGAAGGGATGAGCGGCAGCCCGGTCTACATCGGCGGCAAGCTGGTCGGAGCGGTCTCCTACTCGTGGGGGTTCGCCAAGGAGCCGATCTGCGGCATCACGCCGATCGAAGAGATGCTCGATGTGCTGGACCGCGGCACCGACCTGCCCGCCGGCACTGCCAAAACCGGCGCGCTTGTCCCTTCACGCACCGGCGAGCCGGCGCCCGTGTCGCTGCTGGCCTGGCCCGAACGGATCGCGGCCTTCCTGGGCGCGCAGTCGAATCACCTGGCCGCGGTGATGACGCCCGGCCCGGTCCTGCCCGCATCGCTTTCGCCGTTGCGACCCACGCTGGTGTTTTCCGGCTACAGGCCCGAGGCGGCGCGCGCATTGTTTCCGTTGTTCGAATCGATGTCGCTGCAC
>DASROJ010000373.1:0-5712 GCA_035646975.1 Patescibacteria group bacterium
CTGGCTGGCTGCCCTCGGATTCGATCTGATCCTGGACGACCTCGACGCGTCAAGATCCGCGAAGCATGGGGAAGCCGGGAAAAGACTCTCCGGCTGGATCGTGGGTGCCGCGCTGGTGATGGCGGCGGTCGCCGTGATGGCGGGATTGATGGCCTGGTGGCTGCCAGGGCCGTTCGAGGCGCTGGCCCGGGCCGCCATCACGCGGGTCGCGCTGCCGGCCCAGACCGGCCTGATCTCCGCCAACCTCGGGCCGGTTCGCGATGACGCGATCCATCTCGCCCTGCTGGCCGGAACGCTGGCGGCAACCTGGGTGGCCGCGCGTCGAGGCCGACTGAAGTGCGCGGTATTCGCCGCCATCGTTCCGCTGGCCCTCTTCGCCGACCTGATGGGCGCCTCGGTGGGCATCAATTACGCGGGAGATCCCGCCATTTATCGCCAGACGCCTCCCAACGCGACGAAGCTCTCCTCGAGACCGGACCCGCTGTTCCGCCTCTACGTTCCCGACGACACGCTGGGCCGCGACCGGGGAATGTATGGCTCGGTGAACCCCGAGGATTTTCGCTGGGCCGCCAACGCGATGTTGTACGACCTGAACCTGCCCTGGCGACTGTTCAGCGCCAGCGACGGCGACCCGATGTGGAGCCGTCGGTGGAAGAGATTTCACCGGTTGATCGAACAGGAGGGCAACGACGACGCCAGAGGACGCCTGCTCGCGCTGGCCAACATCGGCGTGGTGCTGAAGTCGGGAGCCGGGGGAAGCGTCGACCTGTTCGAGGTGCCGTCCTACCTGCCACGCATCTACATGGCGGCGGGCGCGCGACGCGTGAAGTCGCCGGACGTCGACGCGCTGGCGGCGATGCTCGCCCCGGGATGGAACCCGGCGCTGGAGGTCCTGGTCGAAGACGACTTCACCGGCGAGATTCGTCCGGCCGCGGCCGACGCGATCACCGCCGCGGTTCGCAACGTCGTCTACACCAGCAACACGGTGACGTTCGAGGTGGATGCTTCGCGTCGAGGTTACCTGGTGCTCGGAGACGCCAACTATCCGGGATGGGAGGCGACCGTCGACTCGGTGGCGACCCCGGTCTTCACGGCGGATTATCTGTTCCGGGGAATCGATCTTCCCGCGGGCAGCCACGTCGTGCGATTCGTCTATCGACCGGCGTCCGTGCGGTGGGGCGCGGCAGGGTCGGCGGCCGGGCTCGTCATCCTGGCCTGCGTTGGGCTGGCGGGGCGTCGCCGCTCCGGCATCCCTGGCGCATGAGTGCCGACAGGAGCCGTTTCACCCGTCGTTCGGGCCCCACTCGTCGCCGCCGCGCCCGCGGAACAGGCCAAGCACCGCGACGAAGATCGCCGAGCCCATCACGGCGTAAACAGTCGGAAACGTTGTCCCTCCACCGAGATCGATCTCCAGCAGCGGTGGCAGATTGAGCTTTCCGGCGATCCACCCGCCCAGCGCGGCGCCGATGAACCCCAGGGCGATCGAGCCGATGCAGCCGAGAGAATAGGGGCGGCCCCCGATGCGTGCCCCGATCGAACCGCACAGAGCCGCCACGATCAGCAGCAGCAGCCAGAACATGGGCGAGGCCGTCAATTGGTCCCTGTGCCGGTGGAGACGGTGACGAGGCGTGGAGTGGTACCGTTGACCACGACCACCGTATCCCTGCCGGAGAGCGGCGTTCCGTCGGCATCGACCGCCGTGAGAGATGCCTCCGTGCTCGCGTTGGTGAGTCCCTGCACCGCGGCGATCGGGAACCCGAGCACGAGGTCGGGCACCCTGTCACGGTTCCGATCGATGAGCAGCGCCGAGACGGGTGAGGCTTTCTGGAACAGCACCTTTGCCGGGTCGACGCGCGCCGGATCGAATCCCGGAGAGGAAAGAATCGCCACCGGCACGGTGGTGCGGTCGTTGAGCCGAATCACGTTTCTCTGCTGGCCGGGACGAACATCGATGCCGATGACGCGTCCCGGTATCACGGCGGGTGCATCGTAGGCCAGCGTGTCGACGAGGCACCCGAGTGTCGGATTGCCCTGGGGCGTGGTGAGTGTGACCCTGCTGATCCCGGGAGCGCTGACGTTCATGACCTGGAAAAAGTAGGTGAAGTCGGAGGTTTCGAGCGTCTGGCTCGCTATGATATCGCCGGCGGCGTCGTAGGCTGTCAGCACCGTGGTGCCCTTGTCGATGAGAGCGACCGCGACACCGACGAAATCGGTGTACGAGGTCACGAAGGGATTGGTGGGATCCACGAAATCGAAAACATAGGTGCCCACCGAGGCGTGGACCTGGCCCGGACCGCCAAACCGGGAGAACGGGCTCAGGCTCAGAAGACCGGGAGGCGTGTCGAGCAGGAACGCCAGGCCGCCCCCGTCATCGCTGAAGGGGCCGCCGTTCGGATCGGCTGGCATCCGGAGACCGCGAAACATGTACTGGTCGCGGACGACTTCTCCTTCGAGGAATCCGTTGAACTCGATGACCTCCGGGGCCGTCTGGGCCATCGCCAGACCGGTTGACATCGCGAGCACCAGCAGTACGGGAAGCCGAGCCATGAGGACCTCGCTGAACGCCGCGTCCCATTCCCCGAAAGGGACGCAGCATGTTGAATCGACGCGCTGCTCGAGGGCATTGTAAGTGGGTCGCGCCGCGGGGGTCAAGCACGTCCTGCCCTTGAGCATCGCAGGGGCCGCGCTGCTCGCGGCATTCTGCTACTTCGCCACACTCCACAATGAGTTCGTCTTCGACGACATCGACGTCATCGCTCGCAATCCGCTCGTCACGGGCGAACGACTGGACGCGGCCAGGATCTTCTCCTCCCACTACTGGCAGCATCTCACCCCAGCAGGCAACCTCTACAGGCCGCTCGTGATCCTGACCTACGCACTGAATCACCTCGCGGGAGGTCTCGACCCGTCCGGCTATCACCTCGTGAACCTCGTGCTGCACGCGCTGTGCTCAGGTCTCGTCGTGGCGCTGTCCGCAAGGCTCGGTCTGCCGGCGCGCGGAGCCCTTGCCGCCGGCCTCCTCTTCGCCGCGCATCCGATACACACCGAGGCCGTGACGGGGGTTGTCGGGCGGGCCGAGCTGGTCGCGGCGGCCTGCGTGCTGGGCGGCTGGCTCGTCCATCTCGGGCGCAGCCAGCCCCGGCCCTGGCGCCCTGTCGCCATCGGCCTGCTGTTTGCCGCCGGCCTCCTGTCGAAGGAAAATGCGATCGTGCTGCCGGCGCTCATGTTCCTGGGAGATGTCTGGCGCAATCGGCGTGATCGGATCGGATGGCGGCAGGCCGCGCCCGCGTATGTCGCCTGCGCCGTGGTGACGATCGCCTGGATCATCCTGCGCGCGATGATCCTCTCGCCGATCCCGGCAGGCTCGCCCTATGAAGGACCATTCGCGCAGGTGCCGGCGACTCAGCGCATCCTCACCGCCCTGCCCGTGATGGGGCGCTATCTCCTGCTTCTCGCCGCGCCGCTGCATCTGTCCGCCGATTACTCCTACGACCAGATTCCGATGGTGAGCTCGCTTTCCGATCCGTCGGCGATCTTCGCCGCCGGGCTGCTCGTCCTGCTGCTGGCGGCCGGCCTCCGGAGGTTCGCCCTGGAGCGCCCCGGTCATCTGGACGGGCTCTGCGCGCTGGTGTTTTTCGTGACGATGGCGCCCGTGTCGAACCTGTTCGTGCCGATCGGTACCATGATGGCCGAGCGGCTCCTCTATCTTCCGTCGGTGGCCTTCTGCATCGCCCTGCCCGCGCTGTGGGAAGCGGTCACGGACCCCGCGGCCCGGACTACGCGGCACTCCCCTGCGACCCGCGTGACCGGCCTCCTGCTCGTCATCGTGCTGCTCGGGCTCTATGCGACCCGGACGATCACCCGCAATCGCGACTGGAAGGATCAACTCACGCTTTTTTCGGTCACCACGCTCACGTCGCCGCGCAGCGCGAAGGCGCACTACAACTTCGGTGTCGCGCTGGAGGATTCAGGCCAATCCGACCGGGCCCTCGATCAGTACCTCGTGGCCGTCGCCATCAAACCGCTGGACCCCCGCTCGCATCACAACGCCGGGTTGCTCCTGGCGAAGATGGGACGTCCCGCTGAAGCGTCGCTTCACCTCGACCAGGCCTCGCGTCTCGACCCCGCGCTGCCGAAGGTTTTCAGCAGCCTCGGAGCCGTCTGGAGTCATCTCGGCCGGTCGTCGGAGGCGAAGGCGGCGTTTCGCCGGGGGCTCGAGCAGGACCCCGACGACCAGGTGGCGCTGTACAACCTGGGAACCCTTGCGCTGATGGACGGGCATCCTGACGAGGCGGTCGCTCCTCTCGAACGGGCCCGCGACCTGGCGCCTTCGGATCCGGACGCTCACTATCAGCTCGGTCTCGCCTTGCTCGGCTCGAACCGGCCCGGCGACGCGATCGCCGAATGGAGGGAGGCGCTGAGGCTGTCGACCGACCTGCCCGAGGCGCACCTTCAGCTGGCTCGCGCCCTGGCGCTGACAGGGTCGTGGGAAGATGCCGCGCTGGAAGCCCGCAAGGCCCGGGCCGCCGGCATGACGCTGCCGCCGGATCTGGTCGCGGCGCTAACCCGGCACGGGACGCCGCCTTGAAAAAAAAGCGGGCCCGCGGGGGGAGTTGCGGGCCCGGTGAAGGGTTGGTGCCGAGGAGGTGGCCGACCTTCAATTCATTGGACTCTGCGACCCTCGGAAAGTTTACACGGGATCGTCGAGAACGTCATAAGGCGGCGGCGACGTGGTCTTGACCGAGGGCCTCGACAGGACCCGATCCACCCAGGCGGCAATGTTGGGGTACTTCTCCTTCAGCGGCACCTTGAGCAGCCTGGAGGTTCGCGCCAGCGGCGGGATCAATCCGATGTCGGCGAGGCTGAACTCGGTGACGAAATACTCCGTCCCTTCCAGGCAGCTGTCGAGAAACTGCAGATAGCCGGTTGAGATCCTCAATCCTTCGGCCTCCTGTTCCTTGTTCACGACCTTCAACCGGTAAATCTTGCCTTTGTCGTACCGGTAGTTGGCGGTGAACATCAGGCGGAGGGCCGGAGCAAGATACTGATCTGCCAGATCCTCGAACATCCGCGCCCTGGCGCGATCCGCCGGATCGTTTGGCAGCAGCGGCGGCTGAGGGTACCGATCCTGGAGGTACTCGTTGATGATCGTCGACTCGAAGATCGGCGTGCCATCCTCCAGCACCAGCACCGGCACCTTGCCCACCGGAGTCAGCGACTTGAACTTGGGATCGTTCTCGCGATCCACGGGCATGACCGGCGTGTATTCCAGCTTCTTTTCGGTCAGGCATATCCTGACCTTCCAGCAGTATGGGGAGCTCTCGTACTGGTAAAGCGTCAGCATCGCTTCTCCTGTTTGTCCCTACTTCCTGTCGAGCCTTCTTCGGAGTTCGTCGTTTTCCTTGCGGAGTCGCTCGATCTCGGCATCTTTCTCGGCCACTTCCCGACGCATCCCGTCGTCGATGTCATCCCGGGCCCGCATGAGCCCCTCGCGTTCTTCGTCGTTCGACGATTTGGCGATCACGTCGTCGGCGGCCGGCGACGCCTGCGACGAACGCCCGCAAGCGCCCGCCGAAACGAACAGCAGAACCGCCATGAGAAAGGCCGGCAGCGGGATCCGCCTCAATCCGCGTCCTTTCGTTGCGCCGCCCGCTGCTTCAGCTCGGAGTTTTCACGGCGCAGCTGCTCGAGGGTCCTGTCCTTGCCTTCTAT
>DASROJ010000374.1:0-14017 GCA_035646975.1 Patescibacteria group bacterium
GTTGGGTCCCGCTCTGGGGGAGGTCGCTGTTTCCGGGCCCCGCTGTTTCAGCGTCGCGGAGAGTTGTCCAGGCTCTCGCTCGCTTGGGGGGGACTTGCTGGGAGATGCCGCAATGGGGGAACCCTTGCCTTCAGGGGGGGACCATCAGGGAGGAACGATTGCGGCATCTCCCAAGATTCACGATGTCAAAGGGCGTATCTTCAGCGGTCATCCCTTGAATGGCCGCGGATGCTGTTGCGTCCGTTCGAGTGTCCGTTCGAATGTCCGTTCCAATGTCCGTCGTGGCGGCCATCCGAGCGATCGTACTGACGACCACCGTAGTATCCGCCAGAGCCGCGGTACGAATGACCGTATGCGTGTCCCCGGGAGTAGCCCCGGTAACCGTAGTCATGGCCCCGCACGCCGTAGCTCCGGTGCGGGTAGTAGTACCTGGGCGCCGAATAGCTGTAGTAGCGGAACACCGGGTACCTGGGCGCGTACACCCGGTATTGCGGGTAGTAGTAAACCGGTCCGACTCCGCATTCCTCGGGCGACTCGTAGACCGGCCCGTACGCGTACGGGTTGCCGTACGAAAAACCGAGCACCGCGACCGGTGAGCCGAACGTGACAGTGCCGCTCACATATGTATGCGCATCCGCGTCGGATGCGCTGCCGATGAGCAGAGGGGCAACCGGCGCGAGGGTCACAAAGGCTGCGGCGAAAACCGCTTTGCTCACGTTGGTCAGCATGTCCGTGACCTCCATCCCGGGCACTGGTTCTACTGGCTTGACCCGGGTTCCGCCCATCAGCATTGCACGTGCCATGCCATCGCGCCCTCCTGGTCCCGTTTTCGTAAGTGATTGGAGTAGAAAAACTTGCGTGATGGGTGCGTGGAGGTGCCTGTCCACCACAGGCGTCAGTGGTGATGGATCCGTCCAACACAGTGGTCATCTTCGCGCACCGCCACGGTTATTCGCCGACCCCTTCGCAACGCATCCGGCCTCGCTGATGTAAATCGGCGCAGCGCGTGCTATAAGAGGCCATGCCGCATCGGATGTATCGGGACGATTCGTATCTGGACCGTTTCACCGCCACGGTGACCGCAGCCGAGCCTGTCTCGGCAGGCCTGTTCGCGGTCGAGCTGGATCGAACCCTGTTCTATCCCACCGGCGGCGGCCAGCCTCACGACACCGGACGGCTCGCGGGAAAGCCAGTGGTCGATGTCCATGAAGGCGGCGACGGGCGGATACTGCATCTCGTGAGCGCGGAGTCGCCCCCATCGGGTGAAGTCGCCGGCGAGATTGACTGGGTGCGGCGGTTCGACCACATGCAGCAGCACACGGGCCAGCACATCCTGTCGCGCGCATTTGTCGAGATGGCCGGCGCCGCCACCAAATCGTTCCACCTGGGCGAGGGGCTCTGCACCATCGACATCGACAGGACGGAGCTCGACGCGGCCATGGCTCGCAGCGTGGAGGCCCGTACCAACGAGATCGTCTTCTCGGATCCGCCGGTGGAAGTCGATCTCATCGACGCGGCGCGTGCGCCGCAGCTGGCCGCCGACATGAACCTGGCGCGCGATCTGGCACTCAAGCCGGGCGACCCGATCCGGATGGTCAGGGTAGGTCGATTCGACGAAACCCCCTGCGGGGGGACTCACGTGCGCCGCGCCGGCGAAGTGGGGGCCGTGGCCATTCGTCGATGGGAAAGATTCAAGGGAGGCACCCGCGTCGCATTCGTCTGCGGCGGCCGGGTGGTGCGCGTCATGCGAGAGCTCGGCGAAGTGGTGGACGCCTGCGTGGCAAGGCTCTCGGTGCAGCCTGCCGAGCTTCCGCTGGCCCTCGATCGAATCCAGGATCAGCTCGGCGAGACGCGACGCACGGTGAAAGCGCTCAATGAGGCGCTGGTGGGGGCCGAGGCGATGGCGCGGGAAGCCTCGGCGCGTCCGGTGGGAGCCTGCCGGGTGCTGGTGGAGCTGTTCGCCGGTCGTCCGGCCGAAGATCTGCAGCTGCTGGCCCGGAAGTATGTCGAGGCGGGATCCCGCTTCGCGCTGCTTGCCGCCACCGATCCCGATGCCGGCAAAACGACCCTGGTGTTCGCCCGCTCGGCAGCGGGGGTGCCCGCGGAGATGAGCATGGGAGAGATCCTCTCGGCGATCTGCGGCGCCCACGGGGGCAAGGGGGGCGGTGGCGCGGCCCTGGCGCGTGGAGGCGGCATGCCGGCCGGCGAGGCGGGAATCTGTCTGGAAGAAGCGTTCCAGGTCATCTCATCACGACTTCTCGCATGAAGAGCCGTCATGCCGCCGCGGCGCTGCTGGTCGTCTTCTTCCTGCTTGTCAGCGCGGCGACGGGCACGAAATCCGCCACCTACGACGAATCGGTTCACATCTTCTCCGGCTGGCGGATCCTCACGCAGGGGGATTTCGCGACCAACCACGAACATCCGCCGTTGATGAAGGCGCTCGCTGCGCTGCCACTCGTGATCATGGGAGCCAGTCCCCCACGCACCGAGATGAAGCGCGAGTCGGACGAGTGGAACGTCGCGCATGACTTCGTCTATCACGCCAATGACGGCGACCGGATCCTGCGCGCGGCCCGGCTTCCGATCGCGCTGGTGGCCACGGCGATGGCCTGCGCGGTCTACGGCTACACGGCCGCCGCGATGGGAACGTTCGCCGGCCTGGTGGCGCTCGCGTTGCTCGTGTTCGAGCCCAACATCCTCGCTCATTCGGGGTTTGTGACGACCGACCTGGGCAACGCCGCCATGACCTTTTTCACCTTCGCCGCGTTCGTGACCTGGCTTCGCCGGAGGAGCCGCGGGTGGTTGATCGGCACCGGTGTCCTGCTCGGACTGGCCTTGCTCACGCGGTTCACCGCCGTGCTGCTGGTGCCAATCCTGGCGATCTGCGGGGTGATCCATGTCGTGCTGGAGGGTCGCGGGCGATGGCGGGACCTGGCGGTCGGTCTGTCGCTCATCGCGCTGATTGGCGTGGCGGTGCTCAATCTCGGCTATGGGTTCGGCGGTTCCTTCTCCACGCTCAAGAGCTTCACTCCCGAGAGCCAGAAGTTCCGCGAGTACGCCGCCGGTCCGCTGGGCGGTGTGCCGCTGCCTGTTCCTCTCGAGTACGTGAGAGGGTTCGATCACGCGGAGGCCAGCGGTCAGCGCTGGTGGTCCTACCTGTTCGGTCAGTACTCGATGACCGGCTGGCGTCATTATTATCTGGCGGCGCTGGCGGTGAAGACGCCCCTTCCGCTGCTGCTGTTGACGGGGGCCGGTCTCCTGTTCTGGATGCGCCGTGGAAAGGATGGCCTCGACCCGATCCAGGCGTTGTTGCCGCAGGTGCCGCTGCTCGTCTACCTGTTCGCCTTCACGCTTTCGGGCAACCTGAAGAACATCGGCCTGCGCTACATCCTGCCGGTCTACCCCTTCATGTGTATTGTCGCCGCGATGACGACGCGGATCGACTTCGACAAAGCATGGCGGGCCCGGCTGGTCTGCGCGATGGTGGCGTGGCAGGTGGCGGTGGCGGCATGGATGTATCCCGATTACCTCACTTTTTTCAACCTCACCGTGGGGGGGCCCTCGCGCGGCGCCGAAGTACTGCTGGATTCGAACCTCGACTGGGGTCAGGATCTCAAAGGTCTTGGCAGGTTCATCTCCGAAAAGCGCATCGACAAGATCTACGTGGATTATTTCGGCCGTGCCTGTCTGCGGTATTACGGCGTGCGAAGCACGCCCGATTTCGAGGGAGGCTACATCGCGGTGTCGGCGACCAATCTCAAGGGGGTCTATGCCGAGGACAAGGACCGGTACCGTTTTCTCTGGAGCCAGACTCCGGCTGCCGTCATCGGCGGCTCCATCTTCGTCTATGACACATCGCGCCCGGCGGACTGGAAGCCGAAGGCCACCGCGGCAGGGGACTGAGTGAAGCGTCTCATCTGGATCATCCTGGGCGTTGCCGCGATCGTTCGCGTCGCCTACCTGCTCGACTACCAGGCGCACTCCGTTTTCTGGGATTCGATGCTGCTGGACGCCGAGGTGTACGACCAGCTGGCGCAGAAAATCGCGGCGGGGGACTGGCTGGGCGGCCAGGAGGTGTTCACGCTGCCCCCCCTGTACCCGTATTTCCTGGCGGTGGTCTTCAAGTTGTTCGGGCACAGCTATCCGGCGGTCTACCTGCTGCAGTCATTGCTCGGCATCGCCAACATCTACCTCGTCTACGCGATCGGCAGGAAGGTCTTCAACGAGCGGGTCGCGTTGATCGCGGCCGTGTTTTCGACGCTGTACGGCTCGTTCATGTTCATGGAAGCGAAGTTGATGAGCACGACCCTCGCGCTCACCCTGGGCCTCTGCCTCATGCGGCTGCTGCTGCTCGCCGGCGAGCAGCAGACGTTGACCCTCTGGGGCCTGTGCGGCGCGCTGCTCGGCCTCACCGCCCTCGCTCGGCCCGAGACGCTGCTGTTCGTGCCGCTGGCGGCCTGGTGGATCCATCATGTCACCAGACGCCGGGACACCAGGAAGAGTCCCGCCGCCATCGATCAGTACGCTCTGGCCGGCAGGCACCCCTGGTTCGCCATCTCGGTGTTCGCTTCCTTCGTCGTCATCGCCGTGGCGCCCGTCACGATGCGCAACTGGGTCGTCAGCAACGACTGGAGCCTGTCCAACCTGATCTCATCGCAGGCCGGCATCACCTTCTACCAATCGAACAACGCGCGGGCGCGCGGGCTCTATGTCTTTCTCGACCACGAAGGCTTCTCGGGCAACCCTCACGTGCAGGCGGAAGAGGAAAAAACACTCGCTGAAAAGGAAGTCGGCCATCCGCTGAAGCGCTCGGAGGTCACCCGCTACTGGATGAACCGCGGACTTTCCTGGATAACCGCCAATCCCGGCAAGTCGTTCGTGCTGGAGTGCTTCAAGCTGCTCAGGTTTCTCGGCTCGTACGAATACTCCACCGAGTACATCCTCTACGCCGAGCGCGAATCGGTCCTGACGCTCTGGATGACGCCGCTGCCCTTCGCGCTGATCACATCGCTGGGAATCGCGGGGATCCTGATGCAGCTCAAGGACGGATTCCGCCCTCCCGCCCTGCTGCTGGCCCTGTTCGTCGTGTCCAACTTCCTGGTGGCGATGATGTTCTACGTCTCCTCACGCTACAGGATGCCCTCGGCTCCCTACCTCATCCTGTTCGCCGCGTCCGGCGCCGAGCGACTCTGGCAGGGCCATCGCAGCCCTGTTTCGGCGACACGGACGGAGTCCTGGGTCTACGTGGCCATCGTCGCGGTGCTCTTCCTGATCTTTCATGTCCAGGTCGACGAGAGCCACCTGATCCAGGAGGCCAACGTTCATTACAACGCGGGCAACCAGTATTTCGGAAAGAAGGACTACGTTTCCGCGGTCGCCGAGTACGATCGCGCGGTGGCCGGCAACCAGACCAACTGGCGCGCCTGGTTCAACCGCGGCAACGCTCTGGCCGCGCTGAAACGAAACGACGACGCGATCGAATCCTTCAAGCAGGTCCTGAAGCACAACAGGAACATGACCGCCGCGCGCCGGCAGATCGAGACGCTCGGCGGCACGCCCTGACGAGAACTCCGACCGGCGCGACCCGGCGACCAAACGCGACCACCCCGACAGACGTCCCGCCAAAACACCCGTCCAGCGTGAGGGTGGACCGCGCGTCAGCCAACTCTATATTCGACTCGTCGACCCGCGGTGCGATCCGACGGAACCGCGAGGCACAGGCGTCGGGCACCGGGCGACGCGCGCAGGAGGTCACTCCATGGCACGGAATGATGATGTCTACACGATTGCCGACGATCAGATCCTCGATTCGATGCGCAGGGAGCTCGAGCGCAAAGGGGCCATGCGCCCTGCCTCGTCTTCCGCGGACTCGATGACGGACGGCTCGCACAAGGGGACGGCCCGATCCAGGGTCCGTTATGCCCAGCCGGCGACATCGGGCACCCGGGCGCTGCTGGCCTCGACCCTGTCTCTGTTCATCTGCGGTGCGGGCCAGGCGTACAACGGCCAGGGGCAGGTTGGCGCACTGCTCTTCCTGACCGAGACGCTCGTCGTGGCCTTGAACTGGAGCGTCTGCAGGATGTGGCCCGAGGTGAGGGCGCTGGCCGATGTCTTCGGCGTCACCGATCTGCAGATTTTTCTGAGCGTGGCGACGCTGGATTTCCTGGTGGTGTTTCTCGCGATGGCGGCCGTGCACCAGGCCTACCGCCAGGCGGAGCGGGACGACGGTCCGTTCGGCGGCAAGGACAACCCGATACTGTCGGGTATGGCCTCATTGATCGTCCCGGGGTGGGGACAGCTCGTCAACGGACAGCCCGGCAAGGCCGTCGCGTTTCTTTTCTTCGGCCTGACGGGCATCTACACGGTCGTCCTGCTGCTGTTCACGCCGTTCCTGGCGATGCTCAACGAGGTGAACGCCTGGCGGGATCTGTCCGCGCAGCTCAACACCGGCGTGGCGGCGGTGCTGGCTGCCTCCGGAGTCGTCTGGATCCTGAGCATCTACGACGCGATGCTCGTCGCGGGGTTCCGTCGCAGGATGAACTGAGATGTCAGGACACGACAGGGGTTTTTCGATACCCTGACGGGCCGCGCCGGGTCATAATCCCGCCGTGCCCACCTATCGCCTGAACGTCGAGTACGAGGGGACCCGGTTTCGCGGGTGGCAGGAGCAGCAGAACGCCCGCTCGATCGCCGGAGAGCTGCGCCGCGCCATCACCGAGTCGGGCGGCGACATCACGGAGCTGGGTGGCGCCGGACGCACCGACGCCGGCGTCCATGCCCTGGCCCAGACAGCTCATCTGCGTCTTCGCAAGCCGGTGGATGCCGAGCCGTTCCGCCGGGCGGTCAACGGGGCGCTGCCGGCCGACATCCATGTCCTGTCGGTGCTCCCCGCGGCCGACGCGTTTCACGCGCGGCACGACGCCTTGTCGCGCGTCTATCTCTACCAGGTCTCCCGCAGGCGGGCCGCGCATGCCAAGCCGCACGTCTGGTGGGTCAAGCGCGAGATCGACCCGGCGAGGATGGCCGAAGGCGCCGCGCGTCTCGTGGGCCGCCACGACTTCGCGCTTTTCTGCGAACGGGCCGCCGAGCAGACCAGCACGCTCGTCGTGCTGGGCAAGGCCGAGGTCGCCGAGGCGGGCGCGCTGATCCTGGTCCGTCTCACCGCATCGCATTTCCTGTGGAAGATGGTCCGACGCATCGTCGGAGTCCTTGTCCGCGTGGCGGCTGGCGAGTGCTCGTCGGACGACATCGACCTGTTGCTCGCGGGACGACTTCCGCCAGGCGCCGGGGAAGGGATTGCGCAGTGGACGGCGCCGGGAGCCGGCCTCTTTCTCGAGCGGGTGATCTACCCGGGCGAGCCGGCCATGCCGGCCATCGCGGCGGTCACCCCCGTGCCGCCCGAGCTGCCGCCACCGGGCGCGCGCTGGTTCACCGGCGCGGGCGGACGGAAACCGGAGCCGGAGCGCGGCGTCTCGACCGTCGACCTCAGCGCGAGTCGGACAGCTCCTGCTTCATCCAGTCGGCGCGTGGGTGTGAAGGGTTCAGCCTCAGGCACTCGATCAGGTGGGCGCGCATCGCGTCCCGATCGCCGAGGTCGCGGTAGATGAGCGCTTCGCCATAGTGGGCGTCGGCGAGGTCGGCGTCCGGAAGCCCCGGGGCCCGCTCGATCGCGCTTTCCACCGCCGACAGCGCCTCGCGTGGCCGCCCCGATCGATGCAGCGCCTCGGCGAGGTGCAACGAGAGTCGCACACGCGCGGCCGGATCGGCCCCCGCGCCCGAGGCCGGCACCAGGTCGATCGCCCCGGAGAACGACCGCGCCGCATCCTGGAATCTGTGCGCCTGCATCTCCTGTTCTCCTTTGCGCGCCAGCTCGGCGGCGCCGGCCGCGCGCGACTCGGCGCCCGCCGCGATGGAGGCGTGACGTGCCCAGGCTTCCGCCTCCGCCTCGGAGCCCTCGGCGCGCGCGATCCGCGATCGCGTCTGGTAGGCTTCCTCCATCACGGCGTAGAACGACGCGCCCAGGTCCGGCCGGCCCGGTTGCCCTGCCGGCGGCACCCCGTGCCCGTCCTGGCCGGTGGCGCCACCCATCCGCGTGAAGAAACCCTCCAGCAGGCGTATCGACTCGCGTGACTCCACCGCGGCTTCCGCCGTGCGGCCCGAACGGTAAAGAAGCTCGGCGAGCTGGGCGTGGCTCTGGCCGATGTACACCGGGTCGTCTTCGAGATCGCGCGCGTTGACCAGCAGCACACCGCAGGCGACCGCCAACGCGAGCGCCGCGGGCAGGAGCCTGCGACCGGTCACCGCCTTGAAGAAGGCGGCGACGCCGGCGCCGGCCAGCACCATGAGGACTGGAACCACCGGCATCCTGAAGCGGCCGAAGTTGAAGAAGAGCATCACGGTGCCGACGTAGCCGATGCCTGTCAGGTAGATTCCCATCAGGTCCCGCCAGCGCGAGCAGGTCAGCACCAGCCCGCCCGCCGCCATCGGCACCAGCCACCCGAAGGTCACCAGCGGAAGCTGGAGAATCGGCACCAGACGCCGGTGATGTTCGTAGCTGTGATTGTCCGGCAGCTCGTAATGGTTCCAGAAAATCAGCAGCTTGCGTCCCAGCAGCGCCAGCCAGTCCCGCGGGTTGTCGCGGATCCAGTCCAGACCCTGGTGAAGCCAGTAGCTCGAAGCCTCCTGCCGCGTGACGGCGTGGCCCAGCCGCCGGGCCGCCTCACGGCGGAAGTCCTCGTGCTCGACGACGCTCGAGGCGCGCACGAACAGCGGAGGAGAATAGCGGCCGTCGGCATCGGGGTTGTTGCCGATATAGAAGACTTCACCGCCGCCTGCCGTCAGCGGCACCAGCTCGCCGGAGACGTGATAGTTGCGCGCGGCCACCGGAACCACGATCAGCAGGATTCCGATGGCGAAGGAGGCCACGCGTTGAATGCCTTCCTTGATCCGCTCCCACGATCTTCGCGACCGGGTTCGATCGTGACGAATCCAGGGATCGATCATGAGCCACAAGGCGATGGGAGCCGCCAGCAGGATCATGTTGTCGCGCACCAGGGCGGCCAGACCGAGACAGAGCCCCGCCGTGGCCAGCATTCCCCGCTGGGAGGCGTTGCCGGCGTGGAGCTGGTAGACCATCGCCGACATGAAGAAGACCGAGAACACCTCCTTCATCAGCATCCCGTCGTAGAACAGAAACGGTCCGTACACCGCCGCCATCAGCCCGGCCACCAGGCCGGCCACCGGGGAAACCACCAGACGCCCCGTGCGGTAGATCAGCACGCAGGTCAGCGACCCGACGACGATCTGGATCAGTCGCGGCATCAGCAGCCCGGCGCCGAAGAGCTTGAAGACGATCGCGAGGAAGTAGGCGTACAACGGGCTCTGCTCGAAGACGTCTTTGCCGATCCAGTCGCCCGCCGCGATGCGCACCGCCCAGTCGTGGTAATAACCCAGATCCACCGGCAGGTCGTTCCACAGGGGCGTCGTCTGCAGCTGCTTGAGATAGGCGGCGCGGACCAGAAGCGCGAAGGTGAAGATCCCCCACGCGAACGCGCGGTGATGAGCCGCCAGGGGACTCGGTGGCTCGTACATCTCCTGCGGCTCGAATCGAGTGTCGCTCATGGCGCGAGTGACGCCAGCGTGCGGTGGATCCATTCCGCCCGCTGGTGCCCGGGGTTGAGCCGCAGCACCTCCCGCAGCTCGCCGGCGGCGCGGGACGGATCGGGGATGTCGTGAAGGTAGATGAGCGCTTCGCCGTAATGAGCATCGGCCAGAAGCACCGGGTCGATTGAAGGCGGTGCCTGCCTGAGCGCTTCTTCGACAACCCTGAGCGCTTCGGCCGCGCGACCGGACTTGTGCAACGCCTCGGCCAGCGCAGGCTCGCGCTGGAAGGTGGCCGGTCCAGGCTGAGGGTCCGCCGCGATCGATCCCGCGAACGCATCGGCTGCGCCGGCCGCGTCGCCGCGCCGCATCAGGATGCCGCCGAGCCGGCCAAGAGCGTCCCGGCGGGTATCCGCGTCGGGTGACATGCCGGCGGCGCGCAGGTGCGCGATCGTCGTGTCGTCCGAAGACCCGGCGCGCGCCAGCACGATCCCGTAATGCGCCGACGCGATCATCCGCTGGTCCTGGGCGCTTCGGGTCGCACCGGCCACCGAATCCATCGTCGTGAGCGCCGATTCGAACTCGGTCACCGCCTCGTCGGGCCTTTCCGCTTCGAGGAACATCTCTCCGAGGATGCCGTGGTTCTGCGCCTCGAAGGTCCGCGAGTTGCCGGGGTCGCGGTTGATGAAGACCGCCAGCACGACGAGCGCGGGAACCACCAGGGCGAGGATCCCCACTTCACGCCGGCGCACCGCGTGAATCAGCGTGACCGTGGCATGCGCGGCGAAGACCATCAGCAGTGGAATCATCGGCATCCGGTAACGATCCTGCGTGAAGAACAGAAGCCCCGACAGGATGTAGCACCCGATGACGGCGTGCAACGGGAGAAGCTCGGCCCAGCGTCGCGCCGACAGCGCGAGCCCGACCAGGCCGAGCGGGGCGATCCATCCGAACCGGACGAGCGGCATCCGCAGCAGCGGGATGAATCGCCGGAAGTTGTCGTACGAGAAATTGTCGGGCCGCTCGTAGGCGTTGAAGTAGGTCGTCACCTTGTCCCACAGAAGCGCCGCGTAGCGCGCCGGGTTCTCCCTGATGAACCGCCACCCTTCGCTCCACCAGTACGAGTCGGATTCCTTGCGTGTCACGGCATGCCCGAGCCTGCGGGCGGCCTCGGCGCGGAAATCCTCGTGTTCGAACAGCGGATCCGGCCGCACGAACGCCGGCGGCTGGTACTTGCCCGACGCCAGCTCGTTGTTTCCGGTGTAGAAGACTTCTCCACCGCCCGTGGTGATCAGCACGAACTCGCCCGATACGGCGTGGTTGCGGAGTGTCACGGGGGCGACGACGAGGACGAACCCGGCAAGAAGCGCCAGACCGCACGCCGCGGCCCTGGTCCATCCGGCGTCGCGGCCGCGCCAGAGTATCCAGGCCAGCACCACCGGCAGGGTGACGTTGATGTTCTCCTGGCAGAGCGCGGTCAGCCCGAGCAGCGCGCCGCTTGCCAGCAGCCGGCGCGGACGCGTTCCTCCGGAGAAGTAAAGCGCCGCGGCGGTCCCGGTCGACAGGGCCACCGTGAGCACGGTCTTCATGATCATCAGATCGTGGAACAGCGCCGGCCCGTACGCCGCCAGCGCCAGACCGCCGAGCCATCCCTCGGCCTTTCCGAAGATGCGGCAGCCGAGCAGCGCGACGAGCGCGCAGGTTCCCGCTCCCGCGATCGCCTGCAGCAGCCGGGGCAGCAGGAGCGATTCGCCGCACAGCCTGAACACCGCTCCCAATGCGTACGCGTAGAGCGGCGTCATCTCGTAGGTCTGCGCTGCCGTCGGCTCGCCTCGTGAGATGCGCAGCGCCCAGTCGTGGTAGTAGAGCGGATCGAGTCGAAGGTAGCCCCACAGGCCCGAGCCGGAGAGCTGGCGCAGATACTCGAGGCGGAGCAGAAGGGCGACGAGGAAGACCCCCGCCACGACCCAGACCAGACGCGGTTCGCGGCGGTCATGTCCGGAAAGTCCCATACGGGGCGGATGCTACCACATGGTAGGATGGCCGAAATGGCGTGCCTGGTCTTTCTCGACAATGACGGCCGGCAGATCGTGCACCCTCTGGAAAAGGATCGCGTCTCGATCGGCCGTGGCAACGACAATGATATTGTCTCGCTCGATCTGCGCGTGTCGCGTCATCACGCCAGCATCACCCGCCAGCCGCAGGGCTTTTCGATCCAGGACGACGGCAGCAGCATGGGCCTGTTCGTCAATCACCGGCGTGTCACCGAATCCGCGTTGAAGGACGGCGACATCATCCGTGTCGGCGATTCGCTCTATTCCTTCGTCGATCTGCCCGCGGCGCCGCTCGAAGGGGTGCTCGAAAGGACGGCCTCGTCGCCGCGCGCCGCCAGCGATGCAGGTCTTCGCGGCAGCGCCATGGTGGCCGAGCTCCAGGACGCCCTGCTCTCACTCAGACACACCGTCGGCAAGCCGGGAGCCGACCCGCACATCCTGGCGCAGTGCTTCTCGCTGGTGGATACGCGTCTGGAAAGCCTCCGGCAGAACCTGGTGCGCGTGGAGCGCGGGCGCATGATGATGCAGACACTCTACGAAGTGGGCAAGGTCATCAACTCGTCCTACGATCGAGGCGACCTGCTGGAAATCGTCCTCGACCTCGCGGTCAAGGTGGTCTGCGCGGAGCGCGGGTTCCTCACACTCTACGACGCCGCCTCGGACGCCTTCTCGCGCCGGGCGGCCATCAACATGGGAGACGGCGCCGGTCCGCAGGGGGCGACGCCCCCGGGCAGTGTCCGCGAATTCAGCACCGGCATCGCGTTGTCGGTGGCGCGCAGCGGCAGGCCGGTCGTCACCACCGATGCGCAGGAGGACGAGCGTTTCCGCGAGATGAAGAGCGTCGTGGATCTGAACATCCGTTCGGCGCTCTGCGTGCCGCTGGTCGACCGCCGCGGTGCGGTGATGGGGGTCATCTACGTCGACACCCGGGCGGCGGTGGTCACATTCGCCCGTGAGGACCAGGAATTCCTGATGGCGTTCGCCAACTACGCCTCGATCGCCATCGAGAACGCGACCCTGTTCGCCGAAGTCGCCGCCAAGGCGCGCATGGAAGAGGAGCTGCGTCAGGCGCGGCGGATGGACGAGGAGAAGTCCGACCTGATCTCGATGGTGTCGCACGATGTGCGCACACCGCTGACCAGCATCAAGAGCTTCGCCGAGATCCTCTACGATGATTACCAGTCGCTCGAGCCGGCGCGCATCCGCCATTACCTGGACGTGATCAACCGCGAGGCCGATCGTCTGTCCCGTCTCGTGACCAACTATCTCGACCTCCAGAAGATCGATGCCGGCATGATGCGGCTTACCGCGCATCCGCTCGAAGTCGCCGGACTGATCGAGGAGTCGCTCGAGGCGTTCGAAGGCGCCGCGCAGGAGAAAGGGATCACCCTGACCCGGGAGCTGGAGGCTTCGCTGCCCGCCGTCCGCGGCGATCGCGACCGGCTGCTCCAGGTGCTCGCCAACCTCGTCTCCAACGCGCTGAAGTTCACTCCGCCCGGCGGTTCGGTGATCATGCTGGCGCGCGCGTCGGTCCTTCCCGGCCGGGGCCCCGCGGTGCAGATCGACGTCTGCGACACCGGGGAGGGGATCCCGGAGGACAAGCTCGACCGGCTGTTCCGGCGCTTCTCCCAGGTGGGCGAAGGCAAGCGCGGAACCGGGCTCGGGCTGGTCTTTTCGCGGGAAATCGTCGAGCTTCACGGAGGCCGCATCGACGTGACCAGCGTCCCGGCGAAGGGGAGCACGTTCCACGTGGTGCTGCCCGTCGACGGTCCGTGAACGTGGTATCATCCCGCCCGGACGTTGCGGACGATGGGGCGGGCGCTGAAGCGGGCGAATCGGCGGGCGATGCAGAACAACAGGAAGATGACGGTCGAACAGAGAATGACCCGCAAGGTGGAGACCTTGTCGGAGGCTCAGTCCCTCCGCGACGCGATTGCCGTGATGCAGCGGCACCGCATCCGCCATCTTCCGGTTGTCACCGACGGCCGCATCGTCGGCCTGGTCACGGATCGGGACATCAAGCGTGCGACCCCTTCGCTGCTGTCAGGCGTCGACCAGGTCCAGTTCGACCATGTGCTCAGCACGACGCGCGTGGCGCAGATCATGACGCGCAGTCCCTTCACGGTCACTCCCTCCACCTCGCTCAAGGACGCCGCCAAGGTCGTGATCGACCGC
Organism: Patescibacteria group bacterium; assembly: GCA_035646975.1. Lineage (GTDB taxonomy): Bacteria > Acidobacteriota > Polarisedimenticolia > JACPZX01 > DASXTC01 > DASROJ01. Next base: position 13,830 of record DASROJ010000374.1, read on the forward strand.
AAGTTCGGCGCGCTGCCCGTGGTCGAGCAGGACAAGGTGGTGGGCATCCTGACCGCCACGGACCTCCTGCGCGCCCTCTACGAAATGCTCGAAGAGTAATGCCCGTCCCCCTCAAGCGCGGGCAGATGCACGACGTCCGCATCGACGATCTCGCATTCGGCGGCAAGGGCGTCGGCCGCGTCGAGGGT
>DASROJ010000375.1:0-17128 GCA_035646975.1 Patescibacteria group bacterium
AGGAACCTGGGCATTGGTCGAAACCGCCGACCGTGGCGGCGCGCTGGTGTATCGGCATGGTGTGGCCGTCACTCCGGCCAACGCCGGCGCAGACGCCGCCAGAGCTCCGGCGTCCACCGCGAAGTCCGCGCCTTCGGCCCCCCCTGCGCAAGTGCCCGCGCGCCCCGCCGCGCCTGCTTCGCCCGTCATCAGGGGAGCCGATGGCACGCTGGTCTGGATGCCGGGGCCCGACGATTCAGCGCAGCTGGGCGCCATCCTCACCAACGCGGTGGGATCCGACCCGGCCGTCGTCACCGCCGAGGCCATTCCACCGTCGTCCGGCGCGCCGGCCGGCCCGGGGATCAACCTGCGGGTTTCAGGTCGCTCGATGCTCCTGCTGTCGGGAACCTACGGCGATGTCCAGCTCGAAGCGGTGCTCGATCTCACGGGATTCCAGGGAGCGGCCGCGCTCGCGCACCACGCCAGCGCCCTCGATGATGCCGGGATCTTTCAAATCACCACCCAGGGGATCGCCTCGCTCGTGCATCTGCGCAGCAAACGGGATCGCCAGCTCGACCAGGCCGAGACCCGGTTGCCGCCCCAGCCGATGAAGCTGGTGCTCTCGTCGGCCGGCATGCACATCAAGGGGATGTTGAACGGAAAGGTGCTGGTGCACGCTCACGAAGCGCCGTCACCGGATGGCTCGGTGGGATTACTGCTCGACGGCCACGGAATCGTGCGCCTGATCTCGCTGCAGGTCGAGCCGCTCCGGCACGCCGGCAAGGCCCGTTGATCGCGGCGGCATGATCGAGTTTCAGACGCCGCTGCCGCCGGCCAGCACCTGTCCGAACACCTCCACGGCCTGCCGCATCTCCTCCATCGTGCCCATCGTGACGCGGATGTGGCTGGTCAGCGGCGGAAAAGCCCGGCCGATCATGACGTTGCGTTTGCGGCAGGCTGCCCTGAACTCCTTCGCGTCGCGCCGGATGTCGATCATCATGAAGTTCGTCTGGCTCGGCACGACCTTGTAACCGGCCGTCTCGAAGTAGCGGCGTGTGAACTCCCTGGCCTCCCGGTTCAGACGGCGCTGCTGTTCGATGTGATCCTTCAGGTCGAGGCTCGCCAGCGCGGCCGCAGCTCCCAGCAGGTTCACGCCGCTCGGCAGCTGATGCCGTGACAAGGCCTTGATGGTCGCGGTGCTGCCGACGGCATAACCCACGCGCAGACCCGCCATGCCGAAGACCTTGGAAAAGGTTCGCGAGACGATGACGCGCGGGTTCTCGATCGCCACCGGTATCGCGGTGGCATATCCCGGATCGTCGACGTACTCGAAGTAAGCCTCGTCGATCAGGATGGTCGTGCCGGGCGACGAACGGCCCATGCGAGCCACGAACTCCTTCACCTCGGAAAGCGTGTGAACCGTGGCGGTCGGGTTGTTCGGGTTGCAGAGATAGACCAGACCGGCGCCCGATGCCTTCGCTTCCATCGCCGACAGGTCCAGTCTCAGCGCGCGGTCCAGCGGCACCGGGCTGACCGGCGCGCCGACCGCCTGGGCGAACCCGGCCGGGTCCTCGAAGGTCGGTGCCGCGGTGACCAGCGGGCGCGCCTCGGCGGTGAACTGGTGCACGGCCATCCGCAGTATCTCGGTGGACCCGCAGCCCAGCAGCACGTTGTCAGGAACGAGCTTGTGCGAATCCGCGATTGCCTGCTGGAGACGATCCTCCGGCATGTCGGGATAGCGTGACGCCTCGTCCAGCGCGCCGTGTATCGCCTCGAGCGCTGCCGGACCCGGTCCGTTGGGATTCTCGTTGCTGTCCAGACGCACGGCGGATGACGGCGCCGCGAACAGGCCGGTGACGAGGGAGAATGGACGAGATGCGCCCGACGCCCTGCCGAGAGCCGCCTCGCGACCACGCGCGGCGATCGCGGGCACCGCGAGCGCTCCCACGCCACCGACACCCAGCGTTCTGACGAACATGCGTCGAGACAGTGTCATCGGCTCACCTCACAGGAGCAGGATCGTCCGTGCGCGCACGTTCAAGCATACACCCGGCTCAACCGGGCTCTTCCGTCCGAACCTTCAGACGCTCGATTTCCTCGAGATGGCCCCGGTCGTGCTCGATCATCATCCCGACCAGCCGGGCCAGGCTGATCGTGCCGACCTGCTCGAGCTCGCCAAGACGACCGAGCGTCGATACCGTCGCGCTTTGGAGAAGCTCGAGCGTCTCGAGCCGGGCGGTTGCGAAGGCGCGCACCTCCGACCGCAAATCGCGCCTGTTGTAGCTCCGCTCGATCGCCAGACGCTCGCCATCGAGATCCTCCAACGACGGATGATCTTCTTCGATGAGACGGCGAACCCTGACCAGGTACCCCTCGCGCTCGATGTCATGAAGATGGGCCACGTTCTCGAGAATCGAGAACGCCCCTCCCGGAGGCTTGCCGCGGGCCCGCTCGGGTGCGAGCCCGCGTGTCGCTTCGTCCACCAGCGCGGGGGCGCCGCGCAGGGTCTCGATGGCTTTCCTGTATTCGTCTTCGCTCATCTTCATGATGGAGGAACCTCCCGCACGACCCTGAAGCCGAGGCTGAATCCCCGGTCCGCGGGCTGATGCGTGTAGCGCAGCGCGCAACGTGCGCTGTTGGCGTCGAAATACCAGCTTCCACCGCGGATCACTTTGCGCTCGGACGAACAGCTGCCCACCGGATCGGTGACCGCATCGGCAGGATAGGGGCAGAAATCGTCCTCGCACCATTCCCAGACGTTGCCGTGCATGTCGCGAAGACCCCAGGCGTTTGGCGCGAAGCTGCCGACAGGTGTCGGACCCTCGCGGTAGATACCCGTCGGAAAACCATCGTACGGATGGTTGCCGTCGTAATTCGCCTGCAAGGTGGTCAGGTTGGCGCCCGTGCTGAACGGCGTCGTGGTGCCGGCGCGGCATGAATACTCCCACTCGGCCTCCGTGGGAAGCCTGAAGCGTTCACCGGCGGCGGCGCCGGCGCGCTGAAGCCTGGCGAGATACTCCCGCACCTGGTGCCAGCTCACCTGCTCGACGGGACAGTCCGCGCCGCACCGCGTGAAGTGGCTCGGGTCACCTCCCATCACCCGGCGCCATTGCCGCTGTGTCACTTCATCTCTTCCCAGGTAGAAGTCCTTCGAGACGCGGACGAGGTGAGGCAGCTCGGCCGGCTCGCGCCCCGGCTCCTGCGCGGTGGATCCCATCACGAAGTCACCCGACTTGATAAGGACGAACACCATGCCTGTCGTCGGCTCGATCCACGAATCCGGAGGCGGGTGCGGGATTTCCGGGGCGGCGTGTCGGCAGGCCGCGAGGATCGCAAGGGCGGCCGCGATCGACTGCCGGTTCGCCACGAATTCACACTCCTTGCACCACGATCATCTCGCTGCTGGCGCTGGCGTGGCGAAGCGCCTTCGCCTCGCGGTACTCGGGACAGTTCACCCAGGCCTTCGCCCGCTCCATCGTCGGAAACTCGAGAATGACGAGCCGGCTGGGCGCCCATGATCCCTCCACCGTCTCGAGCGCGCCGCCTCTGACGATGTAGCGACCGCCATAAGCGGCGATCGACGGTGGCGCCTGCCTCTTGTACTCTTCGTACGTCACCGGGTCCTTCACATCGATGTTGACGACCACGTAGGCTGGCATCGGTTCTCCTTGCTCTCAGCTCCTGGTTTATCCGCCCGCCGGCCCCGGTTTGTCCGTCTTCTCCCAGGCCACCAGCACGACGTCGTTGTCAGTGAGGTCATACGGCTTGCAGCGCACGAAGTCGCCGGTGGAATAACGCCATGTCTCTCCCGCCGGCGAGGTGTTGCTGCCGACGATCTCGTAGACATCCTCGCCACGGTGGACGGCCTTCACCGGCTTCCAGGAATCGGCGTTGTTCCGCGTCACCGTGATGTAGATGTCGATCTCATCGGCCATGTCGTCACCTCGAACCCGCAAAGGGCGAAATGCTCTCATTCATTGCAACGCCGCCAGCACCGAATCCGTGTCGTTCACCGAAGCATACTCGCCTTCGAGGTTCGCCAGCGACATGGCGTGGACCTCCTCGGCGGAGCGCGGCGTTCCGGTGAAGTCGCGTTTGTCGAATGTCGCGGTGGCGTCGGAAACCACGCAGGTCTCGAAGCCGAGGTCGGCGGCCATCCGCGCCGTGGCCTCCACCGAGTTGTTCGTGATGACACCGGCAATCACCAGCGCGCCGATGCCGCGCGAACGGAGCCATGCCTCCAGCCCCGTGCCGACAAAGGCGCTGTGCTCGTGCTTGGTCACGATCTCCTCGCCCGGCCGGGGCAGGGCTTCGTTCTTGAACTCGATGCCGTCCTGCCCGGGGCGGTAGGTGGACCCGGGCTCGCGCGACAGATGACGCACGTGAACGATCGGGCGGCCTGTCCTGCGCCAGGCATCGAGCAGCCGCTCGATGTTGCGTTCGGCCTGCGGGTTGTTCCTGCGGCCCCAGCTCGGGTGATCGATGGCTCGCTGCACGTCGATCACCAGGAGCGCCGCCGTCAAAGACATCCTCATCACCTCGGAAGGCCCGGCTATCGCCTGCGCATCGCCGCGAGTCCCGCCCCGGCGCCGATCAACAACACGCCCGCCGCGCGATTCAGTCCGACGGAGAGTCCCGGACGCCGCACGACGGCACGAGCCCTGTGGCATGCCGCGATATAAAGGGCAAGCACCATGACCTCGAGCAGGATCGAGCTGATGCCGAGGATGGCGACCTGCGCAGGAACGGGGCGCGTCGCGTCGATGAACTGCGGCAGCAGCGCCGTGAAAAAGAAGATCGCCTTCGGATTCGCTCCCTGGGTGACCAGCCCATGCATGAACGGCTTGAGCCGCCGGCGCGCCGCCGGCTCCGCCGTCTCGTTCCCCTCCTGCCCCGGCTCCGGCCCGGCCTGCTCGAGACCGCGCCTGGAAAGCACCATCAGCGCTCCGATCCAGATCAAGTATGCCGCGCCGAGCCACTTGATCAGGAAGAACAGCTGGTACGAGGCCATCAGCACGGCGCCGATGCCGGTGGCCGAGATGATGAAATAGGCCGCGTTCGCCCCCAGGATGCCGAGAGTGGCCCCGAAGCCGGCCCGCGCGCCTGAAGAAAGACTCAACGACACCACGAGCAGCACGGCGGGCCCCGGTGTGAAGCAAAGCACCGTCTCGGTGGCGCAGAAAAGCAGCCATGCCTGCAGCGTCATGGCGCCATGCTCCGGCGCCGGGCGAACTTGAGCCCTGACCAGGTGTCGTCGATGGCGCAGATCTTGTAGTCGACGAGCCCCGCGGCCAGGCCTGCCTGTCGGACCCGCGCCTGCGTGAGATCGGCGGCCATCGCGGAGGTTTTCTTCGGCCAGGCGATCCAGAGTCCGCCCGCGGGCGCTCGCTCCGCCATCGCTCCGATTCCCCGTGAAAGCTCGGCGCCGGTTCGCACGAACCAGACCGTGAGGTCGGATCGCCGTTTCGCTCCGGCCACCAGTTTGACCTTGTCGGGCAGCGCGCCGAGCGTCGAGGGAAACCCCGACGGCGCGCCGGCCAGCGCAACGGTGCAACCCGGCTTGATCCCCAGCTTCTTCGGCAGCGGTGTGCCCGAATAGCCCGCCAGAGCGGAGGCCGGCACCACCGGCTCGGCCGGTGGATGCGCGATGGCCCGTTTCAATGAGGCGCCGATTCCTGTCATCTCTGTCATTCCAGTCCAGGACGCGTAGACCGCGTCGGGCAGAAGCTGGCGCACCCTGGCCATCTTCACCGGATCGCCGTCGACGAAAACAAGCGGCAGGCGGCGCGTGCTCTTCTGCTGCCGGACCATCAGCGCCACGTCGCGGCCATGCGAGGGCAGGCGAGACATGTCGATGACCATCGCTTCGGGCGGATTCTCCTTCAGATTTCGAAACCAGTCCCCATTCTGCCCGACGATGATGACGTCGTATCCGGCCTGCCTCAGCAGCTCGGCCCGCTGCTTCGACTCGACGGCGTTCCAGTGCACCAGGAACACTCGCTGCGCGATCCGTCTGCTCATCACGACGTGCCGCCTTTCGGCTTCGTGGCCACCGAGTAGACCACATCGGTCCGCAGGGCGCGCAGACGCGAGGTCCTGGCGAACTCGACACTCGCCCGCCGCACCCGATCGAGCGATGGCGCGTCGAGGAGATCGAGCGTTCCCCGGTAACCTGAGCCTCTCAGAACCGTCCACCAGTCCTCCGGCTCGCGAATCTCGTGCACACCCTGGCGCTCGACCACCACGGGATCCTCCACACCCGACTCGTCGAGCAGCCGCCTCAGCGCCCCGCCATCCGCGATCCGATCCCACGGATTGAATGCCTTGTACAGGTCGGCCCGCTCCGAGCGAACCGTCTTCCAGAAGGCCGAACTGGCCGGCTCGAACAGGTTGGCCCCCCAGGTCGTGATCGCCAGACGACCGCCGGGCTTGACGGCCCGCCACAAGGCGCGCACCGCGCGCTGCATGTCGGAGACGAAAAAAATACCGAAGACGCACATCACCGCGTCGAAGTCGTTGCCCGCGGCAGCCGTCTCTTCGAAATCGGAGCAACGGAACTCGATGTTGTCCAGACCCTGCCGCCGTGCCTTGGCGCGCCCCAGCTCGAGAAGTTTCTCCGCAAGATCCACCGCGAGCACCCGGCCGCGCGGGCCGACCAGCTCCGCGGCTGGTAGCGCCGATGAGCCGCTGCCGCAGCAGGCGTCCAGGACGCTCTGTCCGGGTCTCGGCGACACCCTGGCAACCGTCTCCCGTCCGAACCGGTCCCAGAACGAGAGCGCCGGATCATCGAAAGTGTCGGCAGCGGCGTTGTACGTCGCAACGACTCTTGCCCGCTCCTCATCGTTGTTCACGACCGGTTCTCTCCTGGCGTGTTCACCTTCCGGCTACACCCTGACGGGCGTGCGCGGCTCCGCCCCGCCAGCCGCCCGCAGCAGGCTGCCGAGCATCAGTCCCAGCACCAGCGAGCCCGCGGCGGCCGTATCGAACCAGAGCGGATCGTGGGTCTTGCCGGAGCTGATCAGCCATGTCGTCTCGCACGCGACCATCAACGACATCACCGCGCCGTGCCATCCGGCATGGTGGCCGGCGATCAGGCCGGCGATGTAACCGCCTGCCACCGCCGACAGGAAGGTGAAGAAGCCCGAGACGGCCAGCACCCCGAGCGACGACTTCGTGTAGCTGACGCCGCCAAACCAGGTTTCCTGCACCAGCGTGATCAGCAACCCCATCAGCGCGTACCCTGCCAGCACGCCCACGATACTGCGAACCGCCTTGAGCCACGTCATGGAATCGACTCCTCTTGATGCGCTTTACCGATGCGCCTTCCGATGCGCCCGCCCGGAACGGGGTGAACTGCCTGCGCCCGGGTGACGCAGGCTCGATGAGTCTGTTACGAACAAGCCGGCCCCGTGACGGCGCTTTGGGACAGTTTTATCATTTAGAAAATGACCCCGATGCGTGTGAAGGTCTCGAGTCAAGTGCTTGAATGAGCATCGGATGGAGAATGCCGATTCGGGATTTTGAAGAGATGCCCGTATCCAGTTTAGAATGAGCCGGTTATGAGCTCACCTTCACACGCATCGGGGGCATTTTCCTTATCATTTCTTCGGGTCTCGCCGGCGCGCCAGGATGGCGGTATGCCCGCCACCGAGCAGGAGCCGTCCGTACCCGCGAAGGTGACGCGCGATGAAGCCTGCTTCGCGTAACGCCGCCGCCACCACCGCCCGTGGGTAGAGGCGTAGATGGTGTGTCTGCTCCGTCCTGCGCCAGGCACGCCCCACTCTGCGAAACAGGGTCATCCGTCGCGTCAACCGGGCACGTGCCGCGTCTTCCTCCACTTCCAGAAGTATCGCCCAATCATCCGCCTGCCGGAAGCCGCGTCGAGTCGTCTCGCCACCGCCCCGCCCCGGCTCGGCGAAGTCGAACAGGAAGATCCCCCCCGGCCGCAGCGCGCCATGCACGCGGCGGAAGAGCCGCACCAGATCGTCGCGACGACCCCTGCCGTGGAAAAGATAGTTGATGCACTCACCCAGGGCGGTCACGGCATCGCAGGTCGGCAGCTTCATATCATGGAAGGAGGCCCGAACGAACTTCGCGCGGGGCGCCCTTCGGCGCGCCAGCGCGATCATCGGCGCGGAGATGTCGATACCCTGCACCGAGTACCCTTCATCGAGAAGCCGCTTCGCCCACACTCCCCCGCCGCATCCCAGGTCCAGCACGTGTCCGCTTCCCACCCCTTCGCGCCGAAGCAGCGCGAGCAGACCGGGAGCCGCGTCCCGGGAGAATCCCGAGAACCCGGCATCGTGGATGAAGGCGAGATCTTCGCTGTAACCGTTCACAGTTTCTCCATCTGCCGATCCTGCACCCGCTGCAGCAGGAGCTGTGCCGAAATGGCGCCGACGAGCGCGAGAAACATGTCCCACTGCGTGTCCCACGGATCTCCCTGCGTCGCCAGGTACGCATCCGCGCCGGCGCCAAACGTCATCGCCGCAGCTGCCTCGAACAGCTCGAAGCTGGCGCTGAACGCCAGGCAGACGGTCGTCACAAGAAAGAACAGCCAGCCGCCGCGGCGCAGCGGGGATCGTCTCAACAGCACTTCTCTTGCAATGATGGCCGGCACGAACCCCTGCGCGAAGTGACCGAGGCGATCGTAGTTGTTGCGCTGCAGATGAAAAGCCTGCCTGAACCACTCACCGATCGGAACATGCTCGTAGGTGTAGTGTCCTCCAATGACCAGGATGATCGCATGCGCGCACATGAGGCGGTAGGTCAGAGGAGTGAAGGGAAAGCGGCGGGCCGTGCCGATGAGAATCGGCACGAAGATCACCAGGGGCAGGACTTCCAGTATCCAGGTGAGACGATCGTACGGCCGGATCCCGGAGACAGCCAGCGCTGCGGCCACGACGAAAAGCAGCACGATCGGCTCTCGATAACGCGGCGGGATCAGGGGAACACTCCATCCTCCAGGGACCGCACTCCTACGCTTCGAACAACCGGCAGGAAACGCGATTCATCAGGAAGTCCAACAGGAAGCCCAGCCCGCGCGGGATGCCGTTTTCGGTTCCTTCGGTTTGCACCGGCAGCCCGGCGTCGCCGGAGGCAGCAAAGTGGTCATGTCAATCCCGCTTCGCGCCTGCCGCCGGCCGCGTGATGACGGTGGACAGCATCGTGGCGACCAGATCCTCGCCGGAATCGGAGATCCCGGCCACTTCGGCGAGCGACACGGTGAGGGTTCGTCCGGGACGAAGCACCCTGGCGCGGGCGACGAAGCGCTCCGCACGCGCGGGTGAGAGCAGGTTTATCTTGAATTCCACGGCAAGGACATCCATCCCGGCCGGAGCCAGCGTGAGCGCCGCATACCCGCACGCCGTATCGGCGATGCTGGTGATGACTCCGGCATGAAGGAAGCCGTTCTGCTGGCAGAGCGCCGCGGAGCGGTGGATGCCGACATGCACCTCGCCGGGGGCGACCAGCTCGAGCGAGGCGCCCAGCGTGTTCATGAGGGTTTGCCGGGAGAAACTCCGCCGGACGTCGGCTTCGAATTCCGGATTCCCGGCCACGAATCGCGCGCCCACGATCCCCTCACCTGGTTGGTCAGATGCCTGGTTGAACGACTGCAGACCGCGCGATTCGGGATGACGACCGCAGAGGAAGGCACCGCTGCGGGGAATGACTCCACCTGGCGCGGACAGCGCCAAGATTACATCAAACCCCGTCCGGCTACCTGCCGCCTGAGGCCGCTCGGCGTCCCGGCACCCGGCGCTGCTGTCTGGCCGGTTTGCGATAGGCCCGGTGACTCCGGCCCACGGTGGCCGACAGGTGTCGGGGCGGGGCGCTGGCCGCGGCATAATCGAATCCCGGCAGGGTCTCGCGCGGCAGGCGCTGGCCCATGACCTTTTCCAGCGCGCGCACCATCTCGCCGTCGTCGGGGACGACCAGCGTGAAGGCGTCGCCCGTTCTTTCAGCGCGGCCGGTGCGGCCGATGCGGTGAATGTAGGCGTCCGCGGTGTCGGGCATGTCGAAATTGATGACATGCGAGACGCTTTCCACGTCCAGACCGCGCGCGGCGATGTCGGTGGCCACCATGATCTGGTAGGTCCCCTCCCGGAAGCCGTCGAGCGCCGACTGCCGTTGTCCCTGCGTTCGGTCCCCATGAAGGCTGGTCACCTTGTAACCGGCGCGGGCGACCTGTTGCGCCAGACGCTGCGCCCGATGCTTGGTGCGTGCGAAGATCAGCACCGACTCGGTGTCGGTCTGCGCCAGCAGCGCGAGCAGCAGCGGTGTCTTGAGATGCTGCGCCACCGGGAACAACGCATGCGTCACGGTGTGCGCGGGGCGGCTGATCCCCACGGCGATCCGCTGCGGATTCCGCAGCGACGAGGCTGAAAGCTGCTCGATCTCGGGTGGAAAGGTCGCCGAGAAGAGAAGCGTCTGCCGTCGGGCGGGTAGATGGCTCAGAATCTTTCGAATCGACGGCAGGAAGCCCATGTCGAACATCCTGTCGGCCTCATCGAGCACCAGCACGTCCAGCTTGCTGAAGTTTCCGTGACGCTGCTCGATGTGATCCAGCAGACGGCCGGGGCACACCACCAGGATTTCGACGCCTTCGCGCAGCGCTCTGGTCTGTGGGCCCGCGCCGACGCCGCCATAGATGGTGGCGCTGCGGATGGGCGTGTCGGCGCCGAAGGCGCGTATCGTCTCGTGAATCTGCTCTGCCAGCTCGCGCGTGGGCGTGATGATGAGCGCCCGGGTATGGCCGCGCGGGCCCGCGAGCAGTTTGTGAAGAATCGGCAGCACGAAGGCGGCCGTCTTGCCTGTGCCGGTCTGCGCCGTGCCGATGAGGTCCTGTCCGGCAAGTATCACCGGGATGGCCGCTGTCTGAATCGGTGTGGCGGTCGTATAGCCCGCGCGGGTGATGCCCGCCTGCAGGCGTGGGTCGAGGTCGAACTGGTTGAAACTCAGGGTAAGTCCTTTTGACAAATTGTCGAGCAGGTGTCAGGGAGAGAGCTTCGGGGGCTCAAACGATTGACAGAGGCAACGACTGTTGAACTGCTTGTGCGGATTCAATGCGTTAATCTAACCGGAACCGGGCCCGTTGTCAACCCGGACGGCTCTTTTTCCCGCTTTGGGCCTCCCGGACGGCCTCGTCGAGCTGGTGAAGGAACCTCGAACGATCCCTGTCGCCAAACGGCGCCGGGCCTCCCGTCATGCCGCCCATGTCCCGCAGATGCGAGAGCAATTCGCGGTTCGCGAGCGCTTCGCCGATGTTGTCCTCGGTGAACTGGCCACCCCGATGATCGAGCACCCGCGAACCCCGCTTGAGGCACCTGTCGGCGAGCGGTATGTCGGAGGTGATGACGATGTCGTGAGCCGCCACGTGCTCGACGATCCAGTCATCGGCCGCGTCGAACCGACCCTCCACCACGACCAGGGTGACGTCATCCGCCGGCGGCACACGCATTCGCGAATTGGCGACGACGGTGACCCTCAGCCCATGTCGGCGGGCCACACGATAGATCTCCTGCTTGACCGGACAGCCGTCCGCGTCGACGAAGAGGCCGGGCGGTGGGCTGGCCATCACCGGCCCGTGAAGAGGGTCCGCTCGTCGACGAAGCACAATCCGTTGCCGAGAGGGTCGCGGACGTAAAAAGAGCGCTCACCCCAGGGACGTGTCGCGATCTCGCCGCCGCTCTGGCCGTGGACCAGCTCCTCGTCAAGACATCCCAGCTCGCGGGCCCGAGCATGGATCCCTTCGAGATCTTTCACACGGAGGTAGACGCAGTCGGCCATGGGCTGTGGCTGCACGCCCCCGCCGGTCGGATCCACCAGCGCCAGGATCACCGGGCCGCAATCGAAATAATGGCGGGCCCCGCGGATCCTTCTGCCTTCCAGCCCCAGCAGCCTGGCGTAAAAGCCGGCGGTCTTCTCCAGATCTGATACCTGAAGCGTGACCCGGAACAGGGTCGGCACGTCACTCAATGCTTCGCCTGCTCGGCCGCCCGCCGCTTCATCTCCTCGGGCGATACATCCTCTATGTGAGTGCCGATCCACCACGAGTTGCCGGCGGAATCCTTCACGCCCGCGTTGCGGTCGCCATAGAACTGGTTTGCCGGCTCCATCAGCGAAACGCCTCCAGCCTGCAACGCGCGCTTGTAGACGGCGTCGGTGTCGGTGACGTAGGCATAGATGGCGCAGGGCATCGGGGGATGGGTCGCGCTTGCCTCGCCCATCATCAGCATCGAGTCGCCGATCCTGAGCTCCGCGTGTTTCACGGTGCCGTCCGGGTTGTCCATCCGTTCGACAAGCTTCGCGTCGAAAGTCTTCTTGAGGAATTCGATGACTTTGTCCGCTCCCTGGACGACCAGATAGGGTGTCAGAGTGTGATATCCATCAGGAATGGGTTTGACCGCCATGGTTGATTCCTCCTGTTCAAGCGTGACGTGGTGGCTCGTTCCAACGCTGCAGCTGCGGGATCCTGCGTGTGAACAGCCCGGCGATGAAACGAGGAAATCCGACCTGCTTCAGTTTCTGCGTGACAAGCTCCTGCATCTGATCGACGGTGAGGTCGGGCAGCGTGAAGCGGCCGGCCTCGTAGCAATGGGAGCAATAGAGGAGATTCTTCGTCCCGTCGGCGTTGGTGCCGCCCCTCTTCTGGTCGCGCTTCATCGGCATGCCGCATGACTGGCAGTTCCGGCTGGCCCGGGCAGATTCCATGCGATGTTCCCCTCCTTTGATGAGGTGTGCGTATACCCGCAAAGTGCCGGTCGCCTCAGCGCCCCGCTGCGAACAAGGGCAGCCCGCGGTCCGCCCTCCCGATGCCGTCTTTGCTTCCACTCTACCTCCGGTTGGCGCCCTGCCGCCAGACGGCATCGAGCCCGGGAATCAACGCGGTCTCGAGTTCCCGTTGTCCATGTCGGACATGATCAACCAGCGGTCCGCCGGAGACTTTTTCAGCGTGAGGGTGAACTTGCCGACATCCGGCTCGCCCTTGTTGCGGGAAAACCCGCCGATGATGTACCCGACCGACCCTTCGGTCGCATAGGCCAGCGCCCTCAGGCAGAGCGGACCGCCCTGCCCCGTGTAGTGATCCTTGATCTGCGCGCGGCCCCGCACAGGGGGCGCCCCGCCCGACAGCACGAATCCGTCCTCGGCGAACAGTTCGGCCAGTGCGCCGGCGTCCTTGCTCTGCCAGGCCTTCTCGTAGTCGGCCAGCACCCGCTCGAGCTGCGGCGGAAGCGTGACGCTCGGCAGCATCCGGGGTTGGGTCTGCGCATCTGCAACGCCCGGGGTCAGCGTCAACGGAGCGAGCGCCGCAAGAAGGAATCGCATGGCTTGAGCTTTCCAACCGGTCATCTCATCCTCCTTCATGTTTTCTCCCTCAAAGGACGAACGGCAGGATGCGCTTCGTGTGACTGGCATACGCGGCGTACTCGGGGTAGCGCACGGCCAGCAGCCGTTCCTCGGTGTAGATGCGCGTCGCGATCCCCAGGACAGCCAGTGCGCCAAGCGCGACATGGACCCAGGACAGATGCGTTGCGACGCCGGCGCACGTGAACCACAGGATTGCCGCATAGATGGGATGCCGCAGGAACCGGTAAGGCCCGATCGTCACCAGCTTTCCGTCCGTCGGATCCGCGCTCGCGTGGAAGCTTCTCGCTCCCAGCGTGAGTCTTGCCCAGAGCATCAGGATGGCAGCGGCCACCTGCACCATGACCGGCACGACCCGATCCGCGAACAACGCGTGACGCACGAGCAGACCGATCACGGCGAGCATCAGGCCAAGCGTCGCGACGAGCGAGAGGTTCCTGAGGCTCAAACGAGGCAGAACGCGCGCACGGGAAACGTGCCGACACCCTTCATCTTCACCGGCGTGGCGAAGAAGCGGCCGCCCCGCTCGGGCAGCGCCTCCAGGCCGCGAAGATGCTCGACGATGGGAATGGAATTCCGCAGCAGGATCGTGTGGACCGGCCGCTCTCCGGTATCCACGCTGTCGATGTTGAACGAGTCGATGCCGACCAACGCAGCCCCGGCCTCCACCAGCCGCTCGGCCAGCCCGGCCGTCAGAAACGGATGCCCGTCCGAATACCGATCGGTGCGCCAGTGACGATCCCAGCCGGTTTGCACGAGAACCGCCCGGCCATGCATCTCATCGTCGCCGAATGGCAGCGAATCGATCGAACGACGCGAGGTGTCGGAAATCCGCGCCACCAGACACTCCAGGTTGGCCACCGAGGCCAGTGGCAGCCCGGCCAGATCGATCCCCTCGGCGTACCGGTGGAAGGGGGCGTCAAGATAGGTTCCGGTGTTCGCCACCATCTCGATCCTGCCTATCTGGAACTCGGTTCCGGGCGCGTAGCGGGCGCGCGACGCCTCCCTGCTGAGATAATCGCAGATGACGGGAGCCGGCAGTCCTTTATAAGTGATCATGCCGTGTTCGACGGCATGGCTGACATCGATCAATCGAGACTCCATTCCCATACCTCCCCTTCTTCCGGGTGAATCAGACCTCGGGATCGTTTGAAGCCCAGTTTCTCGAGGATGCGGGTCGATGCGTTTGATTCAGCCAGCGTCTGGGCTGTCACGGTGATGGCGGGCTCGGCCCTCCTGGCCACCTCCACCAGCTCGCGCGCCATCGACGTGGCGATCCCTCTTCCTTCGAAGGCCGCAAACGTGTAATACGCGATCTCGACCTGACCATCTGCCGGCGGGGCGGCAAATCCGCAGATCCCGACCAGTTCGTCTTCGAGCACCGCGAGGTATCCAAGCCACGGGGGCACGAACCCGACCCTGCCATAAAGGGCAGCCGTTGCCTCGCAGGCCTGCCGCGCCGTGGCGTCCAGTGCGAGGCTGGCGTCGGCCGGCGTCCCCGACCGATCAACAGCCACGAGACGCAGCGGATGCATCTCCCCTCATCCCTGCCTGCCGGCCTGGGCCGCCGGTGTTCCGGGCGCCGGGCGGGTGATTTGCGCGGATACCACTTTCCAATTCTCGCCGGAGCGCGCGTAGATGTCGACATAACGGCTCAGCCCCGGCGTTCCGTCCTTCGCTTTCCAGGAGCCCGTGGCCCGCACGAGCGCGACGTCACCGTAGAATCGCAGGTCGACCTGATCCAGATGATACTCGGCGAGGTCGGAGCCTTGCGCGGTCTGGTGCAGGAAGGCGGCCTTGTCGAGCACGGAGCCGTCGGAGTCGATGCAGACGAACTCTTCCGCCAGGTGCACTCGATACCATTCGACATCGCCGGACAACGACGCCGCGACATACTGCTCGTTCAAACGCTTCACGACTTCCTCTCGTGACATTCCCCCCCCTGTTCTGACGTGACCTGTTCTGACCTGACCTGTTCTGACGTGACCGGCCGTGGTCCTACTTGAAGATGAGACGCGCCACTTCGGTTTCGATATCCCAGTAGATGATCGCAAGCGCGGTCAGATCGAATGCAGCGTGCGCGACCATGAGCATCCATATCCGGCCCGTGGCGGCGAAGATGGCGCCGAACACGAGCCCGACGACCACCGCCTGTTCGACGCCGCTTAGCCCCTGGAGAGAATAGTGCGCCAGCCCGAACAGAATCGCGCTGATCGCCACGATCAGAGGCTTGGCCCATGCGCCCCGTCCGAACAGCCGGCCAAGCCGCTCGAACAGATAGCCCCGGAAAAGGGTCTCTTCTCCGAAGCCGGCCCGGACGATCATGGTCCACATCGCTTCCGGCAGTGCGGCCTTGTTTCCGGCCAGGTAATGGAACGCCTGGTTGATCGGGTCGGCTCCAAGCAGCGGCATCACGATCGCCTTCATGAAGATCTTGAGCGTGATGCCGAACAGGATGCCGACGGCCACCGTCGCTGCCCAGCTCCCGGGGCGCACGAAGCCGATCTCGCGCCAGGGTGTTCGCGACCACCGCGCCCACACCAGCACGAGCAGCGCGCTGAGGGGCAGCAGCGGAACCAATCCTCCGAGGATGATGACCAGAATCGCCAGGATGCCGAGCGGCCCGAAGCCTCGCAGCGCCTCGGCCTGGTGCGGCTCGAGTTCCGGCCCGAATGCCTGTCCGGGAAGCTCCGACGTTTCGCCTGTCATGCCTGCCGATCCAGTTCAGGATGCGATGGCGCGTCTGACCCACAGGCGCTCCCAGGCCATTGGGTCCTTCGGCCGCACCCAGTCAAACCCGATACGCTCCCAATCGGGATCATCCGGGTCCAACCCCAGCTCGCGCACCCCCTCCGGGCCCGTGATGAAGTACTGACCTTCGTGCGGCAGCAGGTAGCCGCCGGTCGCTTCAAGACAGGCCCGCGCCTCGGCGTAGTCGGCGTACCAGCTGCTCACGACCGCATCCATGCTTGCCACCCACATGGGGACCTCCGGGAAATGTGCCGGCATGGATCCCGCGATGACCCCGGCCGGGTGGAATTCATCATACGACCAGTACGACGACGACTGGAAGGGGTTTCAGCGCGTTGCCGATCGTAGATACCGTCCCAGAAACGCCAGGACTCTCGCTTCGTACTCCTTCGGGGCGTACAGGTAGAAGTCCTGATGCGCGGCGCCGGCAATTTCCCAGTACTCCTTCGGTTGCGGAGCCGCGTCGAACAACCGCTGCGATTCCAGAGGAGTCGTGTCCTTGTCCGCGCCCCCGGCTATCAGGAGCAGCGGCGCCCTGATCCCGCCAATCCGATCGATCGGCCTGAGCTGTCGTGCGGACACGCCAAGACGCGGACGAAGCTGCCAGACGAGCAGTGGCGTCAGCAAGCGAGCCGGTTCGCCAAGCCGTCGAGCGATTCGGTTGGCCGTCGCCTCTTCGATGGTCGGATACACCGCCTCGAGGACCAGGGCCTGAACATCAAGGGGACCAGGACCCAGGACGGCGGCCGCGCCACCGAGCGAAGTGCCAATGACCCCCTTCTTCACGTCCGGCAGGCGGGAAGTCAGATAATCGCACGCGGCTCTCGCATCGAGACTCTCCAGATAGCCGAACGTGTGATGTCTTCCAATGCTCTCACCGTGTGACTGGAAGTCGAACAGGAGAACCGAGTAACCAGCGGCCGCCAGGAACCTGGCGCGCGAGAGCATCGTGAGGCGGTTCGTGTTAATCCCGTGCATCAGCACCACCGCGCCGTTTTCAGCCGGTCCGCGCACGAGCCAACCCTTCAGC
>DASROJ010000376.1:0-2365 GCA_035646975.1 Patescibacteria group bacterium
TTCTTCGCGGGCCACGGAGATCAACTTCCAGTCCCGGTATCCGGGCGGAATCGTGGTGACGAAGTTCTCAGCGGTCTTCCCGTCCGCGTGTCCGAATGCCGGGGCCATCGTGGAGCCACCACCGGCCACCGCTGAAACCGCAACCAGGGTGAACGCGCTCAGTCTCATGGTGACGACCCCCTCGACGAGGGCACGAGCCTGCCTCGGCGGACGGCCGGGCACGCCAGGGGCGCGGACCCCTTCGTCGGAACAGATGTTCAATCAGAGACGGAATTTTTCCATGTTCTACGCCCTCGGCCGGCGTGCTGTCAAGAAAAGAAAGGTGACAATCAGCACGAGGTTGCGCGCCTCTGCGGACCGGGCGCGGGAATCGCACCGCCGGGAAGTGTCATCCGGGATATCCTTGCGTCGGGAAACTGTTCAACGGGCAGGTGAACGCAAGGCTCTGTCTGCAAGGAGGAGGATTGCATGCGTCCTGGTCTTTCGGCCGGTCTGGTCTTCGTCGTGGCGGCGGTCTGGTGCGCGAACGCTCCATTCCCCGCCGCCCCCGATCCGGCTCAACACCCGACACCGGTCGTGATCAAGGCGGGAAGACTCATCGACGGCACCGGCGCCGCGCCGCGCAGGAACCAGCTCGTCTTCATCCGCGGTGAGCGCATCGAGAAGATCGCGGATGCCGCCGGCGCGTCCATCCCGAGCGGCGCGAAGGTGGTGGATCTCTCCACCGCCACCCTGCTTCCCGGTCTCATCGACTCCCACACGCATCTCTTCCTCTGGGGGGAAGAACCGGACAAAGGAGGATACGACGCCAACATCCTCAAGGCGGGCGTGGCGCTGCGAGCGGCGCGTGCCACGGTGGCGGCGAGGCGCGCGCTGGAGCAGGGCTTCACCACGATCCGCGACCTGGAGACGGAAGGAGCGGGGTACGGCGACGTGGGGATCAAGCAGGCCATCGAGGAAGGCAGCATCCCGGGGCCGCGCATCTTCTGCTCGACGCGCGGCATCTCCACCACGGGCGGGTACAACCTGGAAGACTACGCACCGGAGCTGGTCATGCCCAAGGGAGTGCAGATCGTCGACGGGCCGGTGGAGGCGCGCAAAGCGGCCCGCGAGCAGCTCGAGCATGGCGCCGACTGGATCAAAGTCTACATGACGCACCGCTCATGGGTGGACAGACAAGGGCGCCTGGTCTCACAGCCCACGCTCACCGTGGCGGAGCTCGAAGCGATCGTCGATGAGGTGCACGGCTGGGGCAGAAAGGTGGCGTGCCATGCCTACAGCGGCATCGGGATGCAGCGCGCGCTGGATGGTGGATGCGATTCCATCGAGCACGGCCTCGACATCAGCGACGCGCAGCTGCGGCAGATGGTCCACCAGGGGACCTGGTACTGCCCCACGCTCCTGCCCTACTACCAGAACTGGGCGGCGGCCGATACGCCGGGCGGCAAGCGCGATCGCGCCCGCGCCGCCGTGCATGAGATCAGTTTCCCCAAGGCGCTGCGCGCCGGCGTGAAAATCGTCTATGGTACCGACATGGGCGGCATCCCGTGGGACCATCCGATCGCCGATGAGTTCGCCACGATGACCAGGCTGGGCATGGCGCCGATGGATGCCATCCAGTCCGCGACGTCGCGCGCAGCCGAGATGCTGGACCGTGTGGGAGACCTCGGGGTCGTCGCGCCCGGCGCCTATGCGGACCTCATCGCGGTGGCCGGCGATCCAATCCAGGATATCCGCGAGCTGGGCAAGGTTCGATTCGTCATGAAAAACGGTGAGGTCTTCAAGGACGAGCGGGCAAAGTGATCAATGACGGCAAGAGGAGCATGGACATGAGCGAGCCAATCGAAAAAGGGAAGACGTACGGGGCCAAGGCCTACTCAGCCAGTAGTCGGACCTCCGGGCTCGCGCCGACGACCATCAAGCGCCGCGACCCGGGGCCGCAGGATGTGCAGATCAAGGTGCTGTTTTGCGGGGTGTGTCATTCCGATCTGCACCAGGTGCGTGACGAATGGCAGAAGTCGATGCCGACCGTCTATCCCTGCGTGCCCGGCCACGAGATCATCGGCCGGGTGACGAAGACGGGCAGCGGCGTCCGGAAGTTCAAGCAAGGCGATCTGGCGGCGGTGGGCTGCATGGTCGACTCGGACCGCACTTGCGCCGCCTGCCGGGAAGGGCAGGAGCAGTTCTGCGAAGGTCCGGCGACCTTCACCTACAACGGCACCGACAAGCACCTCGGTGGAGTCACCTACGGCGGCTACTCCGAAAGCATCGTCGTCGACGAGACCTTCGTGCTGCGTGTCTCGGACCGGCTGGATCCGGCCGGCGCGGCGCCGCTCGTCTGCGCCGGCATCACCACCTATTCTCC
>DASROJ010000377.1:0-7725 GCA_035646975.1 Patescibacteria group bacterium
GGGGTGGGGCGACTTCCACGCGATGCTGCTGACCGTTCGTGCGGAAGACGCGCTGGTGGCCGCCAACGCCGGCTGGAACGGCGTCTACGCGCTGGCCTCCTACGTCACCGGCGGCGGCTCCAACGGCCCGTTGCCGAACACCGGCTACTACTTCGGCATCCGGCGATATCCCTACTCGACCGACCTGACGAAGAACCCGCTGACCTTCAGGCACATCGCCAACGGCGTGCCGCTTCCTTCGGGGCCACCGGTGTCGTTCGGCGCCGATGGGCTGGGCAACTCCGAAGTCCACAGCACCGGAGAAGTGTGGACCTCGATGCTCTGGGAGTGCTACGCGGGTCTGCTGCGCGATACGCTGGGCGGCCCCCCGCGGCTGAGCTTCAACCAGGCGCGCGATCGGATGCGCGCCTACCTGGTGGCGGCCTACAAGGCGACACCCAACGCTCCGACGATTCTCGAAGCGCGCGATGCGGTGCTTGCCACCGCCGCCGCGGCCGACCCGAACGACTATGTCGTGTTCTGGAAGGCGTTCGCCAGGCGCGGCGCCGGATTCGGCGCCATCGCGCCCAACCGGAACTCCACGGGCAACGTGGATCTGACCGAGAGCTATCAGCCGGGTGTCGACCTCGTCATGACCGCCGCGACGCTGAGCGATGACGTGATCTACTGCGACAACGATGGCGTGCTCGACAACACCGAGACGGGGCACCTGACCATCACCCTCCAGAACACTGGCGCCGGCTCGTACGGCTCCACCACGGCGACGATCACCTCCACCAACCCGAACGTCTCGTTTCCGGGCGGCAACACGGTGGGCTTCCCTGCTGTGGGCCCCAGCGGAACGACCTCGACCACCGTCAACGTGGCGCTCAACGGGGTGGCGAGCGTGCAGCAGCTCGATTTCCAGATCTCGTTCAACGACCCCGGCTTCGTGGCGCCCGGCCCCCGCAGCGTGTCGTTTTCATCCCGTGGAAATCTCGACGACGTGGCCGGGCAGACGGCCGCGGATGACGCCGAGAGCTCCGCGCCGCGCTGGACCATCACGGGCAACGGATCGCTCAGCCCGCTCGGTCCCTGGAGGCGCCAGACGATCGCGTCCAACGATCATCTCTGGCACGGGCCCGATCCCACGGCGGCCTCGGATCAGTACCTGGTCTCGCCGCTGCTGCACGTTGCGCCGACGGGAAGCTTCAGCTTCACCTTCAGGCACAGGTACTACTTCGAGTACACCGCGGGCCCACCGATCGTCAATTTCGACGGCGGTGTGATCGAAATCAGCACCAACGGCGGGTCCTCATGGACCGACATCGGGGCCTCGGCCGCGCCGGGGTACGTCGGCCTGCTCTCCACCGGCGGAAGCAACCCGCTCGGGGGCCGCAGCGCCTACACGCAGATCAGCCCGGGGTACCCGGCCTTCATCACCACCACGGTGAGTCTCGGCACCGCCTTCCAGGGGCAGAACGTGATGGTCCGCTTCCGCATCGGTGCCGACGTCGCCGGCGACGACCCGGGTTGGGACATCGACGACATCGCCTTCGGCAACGTCACCAGCCTCCCGTTCAACGCGCTGGTCGCCGATCGCGCCCTGTGCGTGGACAGCGATGGCGACGCCTTCATCGATCGCAACGACTGCGCTCCATTCAACGCCGGTGTCTGGGCCGCGCCCACCGAGGCGTCGAACCTCGATCTGGACGGCTCGGGTGGCCTGTCCTGGAGCGCTCCGTCCCTGCCCGGCGCCACCAGCATCGCCTACGACCTGTTGCGCAGCAATGCTGCCTCGACCTTCGCGAGCGCGACCTGCGTGGAGTCCAACGGCACTGACCTCGTCGCGCTCGACCCCTCCTCTCCGGGGACGATCTATTACTACCTGGTGAGGTCGGAAAACGGCTGCGGCGGCAACCTCGGGACCGACTCGGCGGGAACGCCGCGGACCGGAGCGAGCTGTCCCTAGGCCTCAATGACAGGAAGCAGTCCGGGACATTCCTCGGACACTCCTGGCCCTCCTCATAGGCTTTATGTATCCGGTTGTCCTGATCATGATTGCAATGAATCCGGGCACTTCGAGGGTCGTGCGGCGGCCCGCGCCACACAGGTCCTAATCTCTTTGGACTGAACGGCTTTTCGCATTTCCCCCCGAATGGTCGCATCGCTCCCCCTTTGGAACGACTCTTGCTTTGCTCAAGGGTACCCCCCCGGGCCGCCGGGCCTTGACATGGACCCGGCGGCCCTCTGATCCGGGGGGCACGTCGATGCAACGTCCACGGGGGGGGATGCGAATGATCAGCTCACGCGCGATATCCAGGGTGCTGCTGTTGTCCGCCATCGGACTGACGGCATCGCTCATCAGCTCCGGGCAGGCCTGGGCCCAGGGGTGAGTGCTCATCAGACAGAACGCGCCCGTGTTCGGCGCGTCCGGCAACATCCTTCCTGAGCCCGGCGACCTGGACTTCACGGTCTCCTATCGCGGGCTTCATTCCGACAATCATTACAATGGCACGATCGCACAAAAGCAGCGGCAGGAGCTCGGCACCTACGTCGTCAACAATCAGCAGGTGCTCGACCTGTACGGCAGCTACGCCGCAACGAAAAGGCTCTCCTTCTCCCTGAGCGTTCCCTACATCGAGGCGTCGTGGTCGGTTCCCACGCCGATCTCCACGGTCGGCCCGCGAGCCGAACAGAACGGCAAGGGGCTCGGCGATGTGATCCTGTCCGGCGGCGTCTGGCTGTTCGATCCCGAGAAACACAAGACCGGAAACTTCTCCGTCACCGTGGGATGCAAGGCCCCCACGGGCGACTACAAGCAGAAGGATGACTACCCCGATATCATCACGGGGGCGAACAACGTCCCCAAGGTGGTCGACCAGTCGGTGCAGCCCGGCGACGGCGGCTGGGGCATCGTGCTGGGGCTGCAGGGCTTCAAGATGGTGCAGAAGGTGATCTTCTTCGGCTCGGCCAACTACCTTGCCAATCCGAGAGACACCAATGGCGCGCCGTCGATCATCGTCGGGCTCGGCTTCGGGGGCAACCCGGCGTTCGCTGGAATCCTGGAGAATTCGGTGCCCGATTCGTACCTGCTGCGCACCGGGGTGACGTTCCCGATCAAGGGAGGACTCTCAGGCAGCCTCGGCTTCCGGATGGAAGGGTTGCCACGCTATGACATCATCGGTGACAGCAACGGCTGGCGTCGACCCGGTTACGAGACCTTTATCGAGCCGGGGTTGATCTACTCGACCGGGAACACGACATGGTCGATACATGTGCCGACGGCGCTGGTGCGCAACCGGCAGGCCAACCCGGGCACCGGAAACCCGGGGGATGCGACGTTCCCCGACTACATTTTCCTGGCAGGCTACTCGTACCGCTTCCCCGACTTCGGGCATCGGCTCATGAAAGGAAGCGGCAACTGATTTCTTCACCCGCTTGAGACACCGCGGACTGCCGGCGCGCTCCCCTGGCGCCGGTGGTCCGCAATCCCCGTGCGTCCGATGGCACCGGCGGCACCGGCGGCACCTGTCACCGTGCCCGCGAGCAAGAGCCGGCTAGAGGATCGACAAGTCGGGAGACGTCGGTCCTTCGATCGTCCCTGTCAGGATCCTGAGCCCTTTTTCGAGCTGGCTCCTCGTTCGGGTGGCCCCCAGGCAGACACGCACCGCTTCGGGCGGATTCCCTCCCACCGCGAACGTCTCCGACGGGCTGACGATGACGCCGCGCTGCCATGCCCGGTTGACGAAGCTGGCGGCTTTCCAGGGCTCGGGCAGCCGTAGCCAGACGTGATAGCTGTACGGATGCGTGCTCATGTTGCCGGCGCCCAGTATCGACACGGCCATCTTCTGACGCTCGGCGGCTTCCGTCCTCTTGCGATCGAGCGAGGCATCCGCGCTGCCATCGCCGATCCAGATCGACGCGATTTCCGCCATCAACGGCGCCGCCATCCAGGTGGTCGAACGGATTCCCGTGGTGACCCGCTCCACCAGTTTTCCGGGCGACAACAGGTAGGCGATGCGCAAACCGGGCGCGACGCTCTTCGACAGGCTCGAGATATAAAACCCGTTGTCGCGCGCAAAGACGCAGAGCGGTCTGGGCCGTTTCGGCGAGAGGAAGCCA
Source organism: Patescibacteria group bacterium (assembly GCA_035646975.1). Taxonomy (GTDB): domain Bacteria; phylum Acidobacteriota; class Polarisedimenticolia; order JACPZX01; family DASXTC01; genus DASROJ01. The sequence continues at coordinate 4,105 of DASROJ010000377.1, forward strand.
TAGATGTCGTCTTCAACGATGATCACGCCGTGCGCCTGCGCGATGGCCGCGATCTTCCGGCGCCGCCCCTCGGGCATCACCGTGGCCGTCGGGTTCTGGATCGTCGGCGTGCAGTAGAGGACCCGGGGCGCGAGGGCGCGGCACGCCTTGTCGAACGCGTCGGGCCGGATCCCCTCGTCGTCGATGTCGACGCCCCGAAGCTCGAGGTGCAGCAGGTCACACAGCGTCTTGACACCGGGATAGGTGAGCCGTTCGGTCAGCACCTTGTCTCCGGGGCTCGTCATCGTGGCGAGGACGACCGCCATCGCATGCTGCGCGCCGCTGGTGACGAGCACCTGTTCCGGCACGGCATCCAGACCCGCCCGGTTGATCCAGGCAGCCCCCGCGGCACGATGACGAGGCGACCCTCCGTGAGGCTGGTACTCCAGCAGACCGGAAAGACCCCGGCGCGTCGAGAGCGCCGCAAGCGTGCCGGCGAGCAGCCGGTCGTCGATGTCCCCCATCGGAAAGTTCAGGCTCAGATCGATGGGCGCGCCCGGCGCGTCGTCCTGCCGTGAAGGGCGCAGCTCATCCGCGGTGGCTTCCCTCACGAAGGTGCCCCTGCCGACCTCGCCGCGGATCAGCCCTCGTCGCTGGGCTTCCGCGTAGGCGCGGCTGACCGTCCCCACCGTGACGCCCAGGTGGTCGGCCAGATCCCGATGGGTGGGCAGCCGCTGTCCGTCTTCGAGCCGGGCGGAGCGGATGTCCTCCGCGAGCGCTTCGGCGATGGCGAGGTATCGCGGCCCCTTCTGCTTGCGCAACTCTGGTTGCCAGATTGTCATGGTGACAATATTTACATTGACATCCTTCAATCGTCAAGTACATTCAAGGCAATTGACCTCGTTATTCTCAGATTGTATCGATGCAATGGGAGCACCGACGAATGACCGAGACCCCGCTGCTCAAGAGAGCCCATGACCTGGCGCAGGCTTTCCTGCAAAGCCTCCCCTCCCGGCAGGTCCGCCCCGCCGCGAGCCTCCAGGCGCTCAGGACGGCGCTCGGCGGCCCGCTGCCCGACCAGGGGGTCGATCCGTCCCTGGTCATCGAGACGCTCGCGCGGGAAGCCGACGACGGACTGGTCGCCACCGCGGGGCCGCGCTATTTCGGTTTCGTCATCGGTGGCAGCGTTCCGGCCGCGCTCGCCGCAGACTGGCTTTGCTCCACCTGGGATCAGAACGCAGGCCTCTACGCCACCTCGCCCGCCGCTTCCGTCGTCGAAGAGGTGGCGGCCGGCTGGCTTCTCGAGCTGCTCGGCCTTCCCCGCGACGCCAGCGTGGGGTTCGTCACCGGCGGGCAGATGGCGAACTTCACCTGTCTGGCCGCAGCGCGCCATGAAGTGCTTCGACGCGCCGGCTGGGATGTCGAAAGCGATGGCCTCATCGGGGCGCCGCCCGTGAGGATCCTCGTCGGCGAAGAGGCGCACGTGACGGTTCTCTCATCGCTGAGGCTTCTCGGTCTGGGAGCCGGCACGGCCCGTCGCGTGCAGGCCGACGGGCAGGGGCGCATGAACCCGGTGGCTCTGGAGCGCGCCCTGAAGGAATCCACCGGCCCGACGATCGTCTGCGCGCAGGCGGGCAATGTCGACACAGGCGCCTTCGACCCGTTCAGCGTCATCGCCCCGCTGGTGGGCGAGCGCGGAGCCTGGCTGCACGTGGACGGCGCCTTCGGGCTCTGGGCCGCCGTCTCGCCGGGGCTCGGCAAGCTCGTTGAGGGCGTCGAGCTGGCCGACTCGTGGTGCACCGACGCGCACAAGTGGCTCAACGTCCCGTACGATTCAGGTCTGGCAATCGTCGCGCACCCTTCGCCGCATCGTGCCTCGATGACCGCGAAGGCCGCCTACCTCGCACAGAGCGAGGGCGCCGAGCGCGACCCGTTCGACTGGACACCGGAGTTCTCGCGCCGCGCGCGAGGCTTCCCGGTCTACGCGGCGCTCAAGTCGCTGGGCCGGCGCGGTGTCGCGGCGATGATCGAGCGATGCTGCGAGCACGCCCGTCGGATGGCCCGCGCGCTGGGCGACTCGCCTTCGGTGGATCTGCTCAACGACGTCGTGCTCAACCAGGTGCTGTTCCGGGTCAGACCAGCGGCAGGCAGGGATGCGGGTGAGCTGACACGCGCGGTGATCGCGCGCGTGCAACGCGACGGTATCTGCTGGTTGGGCGGCACGACGCGGCAGGCGGCGCCCGCGATCAGGATTTCGATTTCGAACTGGTCGACGAGCACCGACGATATCGATCGATCGGCCGCCGCGATCCTGGGGGCGATAGCGGCGGAGAACGGCTGAAGACAGGCAGCGGGTTCAGGCAGGTTTTCTGAGGGAGGCGCGACGATGAAACACTCCGAGGACGGGCCGGGCGGCGACAGGACACGATTCGAGACCATCGCGGTTCACGGGGGCGAGCGGAGACCGGGCCCCGAAGGCTCGGTGGTCTTTCCGATTTACCAGGGCACGGTCTACTCGCATCCGGCGGGCACCGATTACCACGACCTGAAATACATCCGGCTCAACAGCACCCCGTCACAGCGCTACCTGCACGACAAGCTGGCCGCCCTCGAAGGGGCGGAAGCCGCCCTCGCCACTTCATCGGGCATGGCCGCCTTCAGCTCCAGCCTGATCGCCCTGCTGAAGAAAGGAGACCATCTTCTCGCCGGATCGTGCCTCTATGGCGGGACGTACGATTTCATCACGCAGCATGCCGACGGGCTCGGCGTCACCTGCACCTTCGTCGATGCGCAGAACCCGGGCTCGTGGGAGGCCGCCGTGCGGCCGAACACCCGCCTCTTCCTGACCGAGACGATCACCAACCCGCTGATGCGTGTGCCGCCGCTCAAGGATGTCGTGTCGTTCGCCCGTCGTCACGACCTCGTCACCCTGGTCGACAACACCTTCGCCAGCCCCGTGAACTGCCGTCCCCTTTCGATCGGCATCGACCTTGTCTTCCACAGCGCGACGAAGTATCTCAACGGACATTCCGACCTGGTGGCAGGCTGTCTGATGGGGCGGGGCGAGGTCGTGGAAAAAGTCCGAAGGACGCTGAATCTCTTCGGTGGCTCGCTCGATCCGCACGCGGGATTCCTGCTCGCCCGGGGCATCAAGACGCTCGCCCTCAGGGTCAGGGCGGCCAGCGCGAACGCGCTGGGGCTGGCGCGATTCCTGTCGCAGCATCCGAAGGTCGCCGCGGTGAATTATCCCGGTCTGGAGACGCACCCGGACTACAAGCAGGCGCGCGAGGAGCTGTCCGGCTTCGGCGGCATGCTGAGCCTGCGTCTCAAGGACGGGGTGCCCGCCGTGGAACGGTTCATGGCCGCCGTGCGCATCCCGACCATCGCGCCGAGTCTGGGCGGCGTCGAGACCCTCATGACCCGGCCGGCGATTACCTCCCACGCCGGCATGACCCGCGAACAACGCGAGAGCGCCGGCGTGACGGATGACCTGGTGCGGATGAGCTGCGGTATCGAGCACACCGAGGATCTCGTGGAGGACCTCCGCCAGGCTCTGGCCGGATGCTGAACGGGCCCCCGACGGCGGCACCCCACTGGTCGCGGGGCGCCCCGGCGGTGTAGCCTCAGGCGATGATCGGGAAC
>DASROJ010000378.1:0-12543 GCA_035646975.1 Patescibacteria group bacterium
ATCGAATTGAGCATGCCGCCGGGCGTCTCGGACAGTCGAACAGGAGGGTTTCCCTCCCGCGGCGCCAGCGAGAGGCTCTTGGAGACGACGCCGCCGATGCCGGAGATATCGAAGTGAGGCAGCAGGTCGATCCCATATCCCGATGTTCCGCTGGCGGTCAGCACCGGGTTCTTCAGGCGAAGAGCGCCGAGCTTGACGGCGAGCGAGGGCCGGTCCTGTCGCGGCATCACCAGGCCACCACCGTCGCATCGAACACCGGTCCGTCGACGCAGATCCGGCGATAGCTCAGCTCGCCGTGATCCTGTCCCTTCGTGGGCACCACGCATCCGACACAGACGCCGAAGCCGCAGGCCATCGGGCTTTCGAGTGAGACAAAGCAGGCGACCCGATGCCGGGCGGCGACCACCGAAGTCGCCTGCATCATCGGCATGGGCCCGCAGGCGCAGACCACCCATCGCCGCGCGGCGTGCGCGCCTTCCGCCGTCAGAAAATCATCGAGCAGGCCGCTCACGTAACCCTTGCGTCCGGTGGAACCGTCGTCGGTGGAGACGCGGACGTCGATGCCGGCCTGCCGGGTCGGAAGGATGCCGGCGATCTCGTCAGCGGTACGGCAGCCATACAGCATCAGGGGATCGCGGCCGAGGCTTCGCTCCTGCAACGCCAGCGGGTGCAACGACGCGGACCCGATGCCGCCGGCCACCAGCAATAGCCGGGAATCCCCGTCACGCCCCGGGGCAAACCCGTGACCCAGCGGTGCGAGGCACCGAATCCGATCCCCCGGCCGCGCTCTGGACAGGATGGAGGTTCCGCGTCCGAGGATCTTGTAGAAAATCTGGAGCATCCCGGCCGGAGAACCCGGCAGGTTGAAGATGCTGAACGGGCGGCGCAGCAGTGGATCGATGGAGGCCGGCTCCCGGCCCAGCGCGATCATCGCGAACTGGCCCGGATCCCAGCGGGTGAGCGCCCCGCCGGTGGCCAGCGTCAGCAGGAAATGCGAGGCACCGAGGGGTTCATGCGACTCGACACGGAGATCGAGATCGACCGGCTGCGGGTTCGAAGACATGTCACGCGCCAATCTAGCACAGGTGCGCCGGGACCGGTGAAGCCGGATGATATGATGCGCGCGTGAAATACCTGAAGCTGATCGCCAACGCGGTGTGGGCGGGATTGTACGGCTCGATCCTCATCACGTTGCTGCTCTTCTTCCTCAATGAGGATCTCGCGGCTTCAGGCGGCTTCATCGCCCGGTTCATCAGGCTGCTGGTCCCGGTGAGCATCGTCTATCTCCCTCTGTTCGCGGTTCTGTTCCCGTCGCTGTTCGTCTGCGTGAGGTTCTTCGCCGCTCGCCGGCTTGGCATCGGCTGGCTCACGTTCAAGGCGGTTGTCTGGTTCGGCACCGCCACGCTCGGGGCGATGTGCTGCGTCTACTATCAGAATCTTCGCTGGGCGGTCTCGTTGCTGTCGCCCCCGGCCCGCGACGCGCTGAGAATCTCTCTCTTCGTGATGACGGCCTGCTGGATTCTCGCGATGCTTGCAGCCGTCGTCGCGCAGATGCGGCCGGAATCCGACGGACCATCTCTTGGAGCCGGTGGCTCCGGCGGGAAATGGAGAATCGCGGCGGCCTCGATGCTTCTCGTGCCGCTCCTGGTGATGACGATCCTTCTGCCGCTGCTGGCCTTGCCGGTTGGCAGGACGGCCGATGCTCCGGCGGCGATCAGTCCGCCCCGGGAGGGGGTTCCGCTCACGCGGCCGCTGGTCATCATCGGGTTGCAGAGCGCCTCGATGGACGACATCCTGCCGCTGGTCGCCGCCAGGGAACTGCCCGAGTTCGAACGCCTCCTGAAAGAAGGCGCCTCCGCCCGCCTCGATACGATCACGCCGTGTGTTTCAGGCGCCGCGTGGGTATCGCTCGCGTCGGGTCTGCCCCCCTGGGCGACGGCTGTGAAGGATACGAACATCTATTCGATCGTTGCGCCGCCGGGATTGCCGCCCGCGCCGGCTCTCGGCGCGTTGCCGCGGTCGCTCGGCATGGGGATTCTCGCGCGTCTGGGTTTTGTCAGGTCGAGTCCCGGCGCGGCGGTGGCGCAGCGCGGGCGGCCGTTCTGGGTTCGACTGAAGGCCGCGGGTCTGGAGGTGGAAGCCATCCAGTGGCCGGGCTCGGAGGCGGAGACATCGGACGCGGTGGCGCCCCCGGCGGATGACACGCGGCTGTCCTACCGGCTCGGGAAGATCCTGGGTTCGGCGTTCGGTGCGGAGGCTCCGTCCTTCTCCGAACCGCTGGTGACGGTGCTGCGCGGCGCGATCAGGGAGGATTTGACCGCGCGGGATGCGGCGCTGTCGGCGCGGCGGCGTCAACCCGCCCTGGGCAACGGGGTGCTGGCCGTCGTGTTTCCCGGGCTTGGCTCGATCAGCCGCTATTTCCTCCGCTACCATCGCCCGGCCGAATTCGGCGAGGTGATGTCACAGGATTCAGCATGGCTCGGCAAGGTCATGGCGCGGTACTACGGCTTCATCGACGAGCTGGTGTCCGAGCAGGTGGGCCTCGCCGGTCCAGCAGCCACCGTCATGGTGGTGTCTGCGCATGGCGTGGAACCGGTATCGACATGGGAGAGATTCGCGCATCAGCTCCTTCCAGCACGGGATGACCTCGAGCCGGTGCCGACCGGTTCGTGGAGTCGAGGGCCCGATGGATTGCTGATAATCCGGGGAGAGGGGATCGCCACCGGCGCGAAGATCGAAGACGCCGGCATCGTGGATGTCCTGCCCACCCTGCTGTATCTGCTTGGCGTTCCGATCGAGCGCGATCTGAAAGGCACGCTCCTGCGACGCTTCTTCGTCCGCGAGTTCCTTGAATCCCACCCCGTGCAGCTGGTTCCCGCCCGATAGAAGGCTGCTGAAACCACCTGTTTTGACAGGACTCATCCCGGTGCTATAATCCGCGAACCTTTAAGCGCGCCCGGAGAGGCGGGAAGGACGAAGTCACCGTGATTGCATCCGTAGACGCCGCAGCCATCGAGCACTCTTTCCGCCTGACCGCCTTCGAGGCGGTTTTTTTTTGTCCCTCCTCTTCCGCCTTCATACCTGAGATATCGGGGATTCGCAGATGACTCAAGGGACCGATCGGCCGAACAACAAGGGCAGGGGCGACTCCGCGGAGCCGGCGTCGGGCACCGTGATGGACGAGGCCACGATGGACCGGACGCTCACCCGGATGGCGCACGAGATTCTCGAGAAACACAAGGGGATCGAGAAGGTGGCGCTGGTGGGCATCCGATCCCGGGGGGTGCCGCTGGCCCAGCGACTCGGCGCGAAGGTTCGGGCCATCGAGGGCCGCGAGATCCCGGTCGGGGTGCTGGACATCAACCTGTACCGCGATGACCTGACCGCAATTGCCGACCACCCGGTGCTGCGCAAGACCGAGATCCCCTTCAAGATCGAAGGGATGAAGATCGTCCTGGTGGACGACGTCCTGTTCACGGGACGCACCATCCGGGCCGCGCTCGACGCGTTGATCGACCTCGGTCGTCCCCGGTTGATCCAGCTCGCCGTTCTCGTGGACCGGGGTCACCGCGAGCTGCCCATCCGGGCCGATTACGTGGGCAAGAACGTCCCCACCTCTCTCGGCCAGGAAATCAGGGTCTCGCTCAAGGAGTTCGACGGACGGGACGCCGTGGAAATCGTCAGCACGGCCGGACAATAAGGCGGGCCAGGATGCAGCTGCACAGCCGACACCTTCTGGGCATCGAGGAGCTGACACCCGAGGAGATCACTCTGATCCTTGACACCGCCGACTCCTTTGCCGAGATCTCGCAGCGTGAAATCAAGAAGGTCCCCACGCTTCGGGGACAGACGGTGATCAACCTGTTCTTCGAGCCGAGCACGCGGACACGCACCTCGTTCGAGCTTGCGGAAAAACGTCTCTCGGCCGACTCGCTCAACTTCTCGGCCGGGACCAGCAGCGTCGTCAAGGGCGAGACGCTTCTTGACACGGCGCGCAATCTCGAAGCCATGAATCCCGACTTCATCGTGATGCGTCACGCCATGCCCGGGGCGCCGCACTTCCTCAGCCGTGTCTGCCGCTCGTCGATTGTCAACGCGGGCGACGGCGCGCACGAGCATCCCACCCAGGCGCTGCTCGATGCCTATACGATCCGTCAGAAGAAAGGGAAAATCGGCGGACTCAAGATCGTGATCGTCGGCGACATCCTGCACAGCCGGGTTGTCCGTTCGAACCTCTTTCTCTGGCGGAAGCTGGGCGCCGACGTCACCGTGGTGGGACCGCCCACTCTCATGCCCCTGGGAATCCAGCAGCTCGGGGTGAACGTCAGCTTCAGGATGGACGAAGCCGTGGAAGGGGCCGACGTGATCATGATGCTGCGCATCCAGATGGAGCGCCAGGGCAAGGGATACTTCCCCTCGGTGCGCGAGTATTTCAACCTGTTCGGTCTGACGGAGGAGCGGGTCAAGCGCGCCGCCGCCGACGTGATCATCATGCACCCCGGGCCAATCAACCGCGGCGTGGAAATCGCCTCGACCGTTGCGGACGGGCGCTACTCGGTCATCCTGAACCAGGTGACCAACGGCATCGCGGTCCGGATGGCGGTGCTCTACCTGCTGGCCGGCGGCGGGGAACGGGAGGCGGCGGCGTGACCCGGACCACCTCATCGAGACTCGTGCTGAAGAACGGACACGTCGTCGATCCGGCCAACGGCATCGACGAGGTGCGCGACGTGGCGATGGACCTCGAGCGCGGCGGTGTCATCCAGCGCGTGGAGCGGGACCTGCCCGTGGCCAAAGGCGACGATGTGATCGATTGCGCCGGACTGATCGTGGCGCCGGGCTTCGTCGACATGCACGTGCACCTGCGCGAGCCGGGACGCGAGGACAAGGAGACCATCGAGAGCGGCGGGCAGGCCGCCGCCGCCGGGGGATTCACCTCGGTGGCCTGCATGCCGAACACGCAGCCCGTCAACGATGACCAGAGCGTCACCGAGTTCATCACGGCGCAGGCGCGGCGCAAGTCCCCGGTCAGGGTGTACACGATCGGCGCCATCACCAAGGGGCTCAAGGGCGAGGAGCTGTCGGAGATCGGCGAGCTGGTAAGACTGGGTTGCGTGGCGATCTCGGACGATGGCCTGCCGGTGGCTTCCGGCTTCATGATGCGCAAGGCGCTCGAATACGCGCGCATGTTCGGCATTCCGGTGATCAACCATGCGCAGGATGCGTCGCTGTCGAACGGCGGCGTCATGAACGAGGGTTACTACTCCACGGTGCTGGGCCTCAGGGGGATGAGCACGGCGGCCGAGGAGGTGATGATCTTCAGGGATATCCAGCTTGCGGAGCTGACCGGCGGCCGGCTGCACGTCCCGCACATCAGCACCGCCCGGTCGGTGGAGCTCGTGCGTCAGGCACGCAAGCGCGGCGTCGATGTCACCTGCGAGGTGACGCCTCACCACTTCAGCCTGACGGACGAGGCGGTGTGCGGATACGACACGAACACGAAGATGAATCCGCCATTGCGAGCCGAGGAGGACCGCGCCGCGCTCATCGAGGGGATTCGGGATGGCACCATCGATGCCGTGGCCTCCGATCACGCGCCGCACTGCCAGGAAGAAAAGGAAGTCGAATACGATCTCGCGCCGTTTGGCGTGGTCGGGCTGGAGACTTCCGCAGCACTCGGGTTGGACCGCCTCGTCAAGCCGGGCCACATCGATCTGACCCGGCTCGTCCGGATTTACTCGACCAACCCGGCTCGCATCCTCAATCTCTCCGCGGGCACCCTGACAGTCGGAGCTCCCGGAGACGTCACCGTGCTGTCGAGGACACGCGAGACCTCCGTCAGCCCCGAAGCGTTCCGATCCCGCAGCCGCAACACGCCGTTTGCGGGCTGGACGCTGCAGGGAAGCGTCGCCTTGACCGTGGTGGGGGGCAAGGCCGTATTCCGCGCCCTGTGAGCTTTACGGCGATCGGCTGTTCGTCTACAATCCTGCCTCGCGCCACTGAGCCGTTTTGACCGTATCTTTCCCCGGCAGACGGTGGCCCTCTGGGTGAAGCGCAACGGGGATAGCATTGCCACCGACATGGCGGCCACAGAGCCGACGGAACATAAGTTGACGACAATTGGCACCATCAGCTCAACCATAAGAAAAACCTCCAGGCTGCTGATCGCTTGCGCCTGCTGTCTCGTGCCCGCGTTGCTGCCGGCCGCTGAAGCTCGTCTCAGCGACGACGCCTGGACCACGACGGCCGGCCCCGCGAGAGACAACCAGGGTTCCGACCCGCTGCTGCTGGTGCGCGGGGCCTCCACACGCGCCTATCTCAAGTTCGATCTCTCGACGCTGCCTGCGAATCTGCTCGCCGACGATGTGGCCAACGCGACACTGCGCATCTGGGTGAGAAACGTTTCGGCCGCGGGTGCCGTCAGCGTGCGCCGCGTGACGGGCGACTGGAATGAGCAGAGCGTCAACGCGACCAATACGCCGCCGCTGGGGCGCGCCGAGCTGCTCTCCCTGTCGGTAGCCCCCTCCGGATCTGGAGCGTGGCTGGCGATGGACCTCACGGCGCTGGTGCGGGAATGGATCTCCGGTTCGTCGCCGAACGACGGCGTGGCGCTGACGGGGGCTCGAGGCAACGCGCTGCTGTCGTTCGATAGCAAGGAGCATCCGGCTGACGGTCACGCGCCGCAGCTGACGGTGTCCTTGAAGAACGAGCAGCTGCTGGCTCCATCCGTGAGCGACTCTCTGATGCGCTACGACGTGCCACTCGAAAGCAGTGTTTGCGTGGGATTGCCCGGACCCATGGGTCCGGCTGGACCGCCGGGTCCGCCGGGTCCGCAGGGCGTCCAGGGTGACACGGGACCACAGGGGGCCACCGGAGCCCAGGGCCCACAGGGCGTTCAGGGTGACCCGGGACCGCAAGGCTTGCCGGGGGCCACCGGGGCACAGGGTCCGCAGGGGATCCAGGGTGATCCGGGAGCCACCGGGGCACAGGGCCCTCAGGGCATCCAGGGAGACCCGGGAGCGCCGGGTCAGCCGGGGGCCACCGGGGCCCAGGGTCCACAGGGAGACGTCGGTCCGCAGGGACCCGCGGGATCTCAGGGCGCGCCCGGGGCCTCGCTCAACCCGCTGCAGATCGCCACGCTGCACTGGTATCAGGCGACCGAGATCGGATTCACTGTCTCCTCCGGCGCCTCCGGTGGACATCCGATTGCCGTCTGCTTCGATGGGCAGAACGTCTGGACGACAAACTACAATCAGGATTTGGTTGGAAAGATCACCGCGGCGACAGGTCTCCTGAGCAACACGATCGCCGTCGGCAGTCGCCCGCGCGGCTGTGCCTTCGATGGTTCCAACATCTGGGTCACCAATTTCAATGCGAACACAATCAGCAAGTTCAGAGTCACCGCCGGCGCCGTCCAGGCGACCTTCGCCACGGGCAGCGGTCCCGTCGCCCCGGTCTTCGACGGTGCCAACATCTGGATCACCAACTACAACGACGGCACCGTCACCAAGCTGCGCGCAAAGGATGGCGTCAACCTCGGCACCTTCAACGTCGGCGTCCATCCCCAGGAGGCGGCCTTCGACGGCACCAGCATCTGGATCGCCAACACGACCTCCGGCACCGTGAGCCGGTTGAGGGTGAGCGACGGGGTGAGTCTTGGAACCTTCAACGTCGGGCTGGGGCCGACGGGAGTGGCGTTCGACGGATCGAACATCTGGGTGGCCAACTTCGACGGCGGCAGCGTGACCAAGCTGCGTGACAGCGATGGCGCCGAGCTGGGTACCTTTTCGCTGGGCGGCCAGCCGTTCGGGGTCGCCTTCGACGGCGTGGCGATCTGGGTCACCAACACGCAGAACAACAACGTCCTCAAGCTCCGCCCGAGCGATGGGGCCATCCTCGGAACCTTCACGACCGGGAACCAGCCGCAGGGGATCGCCTTCGATGGCCTGGCCATCTGGGTGGCCAACAGTCAGGGCAGCTCCCTGTCGCGGTTCTGACCCTCTGCCGAGGTTCTGGTCTTTCCTCCTGCAGGTGGCTTGACTTTCGCTTGATTTTCGCTTAACCTTCCGCTCGACTCTTCGCCCCCATACAACGCAGGCAGCCACCATGGAACGGCAGATCCTCCATCTCCGGGTCGCCTCTTTTCCCGTGGCGGTCTATCAGGTGAAGGATCCTTCCCTGAAAAAGCGCCCGCTGATCGTCGCGGCCGGGCGCGGGCCGCGGGCCATGGTGCTGTCGGTGTCCGGCGAGGCGCGGCAGGAAGGGGCGCGCCCCGGCATGACGCTGGCCGAAGCGCTGCGCTGGAGCCGCCGCGCGCTGGTGCTGCCGCCCGACCCGGTTCTGTTCGAGAAGGCCGACCGGGCGCTGGCCGGGATCCTCGCGGGGTTCTCTCCGGTGGTCGAGGCGGCTCGTGGCGGGCGGCTGTTCGCGGACATGACGGGCACGGGCCGGCTGCTCGGACCCACGCTCGACGCGGCCAGAAAGATCCAGCGGGAGATCGAGCGGCGTTTGAGGCTCGGCTCCAACGCCGGTCTGGGCGCGAACAAGCTCGTGAGCAGCGTGGCCGCGCGGCTGTTGCAACCGGTGGCGCTGCTCGACGTGCTGTCGGGACAGGAGGCCGGGTTCCTGTCGCCGCTGGCGGTGCGTCACCTGCCCGCCGTGGACCCGCGCACCGAAGGGCGTCTTCTCGACGAGCTCAACATCCGCAAGGTGAAGGATCTCGTTTCCATCGATCTGCCTCATCTGAATCTTGCCTTCGGCGGCAAGGGGCTGACGCTCTACCGGCAGGCGCGCGGCATCGACGACTCGCCCGTGCGCCCGCCGGAGCGGTCGCTTTCGGTGGAAGCCGACGAGACACTGCCCGAGGACAGCAACGACGACGCGAGGCTGCTTGCCGTGCTGTTCGGGCTTGTGGAGCGGTGCGGCGCGCGGCTTCGCCGGCTGGGTCTGCCGGCCGGCGAGGCGGCCCTGACGGCGCGCTATTCGGATGGTGTCACCACCACGCGGCTGGTGAAGCTGTCGCCGCCGGCGCTGCGCGATCTCACGCTGCACGCGCGTGTGCGGCCGTTGTTCGAACAGGTCGTGGGGCGCCGCGGCCGGGTGCGTTACCTTCGCCTCCGGTTCACGAAGCTGGCGCCGGCAGCCGGACAGCTGGAACTGTTCGACGACGACGGCGGGCGGGAGCGGCCGTTGATCGAGGCGCTCGATCGGATACGGGGACGTTTCGGCGAAAGAGCGATACTGTTCGGCCGGATGGCCGCGGCGCCACGCACCGACGGGAGCGCGGACGCCGCGAAGACGAACGTCGCCAGGGTGGACGATGCCGCGTGACGGCGCCTACGCGCCGCTGGCCTGCCACTCGTGGCACAGCCTGATGCGTGGGGTGGATTCGGTCGAATCGATGTGCGTGGCCGCCGCGCGTATGGGGGCCAGGACGCTGGCGCTGACCGACGTCAACGCCCTGTATGGCGCGCTGCCGTTCTGGGAGGCGGCCCGCGAGGTCGGGCTGACGCCGCTGCTGGGCGCCGACATCGTGACGCCATCAGGGCCGCGGGCGCTGCTGCTGGCCGCCAGCGCGCGCGGCTATGGCAGGCTGTGCCGCATCGTCACCGAAACCCATCGCGGCGATTACAGCAGAGCGCCCGCCGGGTTCTCGCTGCGCGATCTGCTGCTCGAGGATCGAGAGGGACTCTGGGTCATTTCTTCCGACCTCGGGCTGATGAAGGAAATCGCACGCTGCTCGGGAACGGCGCGCCTGGCGGTGGCGCTGTCGCCCGACACCCCCCATCGTGCGGCGCTCGACCTCGCGCGCCGCGCCGGCATCCCCGCGGTGGCGGCGCCCGGGATCTTCTTCGTCGACGCGGCCGGGCATGCGATGCACCGGCTGCTGCGCGCCATCGATCTGAACACCAAGCTGAGCCGTCTGCCCGACGATGCCTGCGTGCCGCCGTCTGCCTGGATGATGCCGCGTGATGTCCTGCTGCGCTCCTTTCCCGACTGCCCCGAGGTTCTCGAGACGACCATCTCCATCGCGTCGGAATGCGCGATGACGGATCCGCCGTGGGGACGCACCATCTTTCCATCCTATGAAGGCCTTTCGCGCGACGCCGCCTTCGAGTTGCTCAAGCGGCGCTGCTTCGAGGGGGCGAAGCGGCGCTACGGCCACATTTCACAGGCGGTGGCGAGCCGGCTCGACCACGAGCTGGCGATCATCCACGGAAAAGGGTTCGCCGATTATTTCCTGGTGGTGGAGGATATCGTGAAGCAGTCTCCGCGCACCTGCGGGCGCGGCTCCGCGGCGGCCAGCATCGTGTCGTACAGCCTCGGCATCACGCACGTCGACCCGGTTCGTTACGATCTCTTCTTCGAGCGGTTTCTCAACGAAGGACGCGTCGATCCCCCCGACATCGATGTCGACTTCGCATGGGACGAACGCGATGGCGTCCTGGAGTACGTCTTCGCGAAATACGGCGCCGCGAGGGCGGCCATGGTGTCGAACCATCTCTGTTTCCGGGGGCGCGCGGCGGTGCGCGAGGTGGCCAAGGTGTACGGCCTGCCGGAAGACGAGATCCGCTCGGTGACGGGACGTCTGGCGCACACCTGGCAGACCGCGCCGGCCGAGCAGATGACCCGCTCGCATCCGCTCTTTTCGGACCTTCGCCTGCGCGAGCCGTGGCCCGAGATCCTGGCCTGGGCCACGCGGCTGGAGGGGCACCCGCGGCACCTGTCGGTCCATTGCGGCGGCGTGGTGATCGTGCCCGACTCCCTGACGAACTATGTGCCGGTGGAGCCGGCGGCCAAGGGGGTCAACATCCTGCAATGGGAGAAGGACGCCACGGAAGACTCGGGTCTCGTGAAGATCGATCTGCTGGGCAACCGGTCGATCGCCGTGATCCGCGACGCGCTGGCTGCCGTGAAGAAGAATTACGGCGTGGAGATCCCGTGGGAGCGTTTCAATCCGCTCGACGACCTGCGCGCGCAGGATCTCATCCGGCACGGCGACACGGTGGGCGTGTTCTACGTCGAATCGCCGGCGATGCGCCAGCTCCAGCACAAGACCGGCACGGGAGACTTCGAGCATCTCGTCATCCACTCGAGCATCATCCGCCCGGCGGCCAACCGGTACATCCGCGAGTACGTCCGCCGGCTCAGGGGAGAGCCGTACCGCGCGATCCACCCGATCATGGAGGACCTGATGGCGGAGACCCACGGCATCATGGTCTACCAGGAGGACGTGGCGAAGATCGCCATCGCCATGGCCGGGTTCGACGTGGCCTCCGCCGACGATCTGCGCAAGGTTCTGTCGAAGAAACACAAGAAGAAAAAGCTCGAGGACTACAGGATGCGATTCTTCGAAGGGGCGCTTGCGCGCGCCTTCACGCGCGACGTCATCGAGCAGGTGTGGGAGATGATCCTGTCGTTCGCCGGCTACTCGTTCTGCAAGCCGCATTCGGCCTCCTACGCCCTGGTGTCGTTCAAGTCGGCCTATCTCAAGGCGCACTATCCGGCGGAGTTCATGGCGGCCGTGATCTCGAACCAGGGCGGGTATTACTCGACGTTCGCCTACATTTCCGAATGCCGGAGGATGGGGCTCGAGGTCCTGCCGCCCGATGTCAACGAGAGCGCCATCCCGTACTCCGGGATCAGCCGGCGCGTCCGGGTGGGCCTGATGCAGGTGCGCGGACTGCCCGTGGAGGCGATGGAGGCGATCGCCCTCGCGCGCGAGGCGAGCGGGCCGTTCCGGTCGCTGGAGGATTTTACGGGGCGTGTCGCGATCGATCCGTCCCACGTGCGTCTGCTCATCAAGGCCGGGGCGTTCGACTCGATTGCGTCCGGGCGCTCGCGGCCGGAATTGATGTGGCGATGGGTGAGATGGGACGCGGAGCGCGGGGTGAAGGCCTCGCGCGGTGGTCCCGTGACGCGCCAGGCGGGTCTGTTCGAACAGGGCGTGGCGATCGGACAACGCGGCCGGGCGGAGCCGGCGGCGCCGGCCTACGACGCCGACACGGTCCTGCGTCACGAGGTGGAGACCCTGGGGTTCCTCATCAGCCGCCACCCGCTCACGCTGTACGGCAAACGGCTCGAGAGATTGAAGCATGTCGCCGCATCGGATCTGCATGGGCATGTCGGGCGCGCGGTGACGACCATCGGGTGGCTCGTGACGGGCAAGGTGGTCAGCACGAAGGACGACGAGCCGATGGAGTTCGTCTCGTTCGAGGACACCACGGCGATTTACGAGGCGACGTTGTTCCCGGAGGCGTACCGCAGGTTCTGCCACATGCTGAGCTACACGCGACCGTACGTGCTGCGAGGCAGGGTGGAGGAGGATTTCGGCGCGATCACGCTCACCGTGAGCGACCTGCGGTTCCTCGACCGGTGAGTGTCGGCGCCCGCGCATCTGCCCGCGCGTCTGCCCGCGCGTCTACCCGCGCCATCATGGACGGCCTCGCCGCGGACGCTCCCGCGCCGACGACTCCACCGCGAGCGCGGCGTCTGCGACCATCGTCTCGCGGCGGGCCGGCGCAGACCGTGATGGTTGTGCTG
>DASROJ010000379.1:0-7414 GCA_035646975.1 Patescibacteria group bacterium
CGTCTACATCGTCAACGTGCTGGAAGGGTTCGACTACCTGCTGTCCAACGCCCTACGGTACGGCATACGGATTGCCAATTGTTCGTTCGCGACGACGGGTCCGTTCGACCCGGACGACCCGGTGAACATCGCGACACGGGCCCTGTACGACAACGGCATCTCGGTGGTGTTCGCGGCAGGCAACTACGGCCCGGCCCCCGACACGCTGAGCCCCTACGCGGTGGCCCCCTGGGTCATCGGCGTGGCTTCGGGGGACAAGACCGGGCGTCTGTCGCGCTTCTCCTCGCGCGGCATCTTCGACGAAGGTCTCTACCATCCGACGTTGACGGCTCCGGGCGAGGCGATCGTGTCGACCAGCTCGATCAGCCTCCAGGGAGTGTTCGGTGTCTCGGGGGTGGACAATCCGACCGGCGGGGCGACGGTGCCCCCGGCTTACGCGGCGACCTATTCGGCGGCCAGCGGAACCTCGTTCGCAGCGCCGCACGTCGCCGGCGTCGCGGCACTGATGCTGCAGGCCAACCCGACGCTGTCACCCGGGCAGATCAAGCGGATACTGCAGCAGACGGCCACTCCGATGATGAGCCGGGACCGCTCCGAAGCCGGCGCCGGCTATCTCGACGCCTGGGCGGCGCTGGCCCTGGCGCTCGACGCCTCGCGAGGGTTTGGCTCGTTCATCCCCGACCTTCTCGACCAGCGGGCATGGCGCTACCTGTTCGACCCGGCCGTGACGTTGACAGGGACGGTGCCGGCCGCCGCCCAGGCGATCCTGCCGATCGAGCTGGGCTCGTCGAGCCTGGTCGCCCAGCTGGGTATCGCGTGGGGACCATTCCCGTCGCCGGCCGACCTCGACCTGCAGCTTTACGACTGGGGAGGCGCGCAGATGGATCAGTCGGCTTCGTTCAACGCGGCCGGTCTGTTCGGCTCCAACGAAGGAGTGACGGTGTACCGGCCGGTCGCCACGCGGGCCACGGCCGTCGTTTCATTCCGCACACCTTCGCCCGTCGACCAGGTCTTCACGGGAAGGTTCGAGACGGTCCAGGCCGTGTTCGACGCCTATCCCGACATCGCGCAGATGACCCCTGCCGACCGGCGCAGCGCGACCGTGGCTCTGACATCGCTGGCCATCACGGGCAGGAACAACTGCTTCTGCTCCGACGGCAAGCTGTCGCGCGGGGAGGCGGCTCGGCTCGTGGCCATGGCGGGGCAGGTTCCCCAGACCATCCCGGCCAGCGCGACCTTCACCGATGTCCCCCTCTCCGATGCGTCGTTTCCGTTCGTGGAGAGTCTCGCCAACCCGCAGGCGCGGCGCGGACAGCTGATCGCGCCGAAGAAGGCAGCCCTGTTCGGCGCGAGCAATGACATCGAGCGTCTGGATCTGGCCATGGCGGCGATCAAGGCGCTCGGTCTGCGGGGCGCGGCCGATGCGCGAGCCGGCGAAACGCTGGGATTGGTGGACGAAGCCTCCCTGCCCGCCGCAAGCAAAGGCTATGTCGCCTTGACGCTGCAGCTCGGCATCCTCCGTGTGAAGAACACCCCGGCCGGCCCGGTATTCGATCCCGGTGGCTCCGTGACGCGTCTCGAGGCGGCCAGGGCCGCCACCGCGATGGTCGGCTATTTCAGTGGAGCCTCGGCGAACCGGCCACCGGGCAGTCCCTCCGGCGGCCGCGGCACCGGCAAACCCAGACAGGAACAGTCCGTCCAGTAGAGCCGGCGCCGGTTGCTTTCCCCCCCGCGCGAGAGACTCGGACAGGCTGCTAGCCGCGAGGCGGCGGCGCGGCGACCTGGAGATCGACCTCGAAGCTCTTCTGGATCGGAGCCAGGCACGACTCGTCGTTGCAGGCCTGGAACGTCACGGAACCGGCGGCCTTCAGCGGGCCGGGACGCGTCTCCGCCGCCAGCCGCAGTGTCACCCGGATCGACCGGGCGCCCTCGTAGACCGAAACCGGCTTTCCGGCGAAGCCGAGCTTGACCGTCCGCCCTTCCGGGTAGTCGATCCGGACGAGCGAGAAGTCGGCGCCGGCCGGAAGCGACACCGAGGTCGGGATCAAATAATCGAGGGTCGGCGTCGCGCTGTTGATGTGCCAGCCGGGCTTGATGTCGACCTGGATCTCGAGTGTCGTTTCGCCGCCGGCCATCGCCTGAGCGGCGCCGGCCCGGGCCGTGACCGTGACGACACTCTGTGTTGAGCGGGCGACGGGGCCGCTCGAGACATAATCGTCCAGCGCGCCGAGCATGTTGTAGAAGGCAGCCGGCATGGAGTCCATCGCGCCGCGAAAGGCCGTGAGTATCTCCTCGGCCTGCTTGCGATACGCCGCATCGCCGGTGGCGCGGTGCAGCCCCAGCAGCGAGGCCGCCATCACCGAGTTGCCCGACGGGATGGCGCCATCGGTGGGATTCCTGGCGCGCACGATCAGATCCTGCCGGTTCGGTGGTGTGAAGAAATAGCCGCCATCCGCCGGGTCCCGGAAGCTCGCATCGGTGCTCTTCACGAGCGACTGGGCCTCCTTCAGCCAGCGGGGTTCGCCGGTGGCTTCGTGCAGCGCCAGGAGTCCCCGGATGAAGAACGCCTGGTCGTCGAGAAAGCCTTCGCTGTTGACCTGTCCCTTCCGGTACGACACGCGCATCAGGCCGTCGGAGCCGCGGAGCTTTCTCAACAGGAAATCGGCGGCCTTCACCGCCGCGTCGAGATACCGCGGCGTGTCGAACGCCATGGCGCCGCGCGCGAAGCTCTCGATCATCAGGCCGTTCCAGGCGGTGAGGATCTTGTCATCCAGATGCGGACGGACCCTGCGGTTGCGCGCCTCGAGCAGCTTTGCGCGTGAGGCATCGAGCCGTTTCATGAAAGCGGCAAGCGGGATCCCCTTGCCGGATGAAAACGCCTCCGGCGGGGTCTCCACGTGAGGAATGCTCGTGCCGCCTTCGAAGTTGCCGCGCGGCGTGATGCCGTAGTATTCGTTGGTCAGCGCCCCTTCGGCTTCACCCAGCAGCGTCGTGACCTCCTGGGGATGCCACACGTAGAATTTCCCCTCGGCTCCTTCGCTGTCGGCATCGAGCGTCGAGTAGAAAGGGCCGTCCGGGTCGGTCATCTCGCGCAGCACCCAGTCCAGAATCTCGCGGGCGGTCCTCTGGTACAGGTCGCTGCCCGTGGTCTGCCAGGCGTCGATGTAGGCGTCGGCCATCAGCGCATTGTCGTAGAGCATCTTCTCGAAGTGGGGGACCAGCCACTTCGGGTCGGTGGAATAGCGATGGAAGCCACCGCCGATCTGATCGTACATGCCGCCCTGCGCCATGCGGTCGAAGGTGAGGGTGGCCATCTTCAGCAGATTCCTGTCCTGCGTCCGCCGGTAGCGTGACAGCATCAGCGACAGGGCGCGGTGCGGCGGAAACTTGGGCGCGCTGCCGAAGCCCCCGTAGGTGTGATCGAAATTCGCCGACATCTCCCCGATGGCGCTGCTGATCAGATCGTCTCCGAGCTTGCCGCCGCCCGGCGGCGTGCGCCGGCCCGACATGTATTGCGTCATCGCTTCGTGGATCTTGTCTGCCTGGGCGACCAGGGAGTCGTGATCCTTCATCCAGGCCTCTCCCAGACTCGTCAGCACCTGCGTGAAGGAGGGGCGGCCGTAACGGCTGTCCTTCGGGAAGTAGGTCCCGCCATAGAAAGGCTTGAGCCCGGGCGTGAGCCAGACCGACATCGGCCAGCCGCCGCTGCCGGTCAGCATCTGGACAGCGGTCATATAGATGTCGTCGAGGTCGGGGCGCTCCTCGCGATCGACCTTGATGCTGATGAAATACCTGTTCATCACCGCGGCGGTGTTCGGGTCTTCGAAGGATTCCGCCTCCATCACATGGCACCAGTGACAGGCGGAGTAGCCGATGGAAAGGAAGATCGGTTTGTTCTCGCGCCGTGAGGCTTCGAGCGCCTCGGGGCCCCAGGGATACCAGTTCACGGGGTTGTCCGCGTGCTGCAGCAGGTAGGGACTCGTCGTGCCGGCCAGCCTGTTGCGGCCACCCGGAGGCGTCGTCATCATGGCAACTCCCGTCAGAAGGATCGCGGCAAGACCGCAGCCAACCATCGCGTCACGAGTACCCAGTGCTGCCAACCGCGCACCTCGCAGCCCTCAGGGTATCACGCGGGCAGGCGCACCCTGTCAATTGACCAGCAGGTCGGCCTCGCGGGTGATGGGCGCGCCGATGGCAGGACCCATGAACTGGATCGTGAACCGGTAGACCCCGTCACCCAGCGTGTTGGCGGGAATCGAGTTGAGGATCTGATAGCAGCCAGTGTCGGCGTCGGGCGGCTCCGCGATCGTCAGGTCCCGGAAGCTGGCCACGGCCGCATCCCCCTCACCCAGCAATGTGCGGTGCACGCGGATCGGCGTGTCGGCAGCGGGGCGCGCGCCGGCCGCCGGGCAGAGAAAAAAGCTCATCAGCGCCTCCTGCGATCCGGCAAGACGGCGCTCCGAGCTGGGAACGAATGAATTCACGCTCGAGCTGTTCTTCATGCCGATCTTCTCGGCGCCGGCCGACACCACCAGGGAACCGCGGTCCCGGGTCCAAAGCGCCACGTCGCTGACGTAAGCCTGGTTCTCGACGTTGGCTGCCTGCACGGCGAGCGACGAGCGTCGGGCGCCGACTTCCTGCGTCGTCGGGTCGTAGATCGCAAGCGCCAGGTCGTAGCTGCCGGGATCGAGCAGGCATCCGGTCTCGAACACCAGCCGCTTGGCCGCATCCGATCCGCGCGAGACCTTGAGCGGGATTTCCTGCTCGAAGCTGCAGTCGGCGGGGCCGCCGCCCCTCGACCCGGTCACCTCCGCGCGCACGAACAGACGTCCCTCCATCGAGGCCGGGCCGCTCGGGACCATCGAGAGGGCGTCGAGCGGGACCGTCGTCTTGATCAGGACACGGCGCTTCGTTTTCTCCGGTGCAAGCGCAAAGGCCTCCGTCGCGAGGGGAATCGTGTGGTAGAGATCGGGGGCTTCCAGCGCCGATCTCACCAGCCCGTTTCGCCGATCGACCGGAGAAATGTCGGTGTAGTAGGGGCGATAACGCAGGGTCAGCCCGCGCCGCTGGTCTCCATTGATGCCGGGATTGAGCTTCACCAGAATGCTGTGTCTCTGATTGTCTCCCCGCTCCTGGTAACGGTAGCCGATCAGGTAGTAGCAGGACAGATCCTGCTGAGCCGTGTCGAGGATCGCGCCGACGTCGTTGCTGCGTTGCTGCGCGTGGCCCCCCGTCTCGGTGGCCATGGTGGTCTGGATCGCCAGGGCGGAGTCCACGCCGGTGCGTGCCGCCTCGTAGGTCTCACCGTGGGTGCCGGTCTGCGCCGCGCTGCTCAGGGAGTTGGCCCCGCAATCGCGAAAACTGGAGATGTCGGGGTCATCGAGCCCGCTTGCGTGGACCGTGTAGATCGAGACCCCGGAGGCGTTGGCCAGCTGGGTGAGACGCAGCAGCTCCGGCTGGAGGTTGATGCCCACCTCCTGCGGCGTCGTCCGGGCCATCACGACGTACTCCACGCCCGGTTCGTCGCGCAGCACATCGGTGAAAAGGACGAGGGCCTTGCGTCCCTTGATTCGACCAAGCGAAGGCATGAGGGCCTCGATGGCATGCAGGCTCTTTCGTGCGCGCATTTCCTCGCGCGCCGCAAAAGTGGCCGCGATCGACTGGCGGGCCGTGCATGTGGCGCCGCTCGCGTCGCACCCTTTGCGCGCCACCTCGCACAGGTTCTGGCCCTCCTCGAGCACGTCGCTGTCCAGCGTGCTGCCGTTGGCCAGCATCTCGACGATTCGGCTGGCGAGCACGGAGGGATCCGACGTGAAATCCTGGACCAGACGCAGGCTCTTCATGAACGCGAGGATCATCACGCGGTCGTTCGGGCCGACGCGGGTCGCGATATGATCGCGCGCCGATTTCAGAGCCTGCCGTCGGCCTCCCAGCGAGAGCTGCGAAAAGTCGAGATACAGCACGATGTAGCGTGCCTCGGACGAAACCGGGCCGGGGGCGGGCTGCCGAGGGGGCTGCCCCGCGGCCGGTGCCGCCGTTGCCGCCGGCGTCGCTGGTAACCCCGGTGAATCGGGCGCCGCGGAGGCCAGCGTGGCGGTGGAGGCGGACGGTTGTGGCTGCGCCGGACAGACCTCCTCGAAGCTCTCGATGTCGACGGCCGCTGCCGGAAGCCGATCCACCAGGAGCTGGAAATCGTTGCGCGTCAGACCGGCCACGGGCCGGTCCTTCCGATCCCGGACCACGACATCGATCAGCACCAGACCGACCTGCACGTGCTCGGCCCCGCTGAGGCGCGTCGGTTCCTGCGGCGCTCCGGTCGGGCTGGACGGGAAAATCATCGCGGCGAAAATCGCGCCGATCAGGAATGGCCTCGAGATGCGCATGGCTTGGCCCTCACGATCTGCCGGGAATGGAATCGTAGCACAGCGCGGAACGATCCAGCATGCCGTCAATCCACGGCCAGGGCCACGTTACGGGAGATGGAGTGTTTCAGCGTCGCGCCGTTGACGCCGACGCTGAAGGTGTAGACCCCGTCACCCAGCGTGCCGGCGGGGATGGTCGTGGAAACCTGGTAGCAGCCGGTCTCGGCGTCAGGGTCCTCTCCGATGAGCAGGTCCTGGAACTCGGCGACGCTCGCGCCGCCCTGCCCGAGCAGCGTGCGCGTGACGCGCAGCGGGCTGCCGACCTGCGGCCCGCCGCCGCGGGGAAGACACAATACGAAGCTGAGTGCCGCGTCCTGTCTGCCATCCATCCTGCGCTCCGGCCGGGGAACAAGGCCTCTCGTCATGACGCTGTCTCCGACGCCTATCGTCCCGAGCCCGGACGTGACCAGCACCGTGCCCGGCTCCCGGGTCCAAAGGTAGAACTCGGAGAGATAGGCTCCGGCGGAAGTGTCCGGCTTCAGGACCAGCAGTGGCGCCAGCCGCGCGCCGATCTCGAGCGTGACGGGATCCATCGCGATCATCGAAAGCGTATAGGCGCCCGGTTCCAGCACGCAGCCGGTCTCGTAAATCAAACGAGAGATGGCGACTTCCTCTCGTGGAATGCGCAGCGGCAGCTCGTGGTCGAACGCGCAGACCTGCTTTGCCTCCTTGTCCAGCACCTCGCCCCGAAGCGCGACGCGTCCCTCGACCCAGCGATCACCCGTGGGCAGCAGCGGCAACGAAGCCAGCGGGACCGTTGTCTTGATGAGCACCCTGCGGCCGACCCTGTCCGAGCCGCCAGCGCGCGCGGGCGCCAGGGCAAACGCCTCCAGTGTCAGCGGGAGGTCGTGGAAGAGCGGTGGCGCGCGCAAGGCCGAGGTCACGAGACGGTCCTTCCGGTCTTCCGCGCGCTGGTCGACGTAATAAGGGCGGGAGCGCACGGTGAGCCCCTCGCGCCGGGCGCCCCGTTGGCTGGATGACCTGAGCTTCAC
>DASROJ010000380.1:0-7251 GCA_035646975.1 Patescibacteria group bacterium
GCTCTTCGCCTCGGGGCCCGACAGGGTCGGGCGCGAGAGATTGCGCAGCATCCTGCTGGAGCCGATGGCGCCGGAGAAGACGCGTCGTGTCGAAAGCTGGTCGCTCCTGCCGGGCGCCGAGTCGGTGATGGACAGCGCCTACCTGATCCTGGATGGAAGGCCCGCGCTCGCGGTGCTGACGCGCCCCTCCGACAAGCTCAGCCTGTTCGGCGAAAAACTGCTGCGCCTCTATTTCCTGGACCAGGAGGACCGCAGCCGCACTGGGACGAAGCCGGCGCTCGAGGTGGAATCCCATCTGAACATCTGGCAGCAGGGGACGCTGATGGCGGTCGATGTCGATCATGACGGCAGACAGGACCTCGTGGTCGGTTACTGGAAGGGTCTCAAGACCGCGTACGTCGTTCTGGATACGTATCTTCAGCAGGAGGAAAACTCGTTCAGACGCTCGGCCGCGACCACCGAGATCGAGGTGAAGGAGGGCCGGCGTTCGATGGTGGGTTTCGGGCGGGACCTCGACGGTGACGGAGCCGCCGACCTGATGCTGCTCGCAAAAGATCGGATGCTCGTCTATCGCGGGTCGGCCGCGTCGCGCGATGGCAAGTCGGTCGTGGAGAAGACACCGGCCTGGTCGGTCGAGGCGCCGCAGTCGGCCGGCGGCCGGGGCGATGACGACGACATCGACATCCAGCTCGGCGGCGGCAACAACACCGGGGAGGCGCGTGTCCAGATCAGCCCGCGCAACGCGCCGCGGCCCGTCGATCTCGACGGCGATGGGCGGGCGGAGATCCTGTTCGCGACGAATACCGCGGAGAATCACGGTATCTTCCAGGTCATCCGACTTTCCAGACCGTGACGTCGTCGCCCGGCAGAAAGGCCGGCGATCAGGGGAAGAGCCGGCGCAGTTCACCCGAAGTGGCGTTGAGCGCCGCGAGCGATGAACCGTCGCCCACGGATGCCAGCAGGACCTGCTCGCGTCCATACCAGCCAATGCCGACCCAGCCCGGCGGCAGCTCCTTTGTCTGACCATCATGACTGATCGAGACGCTCGGGATCGGCTTCGCATCCACGTAGCGATTGACGATCCAGGACCCACCAGAAGGTGACCGCATGATGTCGCCTGCCATGCCGGACACGGTCGCCAGCGCTCGATCGGTGCCATCGGCAAGATTGCGCAGACGGATCTCCGACTCGCCGGGGGCGCGCGCCACGCGATGGCTCAAGGCGTAGACAAGCTCGTCACCCTCGTCGGAGATCCTGGGGGACCAGTAGGCGGTCTTGCCGTCGAGTGTCTCGGTATTGCCGGTGGCGACGTCGACCAGCAGAAGACTGCCGTTCACGACGATCGGCACTCGAGTCCATCCGGCGCGTCGCCTGTGTGGCAGCCAGATGAGGGTCTTCTCGGGGGATCGATAGAGCGGGCGTATCCTGCCGGTGGCGGCGTCGACCGCCGCGAGCATCGAGGAGCCGTCCTTGGCCGATCGACCACCGTCAGAAAGGACGATGACTTCCGTCCCATCCGCGCTCCATCCCGCAATCGAGCCCTGCTGCAACGGCGTCTGCGCCAGATTCGTGGTCTGGCCCGCACCCCCGCTCAGCGGGGCGATGAGGAGTTTATCCGTGCCGATGGCGGCCACTCGCGTGCCGTCGGGGCTGAACGCGATGCTGGCCCGGGTTCTGTCCGATTCGGTGTAGGAGGCCAGCGTGGCCAGATGATGATCGTCGCTTCCATCCACGCGGATGGCTCTCAGCTCCCGTTCGGGGAATTCCCGGCTCAGACCGAACGCTCCGCGTCTCGAAAAGTAGGCAATCCATCTGCCATCGGGGGACATCGTCGGCCCGAACGTGAGACTGCCGGTGACCGGTTCGATGCCCGAGCCATCGCTGTGAACCAGCCAGATCCGGGGAATGGCGCGATCCTTGGCCGTGACGGTCACGACGAGGGCATCCCCCGATGGGCTCGAATCCATCTGAATGATCTCCGCCGACGAAGGCGTGAGACGGCCGTGCGCAAGGACCAGCGGCACGGTGACCAGTCCCAGCAGGCCAACGGTCATCGCGGACGCCATGGGAACCAGTCGGCGCATTCCGCTGCCTCGCAGCAGCTCCCCGCGCCAGAAGAGGTACAGCGACGCCAGCAGCAGAAGGCCTGCCGCCAGGAAGATCTCGAGCGCCATCCATTCCGGCTCGAGGCGGGGATAGATCTCGAGACGCGACCAGAGCAGAAAGAACCCCGCCAGGATCAGGAGTGATGCGGCCAGCCCGGCGGCAGCGGCAGTCATAGCGCGTGTGAGAAACGTCGAAAAGAACACCGACGTGGCGAACAGCAGCAGTGTGGCCGGGATGATGAGGAACCCTGACAGCGGCGTGCTGCCGAGCGTCGCTTCGCTGAACGCGGCGGTTCCGGCCAGCAGGCCGAAGAGCCAGGCGATGGCCAGCGATCCGGCCAGGATCACCAGACCCGAAAAGAAGGCCATGACGACCTTGACGGCCCAGACACGGAGCCGCGAGGCAGGTCTGGATAGAAGATACCCAAGCGTGCCGTCCTGTATCTCGTTGGCAATCGCGGCCGCGCCGGCGGCCACGGACAGCAACGGCCACAACATGAGGATGTAAATGCCCGGCAGGATGCCGGCAAGCGTGGCCATGTCGAGCGGGCGGCCTGCTGCTGCCTCTCCGACCATCAGGAGCAGGGGGATCAGTATCGCCAGCGCGACTCCCGTCACCACCAGGGCGCGTTGCTCGCGCCACTCCTTCCAGGCCAGCGCGCGGATTAACGTCACCGTCGCGTGTCTGCTCATGAGCGGTCTCCTTTCACGGTCTCGACGAAAATCTCCTCGAGCGAGAGGTCGATCACCTCGACGGATTCGGCCCCGGCATCGCGAAGCGCCGAAGGCATCGCCGGGTCGAACGCGGTCACGGTGAGCAGCACCTGGTGCGAGTTGCGCTCCACGCGAAGAAGGTCGGGAATCGGGAAGCTGTCGGGAACCCTCTCGGGGTAGACCGCCCGCAGCTTGCGGGTGCCGGCCTTGAGCTGCTCGAGCGACGCCCGCACCCGAAGCCTGCCTTCGTGCAGGATCGCCACCTCGTCGGCCACCCGCTCCATCTCGTTGAGCATGTGGGTGGAAAAGAACACGGTGCCCCCCTCCGCCTGGACGTTCGCGATCATCGCTTCGAGGAACTCCCTCCGCACCACCGGGTCGAGCCCCGATGTGGGGTCGTCCAGGACGAGCACCTCGGGGCGGGGAGCCAGGGCCATGACGAGGCCGACCTTCGCCTGCATTCCGCGCGACAGCTGTCTCATCCTGCGGTCCCGTGGCAGCTCGAGCTGCGCGAGCAGTCTTTCGGCCAGCGCGGTGTCCCACTTCTCGTAAAACGCCGCGTTGAACGAGACGATCTCGTCCACGGTCATCCAGGAATAGTAGGCAGGCTCCTCCGGCAGGTATCCGACACGCTGCCTCACCGCGATCGACTGAGAGCTGCAATCGAAGCCCAGAACCTCGAGGCGGCCGGACGTGGGTTGCAGCAGATTGAGCAGTGTCTTGATGGTGGTGGACTTGCCGGCGCCGTTCTGACCCAGCAGGCCGAAGATCGACCCGGCCGGCACGTCGAGAGAAAGATCATGCACCACCTCTCTGGCGCCGTAGCGTTTGGTGAAGTGCTCGATGACGATGGCCGATCGCTGCATGCTCGGGTCTCCCTTCAGCTCTTGCGTGCCGGCGTCTGCTGACGGCGGAAGAAATTCCTGACGCGACGTTCGAGGATGGCGGGAAGCTCCTCGAACGGAATTTCCAGGTGATACGCCTCCACGAGAGCCCGGTCGAGGCTCTGCTCGACACGGCGGCCTCGCTCCTCGCGCGACCAGCGGGTCACCGCGTTGGCGATGAAGCAGCCGTGCCCTTGCCGGGTCTCGATGACGCCTTCGGCTTCGAGAAGCTGGTAGGCCTTGGCGGCGGTGTTGCGGTTCACGCGGATCGAGGCGGCGAGGTCGCGCACGGAGGGGAGCTGGTCGCCCGGCCTCAATGCGCGTGAGGCCACCAGCGATCTGACCTGCTCGACGATCTGCGCGTAGATCGGAACCGCGCTGGCCGGGTCGAGTCTCAGCTCCATGAACGCCTCCGGGACGCCCGCGGCGTGCAGCACGGGGTCCCCGCTGGCCTGCTGTCTTACTGTCCTACTGTCCTAGCGAACTAGGACAGTACGCAATCTAGGCGCGTGGTGGATTGTTGTCAAGGAAAGGGGAGTGGTCGAACAGTTCAGGCGGCGTCCATCTTGACGCCGCCGCGGGTCAGCAGCGTCTTGAAGTCGGCCTTGGCGATCGACTTGGCGCAGGCCTCTTCCGGCTCGACAAGACCACGCCGCACCAGGTCGAACAGGGCGTCGTTCATGCAAACCATTCCGATCCCCTTGCCGGTCTGCATGATCGACTGGATCTGGAAGGTCTTGCCTTCGCGGATAAGGTTGCTCACCGCCGAGTTGACGATGAGCACTTCCTGCGCCGCCACCCGGCCGCCTCCCTTCTTCTTGCACAGCGTCTGGGCGATGACCCCTTTGAGCGATTCCGACAGCATCGTGCGGATCTGCGCCTGCCGATCGGTGGGAAACTGGTCGATGATCCGGTCCACCGTGGAGGGGGCCGTGTTGGTGTGCAGCGTGCCGAAGACCAGGTGGCCCGTCTCGGCCGTCTCGATGGCGATGGCCACGGTCTCGAGGTCCCTCATCTCGCCCACGAGCACGATGTCGGGGTCCTCGCGCAGCGCCGCGCGCAGCGCCTGCCTGAAGCCGGCCGTGTGAGTGTCGATCTCCCGCTGGTTGATGAGGCACTTGCGGTTCTGGTGGACGAACTCGATGGGGTCTTCGATCGTGATCATGTGCGCGTTGAGGTTCCGGTTGACGTAGTCGATCATCGCGGCAAGCGTGGTGGACTTGCCGGAGCCGGTCGGACCGGTGACGACGATCAGCCCCTTGTTGAGATGGCAGAGGTCCAGTATCGGCTTGGACAGCCCCAGGTCCTCGGCGGAAGGAATCTTCGTGGGAATCACGCGGAAGACCCCCCCCATTCCCATCCGGTCCAGGAACAGGTTGCACCGGAACCTCGCCAGCCCGGCGATCTCGTACGAGAAGTCGGTGTCGTGGGTCCTCTCGAATTCCTCGCGGTACTTCGCCGGCGTGATGGCGAAGAGAAGATCGTGGGCCTGATCCACCGTCAGCGGTCCGCCGCGGCCGAGCGGAATGATGTCACCGTCCTTTCGGACGAGCGGAGGGTTGCCGGCGGCAATGTGCAGATCGGAACAGCCGAGCTGCACCAGCCTGCGAAACATTTCGTCGATATGGGGGACATCGGCTTGTTCCTGGATTATCGCGGCATCGTCGATGAGATTGATAACGGGGATGGCCTTCTCGTCGTGCGTCACCGGCTCGATCATGACCCGCGGGGCGATGACGCCCCCGGAGACCGTCACCAGCACCGTCCCGTGCGGCGAGACGTAGGGGAACTCCAGCGCGCTGCCCGACGCGATGGAGGTCGCCAGCTCGGGCGGCACGATCTCCTGGAGAAGACGGTTCACCTGAACCGCCGTGGAGGGCTCCGTGGTCATCGGACGCTTTTCAGCGCCCGCCGCCAGGATGATGGTTTCTCCCGCGGCGATGATGAGACGCTCGGCGCCCGTCTGGCAAAGCGGCTTGATGAACCGATCGATGCGCGCCATGAAATGTCCCTGTCGTCAGATGGGTTCGACTCGTGCGATGCGGAGCTTGTTGACGAGCTTTGCGGAGCTGCCCTCATGAAGCGTGAGAAACCGATCCTCCTGATTGAGGAAATCCTGCAACCGCCGGTGCGACTCTGGCAGCAGGTATGTCAGCAGCCCCCGAATCGTCGAGCCATCGATGAGCGTCACGGCCACCAGGGCACGCGTGGCGTCGTCCGCCGCCAGCTCCTCCGGACGCGGCGTGTCGATGCCGAATTCGTGCTCGGCGGACACCGACACCACGGTGAGCGAATCCCGGTTGAGCATCACCAGGTCGCCGTGTTCGTCCATGGCGGGCAGAAAACACATCGAGCCGTTGAGCAGGTCGCTGGGTCGTTCGAACCCGGGATGGGTCTGGGCGCACTCGTTGAGAAAAAGCTTCAGCTTCATCGGAGGGCCTCCGGCAAGCGCCACTTCGACGAGGACCTCGTGCTTGGGAACGGCGTATGGAGCGCTCATTGGCGGGAAACTCATCGGGCAGGTGGACCATGAACTTGAGCGATACATCAATCAGCCTGAGGGCGAACGGCGCCCCTGGGGGGATGCAGAACGGTTGCACAACGGACAGGGGCGGCGGACTGGCGAGCGGGGACGCACGCTCTAGAATCCCGGGAGGATCCGGCGGCATCGGCAGCATCGGCAGCATCGGCTGCACCGGCCACACAGGCGCCAGGCCGGCCGACCATCACCGGGTTTCGGGAGTCGCGCGTGAGAATCGGCACGAGGCTCGTGATTTTTCTTGCCGCGCCGCTTCTCGTCCTGATGGCGCTTTTCGGATGGCTGGACCAGGAGCGGAGCACCCGGCTGCTTCGGGAAGAGCTGGCCAAGGAAGGCCGCGCCATCGCGCGCACCGTCCAGTTCGAGATGGAGGACGCCGTCAGGGATGGACAGATCGAGAACACACGGGAGCTCGTGGACCAGATCACCGGCTACGAACGGGTTCTCGGGTTGAGGATCTTCGGTCACGACGGCCAGCTCTCCTATCAGTCGGCCAATCTCTCCACCCACCTGTTCGATCACCCGGAAGACCTCGCCGAGGTGCTGCGGACCCGCAAGCCCCTCGAAGCCCATGGAAGGATCGAGGATCGCCCGGTTGTCAGTTTCATCCTGCCGCTGTCGCGCCCGGGCGGAGATCTCTTCGGGGCCGTGGAAATCCTCCAGCTCGAATCGTTCGTCGAAGAGGACGCGCGGTCCTCGCGAAACGAGGTCATCGCGCTGACCGCCGTGATGATCCTGGCGACCACCGGGGTCATCCTCCTGGTGACGCGCGTGTACGTGAGCCGGCCGATCGCCGACCTGGTTCGCAGCTTTCGCAAGGCCGGCGCGGGCGACCTCACCGCCCGGGTGCCCGTGAGACGGGAAGAGGAGTTCGGCAGGCTCGCGATGGAATTCAACCGGATGAGCGCCCGGCTCGAGGAATCCCAGGGGCGGCTCGCGTCGGAGCAGGAAGAACGACGGCGGGTCGAGGGGCGTCTGCGCAACGCGGAACGGCTGGCGAGCCTGGGAC
>DASROJ010000381.1:0-12170 GCA_035646975.1 Patescibacteria group bacterium
GCTGGAGCCATGGCGGGCCCGCTGTAGGTCGCGCGGCCCGTGATGCTGGCGCTGCCCAGCACCGTGCCCGCCGGAATGGCGTCGGCCGGCACGGGGGGTGGCTTCTGGCCGGTGTCGCCGCAGGCGACCAGGCAGGCCGCCAGCGTGACCCGCGCCAGCATCCATGCGACCCGGAAAATCGAGACTGCCGGCACGCTGCGGTGCATCGGTTCTCCTGGCGACAGAGGCGCCTCCATCCTGGCTCAGGATGGCTGACCTACACTATTTTCCGGGTGCCACCCTGTCAACAGCGCGCGCCGCGAGCAGTGACCTGCCGTCGCGCGGTGCGTCGAACACCAGGCCGATCTGGGAGGCGATCGTCGGGGCCAGATCGACGCTGCGGCACTCGGCGCTGTCTTCACCCGCGGGGATTCCCGACCCGAGCAGGATCATCGGCACGTCGCGATCGTATTGATAGGGCGTTCCGTGGCTCGTCCCGTAGGAGCGCGTGGTGAACAGGCATTTTTCGCAGGGCTGCATCACGAGGTCGCCGCTTCGCGCGGGGTCGTACGAGTTTCGATACAGACCCATGAAGGGATCGCCCGGCGAGGCAGCCCTCAGCTCGGAGCCCCGATAGACATGCGCCACTTCGCTCCAGGTCATCAGCTCCGCGCGCGCCGCCTCGACCGCCGCCTCCGTGGAAACGCCGAGCCGGGTGAGGACGCGGCGATCGAGATAGACATCCCCGCCGAGCATCGCCTCGACGAAGGGTCCTTCGGCCTGCCTTCCCAGACGCGAAGCGATCCCTTTCTCGAGACGCTCCTTCAGCTTCGAGTCGTCGATCCGTCGCGCGCCCGGGATGGTTTCGGGCAGCGGCAGCACTCCATGGTCGGCGCTCAGGGCGAACAGCACCCGGCCTCGCGGCACCGCCGCGTCCATGAGCTCGCCCAGCCAGCCGTCGATCCGGATCAGAGCGTCGAGGTATTCCTGGCTGTCCGGGCCGTACGAGTGCCCGACGACATCGACGCCCGAAAGTCCCACCACGAGCAGATCGACGGCGTCGTCGGTCCCGAGGTCGGCATGCTGGAGGATGCGGCCCGCGATCTCCAGCGACATCCGGTCGACCCAGGGAGAAGTGAACACCCGGCGGGCGATCGTCGACACCCGGTCCGAAGGCTTGACCAGCGAAGGATCGATCCGTGTCAACGGATGAGGTGACACCCGCGAGTAGGTGAGGTTCTCCCCGGGTGCGTCGTCGGGCCCCCAGCCCGGTCTCACCGGGTAGCTCCACTCCGGCGGTACGTTCTGTTCATAGAAGGCGGTTGAAGTGGGATCCGGCCCCCAGAAGTCGCCGCCCCAGGCCGGCAGCTCGCCCGCGAGACCGGGATTGGAAGTGAATCCGCCGGTGGTCAGGCTGTACCAGAAAACACCGTCGGGATGGTGCCCGCCCGTGAGGATCGCGGAGCGGTCCTTGCCCGCCACGGTGTAAATCTTCGATGCCGGATTCGAGCGCTTGATCAGGTCCGCGAGATTCTCGCCTCTCAACTGGGCCGCGGACACCGCCGTGGTTCCATCGAAGTTCCGGCCGGCATCCGGCCGTTCGTCACCGGCGCAGTAGACATCGTGATGTCCGTCACGGTCGTACCATTCATTGGCAACGATGCCACTGTGGGACGGAAACAGACCGGATAGCAGCGTCGCATGGCCGGGACCGGTCTCGGTGCAGGCATGCGCGTGCGCGCAGCGGGTGTACCGGCGCCCATCTTCCAGCAGCCGCCTGAATCCGCCGTGGAATTGTCCACCGATCTGCTCGAGCTTGCCGGCGGAAAGCTGGTCGACGACGATCACGATCACCAGTGTCGGAGGAGCATCGACGCCCGGCGTGGTGGAGGCCGCCCGGGGCTGCCGCGCGGCGCAGGCTGACAAGAGCCCTGCCATCGCGACGAGGAACCAGGCAGCTGAGCCGGACGGTTGCTTCACCCGCGTCCCACCAGATTCCCGAGGGCCGCTTCAAGCCGCGGGAACTTCCAGGCGAAGCCCGCCTCGGCAAGACGACCCGGAACGACGCGGGCGCTGGACAACAGCAGCGCGTCGGCCATTTCTCCCAACGCCAGACGCAGCGCGAAGGCCGGCGCCGGCATCAGAGCCGGCCTGTGCAGCGCGCCGGCCAGCGCGACCGTGAAATCCGCGTTGCGCGCCGGCTCGGGCGCCACGGCATTGACTGGTCCCGAGAGGGCTTCGTTCTGCAGCGCGAAGAGGATGACCCTGACCAGGTCCTCGATGTGTATCCATGACATCCACTGGCGTCCATCGCCGAGCCGTCCTCCCAGGCCGAGCTTGAAGGGGGTCAACATCCTCGCCAGGGCGCCTCCCTTTGCCGACAACACGATACCGAGCCGCAGCGTGACG
Organism: Patescibacteria group bacterium; assembly: GCA_035646975.1. Classification (GTDB taxonomy): domain Bacteria; phylum Acidobacteriota; class Polarisedimenticolia; order JACPZX01; family DASXTC01; genus DASROJ01. Next base: position 2,389 of record DASROJ010000381.1, read on the forward strand.
ACCCGGATGCCCAGCGACGCCGCCCGTCCGGCCTCCGCCTCCCACTGCCTGACCACCTTTGCCAGGAAATCATCACCGGGGCTGGAGGACTCTTTGAGCTCTTCGTCCGCCCGGTTCCCGTAGTAACCAATGGCCGACGCGCACACCAGGACCCGCGGCCGCCGCGCGATGCGTGAAAGGCCGTCCACGAGCAGACGGGTCCCCTCGACGCGGCTGTGAAGGATCTTCTCCTTGCGTGAAGCGTTCCACCGCCCCGCGGCGATCGGCTCGCCGGCGAGATGAACGACCGCATCGCATCCTTCCAGACGCACGGCATCGATCGACCCGCCTTTGGGATCGAACAGGACCGAATTGCCGTTGCCGGAACCGGGGCGGGCCAGACGCACGACGCGGGCACCGGCAAGAGCTTCCGTCAGCGCCGACCCGACCAGCCCCCTGCCGCCGGACACGGCGACCGTCCCGGCTGAGGCCGTCATTTCTTCTTGAAGAGGTTGTCGAACGCCGCCCGCGCGTCCGAAGGGGTGTTCGTGCCCGAGCGCCGCCCGGTGGCGTCCAGGACGGTGTTGGCTGAAAACAGCGCGCAGGAATTGGGGGCGGTCTTGCCCTGCACCGGCTCCGTGATCGGCGCGCGACACTCCCAGCGAGCCCCGGTGTCGAAGTTGGCGCAATTGCGACAGCAGTGCAGCGCGGCCCCGCAGCCCGTGCATGTGGCGTCGTTTGCCAGGGAGTCCCCCGCCCCGGCCACCGCCGAGCACTGATGGCAGCGCAGCACCAGGTTGGCCGAGCGCTCCATCATGTGTCGAAGCTGGCGTTGCTCCGGTGTGACGGGCGGACGCGGGCCGGCAGGCTCCTTCTTCTGGCGATCCTTCCGCTCCGAGTCTCGATAGCCCTTCTGCTTGTACTTCATGCCCGCTCCTTGAGCCGAAGGACCTCGCCCGTTCCCGGACCCAACGCCTTCACCGGCAGGCTGCAGTCTACTCCCGAACGCCTCCGGGGTGTAGGTCGGAACGATTCAGGCCGGTTTGAGATACACGGCGCTGAGCGGCGGCAGGGTCAATTCAACGGAGAAAGGCCTGCCGTGCGCCGGCTCGGCGGACGACTGGACGGCTCCGACATTGCCGAGATTGCTTCCGCCGTAATGGATCGAGTCGGTATTGAGAATCTCGCGATACAGGCGCTGCTCCGGAACGCCGATCCGGTACCGCTCGCGCGGCACCGGAGTGAGGTTCATCACGCAGACGAGGTAGTCGGCCGGGTCCTTCGCCCTGCGAAGCATCGCCAGCACGCTGGCGGCGGCATCGGAAAAATCGATCCACTCGAAGCCGGCGGGGTCGTGATCCAGCTGCCAGAGGGACGGCTCCGCGCGATAGATGCGGTTGAGATCGCGCACCAGGCGCTGCACGCCACGGTGACGCTCGTCGTCGAGAAGATGCCAGTCCAGGCTCGCGTCGTGACTCCACTCCCGTCCCTGCGCGAACTCGCCCCCCATGAAGAGCAGCTTCTTTCCCGGCTGCGCGTACTGGTAGCCGTAGAGGGCGCGGAGATTCGCGAATTTCTGCCAGCCGTCGCCCGGCATCTTCGCCAGCAGCGATCCCTTGCCATGGACCACCTCGTCATGGGAGAGCGCGAGGATGAAGTTCTCGTGGAATGCGTACAGCAGGGCGAAGGTCAGATCTCCCTGGTGGTGCCGCCGGTGGATCGGATCGCGGCTGAAATAGAGCAGCGTGTCGTGCATCCATCCCATGTTCCACTTGAATCCAAACCCGAGGCCACCCATCCAGATCGGACGGGAGACACCCGGCCAGGATGTCGATTCCTCTGCCACCGTGATCGCTCCCGGATTCTTCTCGTAGACCACCTCGTTGAGTCGCTTGAGCAACGAGATCGCGTCGAGGTTCTCGCGCCCCCCGAACGGGTTGGGCACCCACTCGTCGTGGCGGCGACTGTAGTCGAGGTAGAGCATCGAGCTGACCGCATCCACCCGCAACCCATCGACGTGGTACTGGTCGAGCCAGAACAGCGCGCTGGCCATCAGGAAGTTGCGCACCTCGTTGCGGCCGTAATTGAAGATGAGAGTGTCCCAGTCCGGGTGTCTTCCCTGGCGAGGGTCCGCGTGCTCGTATAGACAGGTGCCGTCGAAGCGGGCCAGCGCATGGGCGTCGGACGGGAAGTGCGCCGGCACCCAGTCGATCAGCACGGCGATGTCTTCCGCGTGGCAGCGATCCATGAAATACCGGAAGTCGTCGGGCGTTCCATGCCGGCTGGTCGGCGCGAAGTACCCGGTGACCTGGTAGCCCCACGATCCGTCGAACGGATGCTCCAGAGGCGGCATGAGCTGCAGGTGCGTGTATCCCATCTCTTTCACGTACGGCACCAGCTCATCGGCCAGCTCGCGGTAGGTCAGCCACCGGTTGCTCTGCCCGCCAGCGCGTCGCCACGATCCGAGGTGGACTTCATAGGTGCACATCGGCTCGGACCAGGCGCTGCCGCCACCGCGTCGCTTCATCCACTCGGCGTCGCGCCATCGGTAGCGCGCCAGGTCCCACACCATCGAGGCGGTTTTCGGGCGGGTTTCCATCGCGAAGGCGAACGGGTCGGTCTTTTCGTGAACCGCGCCGTCGGCCCCCTTGATGCTGTACTTGTAGAGGCTGCCAGGCGCGAGCCCGGGCATGAACAACTCCCAGACGCCCGATGAGCCCATCGCACGCATCGGATTGCCCAGGCCGTCCCACGCGTTGAAGTCCCCCACGAGAGCGACCCCTCGCGCCGCCGGGGCCCAGACCGCGAACGAGACCCCCTCGACTCCGTCCACGACGCGGGGATGGGCGCCCAGCTTGCGGTAAAGCTCTGCGTGGCTGCCTTCACCGAGAAGATGCAGGTCGAGATCGCCCACCGTCGGCATGAACCGGTAGGGATCGTCACGCAGCTCGACACGGCCGTTGAACCTCACCTCGAGCCGGTAATCCAGAGGCAGCGTCCTGCCGGGTATCGACGTTTCGAAAAGCCCCTCGACGCCATGCTTCGACACCGCCCGCATCTCGTGACGTGCCGGTTCGCCGCCCGCGCGCGCCGGAGGCTCGACGACCACCACCGCATCGGCCGATGGACAGTACGCGCGCACCACGACTGCCCGGGTCTTGCCTTTTGCCGGATGGGCGCCCAGCAGCGCGTGCGGGTCGGACAGCTCCCCTCGCATCAGACGCTCGATGTCGGTCATTTCGTCATTCTCGCCTCCGGCGTGGGAGAACATCAACCCCCGCGGTAGTATTATGATGAAGCAGGTGTCACGTGGGTGACGTGGGTGACGTGGGTGAATGGAGGCGTTACGGGAACGATGGACCAGGGCGACGACGGCAGGCAGCGCGCGGAGCGTTTTCTCGAGGAGGCTCTGCGCGAGCAGACCGCGGGGCGTTACGAGGCGGCGGCCGATCTCTACAGGAGGTCCCTCGAGGCGCACCCGACCGCGGAAGCCCACACCTTTCTCGGATGGACCTACAGCTTCATGGGGAGGCTCGAAGAAGCGATCGGCGAGTGCCGGCGGGCGATCGATGTCGATCCCACGTTCGGGAACCCATACAACGACATCGGCTCCTACCTGATGAAGCAGGGCAAACTCGACGACGCGATCGTCTGGCTCGAGAAGGCGAAGTCCGCCCCCCGTTACGAGCCGCGGCACTACCCCTATCTGAATCTCGCCCGGCTCTATCTCGCGCAGGGCCGTTTCGAGGAAGCCAGCCGCGAATTCTCGCAGGCGGAATTCCTGCACAAGGAACTGTTCCACAAGGGCAGGAAACGAGGTTCGGACGCGGGCGAATCGGTCAACTGAGAGCCTCGACCCGCTCTCGTTGAAGTCGCCATCCACCGGAGCGCCCCCACCTTCAGGAGCTGAACGTTGCCACGAAAACCATCGGTCCTTTGCGGGCTCGAGGTGCTGGCGCGGTCGAAGCCGCGATGGCTCAGGAACAGACGCATCGGATTGCTGATGCACCAGGCCTCGGTCACCAGGTCGCTGGCCTCCGCGCGGGATGTGCTGCACAAGCTGTGCGGCGCCCGGCTCACCGCGTTGTTCGGGCCACAGCACGGAATCGCGGGAGAGAAGCAGGACAACATGATCGAGTCGCCGCACAACGTCGACGCGCGTCTCGGCATCCCCGTCTTCAGCCTTTACTCGGAAACGCGCAGCCCGACCTCGGAGATGCTCGAGGCGATCGACACACTGGTGGTCGATCTGCAGGATGTCGGCACGAGAGTCTACACGTTCGAGTGGACGACGGCGCTCGCCCTGGAAGCGTGCGCCGAAGCCGGCAAGTCGGTCGTGGTGCTCGACCGCCCCAATCCGCTGGGCGGCCTCGCCCTGGAAGGCAATGTCATTCGCCCCGGGTACGAATCGTTCGTCGGACTCTATCCGGTCCCGATGCGCCACGGGCTGACGCTCGGCGAGATCGCGCTGCTGGTGAACGCGCGTCTGCGAGGCAGCCAGGGGCGGCGACGATGCGACCTGAGCGTCGTGCCGATGAAGGGGTGGAGACGGCGCATGCGATTCGTCGACACCGGGTTGCCATGGGTGCTGCCGTCTCCCAACATGCCGACGCCCGACACCGCCTCCGTCTATCCCGGCCAGGTGCTGCTCGAAGGCACGAACGTCTCGGAAGGACGGGGAACGACGCGCCCGTTCGAGGTCTGGGGCGCTCCCTGGCTCGACGTGGCCGGTCTGCTCGCGAGGTTCCAGAAGCGGCGACTCCCCGGCTGCGTGCTGCGAGAGCATGACTTCCAGCCGACGTTTCACAAGTTCGCCGGCCAGGTTTGCCGCGGGCTGCAGATCCACGTGACGGATCATGCGCGGTTTCTTCCCTATCTCACCACCCTCGCGCTGCTGCAGGACATCGTCGCGTTGCATGGCTCTTCGTTCTCGTGGAAACAGCCGCCGTACGAGTACGTGACCGACCGTCTGCCCATCGATGTGCTGACCGGCGATCCGGCGGTGCGCGCGGCGATCGAATCGGGCGCCGACCTGCGCGCGCTGGCGGCTTCGTGGCGGCCGGAGATACGGAGTTTCCAGAAGCAGGCGCGCGAGCACATGCTTTACCGGGAGTGATCGCGCACAGGTGCCGCGTCTGAATCTCCTCGAGGAAGACCCGCGCCGCCGCCGTCGCCACCAGGGACGGCACTTTCCGGCACGACGCAGGCAGCGGAGGTGATGGCCTCCGGATCACGGTTTGCCGGCTCCCCGCTCATCTATATAATGGAGCCTGTTTTCACTGCCTGGGTCGAGGGAGATGATGAACTCCAGAGTCAACGACAGCTTCAAGAGCCGCGCCCCCCTCCAGGTGGGCGACACGACCTACGAGATCTTCCGCCTCGACGCGCTCGAAAAGGCCTCGACGGGCCACGTCAACCGTCTCCCCTACTGCCTGAAAATCCTGCTCGAGAACCTGCTGCGCTGCGAAGACGGCCTGAGCGTGCGCAAGGAGGACATCGTCGCCCTGGCCTCATGGGACCCTGCGCGACCCATCTCGCGTGAAATCGCCTTCACGCCGGCGCGCGTGCTCCTGCAGGATTTCACGGGAGTACCCGCCGTCGTCGACCTGGCGGCGATGCGCGACGCGATCAGCGTGCTGGGCGGCGACCCGGCCCGGATCAATCCGCTGCAGCCCGCCGACCTGGTGATCGACCACTCGGTGCAGGTCGACAGCTTCGGCACACCCACGGCGTTTCGCGAAAACGCGGAGCGCGAGTTCCAGCGCAACCGCGAGCGGTATCTTTTCCTGCGGTGGGGCCAGCAGGCATTTCGCGATTTTCGCGTCGTGCCGCCCGACACCGGCATCGTGCACCAGGTGAATCTCGAGTACCTCGCGCAGGTCGTGTTCCGCGGCCCCGCCGGTGACGAAGGGCTGTTGCGCGCCTATCCCGACACGCTGGTCGGCACCGACTCGCATACGACCATGATCAACGGTCTGGGTGTCCTGGGTTGGGGTGTCGGCGGCATCGAGGCGGAGGCCGCGATGCTGGGCCAGCCGATCTCGATGCTGATTCCAGAGGTCGTGGGATTCCGGCTCACCGGCCGCCTGCCCGAAGGCGCCACGGCCACCGACCTGGTGCTCACGGTCACGCAGATGCTGCGCGCGCGCGGCGTGGTGGGCAAGTTCGTGGAGTTCCACGGACCGGGCCTGGCCGGGTTGTCGCTTCCCGACCGGGCCACCATCGCCAACATGGCGCCCGAGTATGGCGCGACGATCGGTTTTTTCCCGGTGGACGACGAGACGGTGCGCTACCTGCGACTGTCGGCGCGCGACGAACGGACCGTGGCCCTGGTGGAGGCGTATTGCAAGGAGCAGGGGCTCTACCGCGAAGGGGATGCGTCCGACACGCTGTACTCCGAACGGATCGAGCTGGACCTGGCCACCGTGATGCCGAGCCTCGCCGGCCCGAAGCGACCGCAGGATCTGATTCCTTTGAGCCAGGCCAAGCCGTCCTTCCGCAAGTCACTGGCCGGGATGCTGCTCGACGGCAGCCCGCAGGTGGATCGCCTCAGGCTGGACGCGTGGGTCGGCGAGGGGGGGAAACCCAACGAGATCTCCAAGCAGCTGATGCGGGATCCCCGATGGGACGACCTGAAACAGGGTCTTGACGTGACATCGGAGGGCAACAGCTTCCGCCTGCATCACGGCTCGGTGGTGATCGCGGCCATCACCTCCTGCACCAACACATCGAACCCCGCCGTGATGATCGGTGCCGGTCTGCTGGCGCGAAACGCGGTGGCGCGCGGTCTGAAGACCCGGCCCTGGGTGAAGACGAGCCTCGCTCCCGGCTCCCAGGTGGTGATGGATTATCTCAGGCAGGCGGGTCTCGTCGACGCTCTGGAGGCGCTCAATTTCCATCTCGTCGGGTTCGGCTGCACGACCTGCATCGGCAACTCGGGCCCGCTGCCCGAACCGATCGCCGCCGCGATCAAGCAGCAGAAACTGATCGTCGCCGCGGTGCTGTCGGGCAATCGCAACTTCGAAGGGCGCATCAATCCGCACGTCCGCGCGAATTATCTCGCCTCCCCTCCGCTGGTGGTGGCCTACGCCCTGGCGGGCGACATGGACATCGATCTCTTCAACGATCCCCTGGGACACGACCCTGCGGGCCTCCCCGTGTACCTCAAGGATATCTGGCCCACGCCCCAGGAGATCCGCGACACCATGACGGCGTCGGTCGACGGCGCCATGTACGCGCGCCGCTACGCCCATGTGTTCGAAGGCGACGACCGCTGGCGCGGACTCGAGACACCGGAAAGCGCCACGTATACCTGGAGCGACGACTCGACCTACATCAAGAGGCCGCCGTTTTTCGATGGTCTGACCGAACGGCCGACGGATCCTCCCGATATCTTCGGCGCGCGGGTGCTGGCGCTTCTGGCCGACTCGGTCACGACCGACCATATCTCTCCGGCGGGATCGATCCCCGAGGACAGTCCCGCGGGACGCTACCTGGTCTCGCTGGGGGTGAAGCCGGCGGAGTTCAACTCGTTCGGAGCGCGCCGGGGAAACCACGAGGTGATGATGCGCGGCACCTTCGCCAACATCCGCCTTCGAAACCTGCTGGCGCCGGGCACCGAGGGGGGCTGGACCTCGTACATGCCCGACGGAACGCAGATGACTATTTTCGACGCGGCGATGCGGTACGCCGAAGAGAAGGTGCCGCTGCTGGTCATCGCCGGCAAGGAGTATGGCACCGGTTCCTCGCGCGACTGGGCCGCCAAGGGGACGCTGCTGCTCGGAGTGCGCGCGGTGATCGCGGAGAGTTTCGAGCGTATCCACCGGTCGAACCTGGCGGGCATGGGCGTCATGCCGATGCAGTTCGACGAAGGCGAAAGCGCCGCATCGCTCGGCCTGGCCGGCACGGAGAGCTATGCCATCGAGGGAATCACGGGAGGGCTCAAGCCAGGCGAGCGGCTCACCGTCACCGCCACCGCCCCGGACGGCAAACGGAAGATCTTCCATGCCACCGCGCGGCTCGATACACCCCAGGAGGTCGAGTACTACCGCCATGGGGGCATCCTGCAGTTCGTGCTGAGAAACCTGTCCGGCCGCGGCTGAGCCCTGCGAAAACTTCCGGCAGGACCTCCCTCGACATCCGATGACGCTTTTCTCTATCATGACCTGTTTCCTGGGCGCGAATGTCCCACGCCGATCCACTGCGGGAAGTGACACGGAGGGTCCCCTGATCAGGCCAGCGACGGTCCGAGCCTTCAGCCTCTGCCTTGTCCTGACGCTCGCGGTGTTTCCGGGGGCCGCCGGCGCGTCATCAGGCTCCGGTGATCTGACGAACGCGCTCATCCATGGAGGCGCCTTCGATGGCCGCCCTCCCACCGGATTCAGGTGGTCCCCGCAGGGAGATCGGTTCACCTTCATGCGCCGCCCCGAGGCCGATGCCCCGGCGCTGCTGTACGTCTATGACGTGGCCACCCGTCGCTCCACCGCCCTGACGGCAGCCGAGGAGGGTCCACGCAAGCTCGCGGTCGCTTCGTCGCAGTGGACCCCGGCGGGAGACGCTCTGCTGGTGGAGGCGGGCGGGGATCTCTATCTGCTCCGTGTGCCAGGCGACGCTGCCAGGGGCGCCGCGGTTTCCGCGGAGCCTCGGCGGCTGACTTCCACCGCGGCGGAGGAAAAGGATCCGAAGATCTCGCCCGATGGCACGATGGTCGGGTTCGTGCGCGACCATGACCTGCATGTGATCGATCTTGCCACCGGCGCGGAGCGCGCCGTGACCACCGGTGGGACCGAGGAGGTGGCCAACGGAGAGGTCGACTGGGTTTACGACGAAGAGCTCGATATCTCCAGCGCCTGGTGGTGGTCGCGCGGCAAGCCCGCGCGCATCGCCTTCCTGCAATTCGACGAGCGCCCGGTGCCCACCTATCCGATCGTCGACTGGATTCCCACGCATCCGGACCTCAAGCCGCAGCATTACCCAAAGGCCGGTGACCCCAATCCGATCGTGCGTCTCGGCGTGGCAGGGACGGACGGCGGGCCGACGAAGTGGATCGACCTGGGATCCAATACCGACATCTACGTCCCGCGCGTGGCCTGGCTCGCGCGAGGCTCGCTGGCGGTGCAGCGGATGAACCGGGCGCAGACCCGCCTCGAGCTGCTCGAGTGCGGCGTGGAGACCGGCGCCTGCCGCGCGATACTCGAAGAAAAGGACGCGAAGTGGCTCAACATCGGCGATGACTCGAGCTTTTTCGAGAAATACTTCCTGTGGGGCTCCGAACGCGACGGCCAGCGTCATCTTTACATGTACGAAACCGCCACGGGCCGGCTGATGCGGCAGGTGACGCGCGGAGCCTGGAGCGTGACCGACCTGGCGCCGACGCGCGAGAACGGACCGATCTTCTTCACCGCCACCGAGAAGAGCCCGATCGAGCGTCACCTCTACCGCGTGAACCTGGACGGCTCGGGACTGACACGCCTGACGCGCGAGAATGGATGGCACACGACCTGGATCAATGGCACCGGCGTGGAACCGGGCAAGGCGATGTTCATCGACAGTCTGTCCACCGCGAACGAGCCGGCCCGCATCACGCTGCGCAGGATCGACGGCACGTTGATCGACACGCTGGACGAAGGCGTCGCGAAGGAGCTGGCGGGGTATCGGCGCGGCCGCGTTGAGTTCCGGACCGTGCCCGCCCCCGACGGCACGGCGCTGCCGGCGGCCCTCACGCTGCCTCCGGATTTCGATCCGAAGAAGAAATATCCGGTGCTGGTGTACGTGTACGGCGGCCCGCATGCCCAGGTGGTGAC
>DASROJ010000382.1:0-10444 GCA_035646975.1 Patescibacteria group bacterium
GCTCGGCGAGGATCTCGATGCCGTCGATGCCGCGCAGCTGCTCGGCGGCCCACTGCGCCAGGTCGAGCTTTTCGTCAAGACAGCGGCGGAAGACGGAGGCTCCGTGCATCTTGAAGGGCAGCCACACACGCAGGCCGCGGAAGTCGCGCGACAGCTCGGGGGAGATCTCGCAGAAGTCCACCAGGCCGTCGTCGTGCTGCATCTGCGGCAGGTAGTGGGCGTGGTGCGAGTGGGTTCTTCTCAACGCCGCGGCGTCGCGCACCAGGAGCGACCCGGTGCCGTAGGGGAGAAACAGCGCCTTGTGAGGGTCCAGCGTGATCGAGTCGGCCCTCTCGATGCCCGCCATGGCGGCGCGGCCGCGCGCGGTGAGCGCGAAGAATCCGCCGTATGCGCCGTCGACGTGGAACCAGAGTCGTTCCTTTTCCGCCAGATCCCCCAGAGCGCGCAGATCGTCCACCGCGCCGGTGTTCGTGGTCCCCGCGTTGCCCGTGACCAGAAACGGCGTGAGACCTGCCTTGCGATCCTGCTCGATCATCAGGGCGAGCTGGTCGACCTGCACGCGGAAACGGGAATCTGACGGGACACTCCTCACGTTGCCGGCCGGAAACCCGGCGAGGATGGCCGCCTTCTGCACGGAGTGATGGGTCTGATCCGACACATAGAGCGTGCCCGAAAGAAAGTTCTCCGGCAGGCGTTCACGGCGCGCGGTGACCAGCCCGATCAGGTTGGCCAGCGAGCCGCCCGTCGTCAGCAGGCCGCCGGCTCGGCTTCCAAGACCCACGATCTCGCAGAACCAGCGCACGACATTGGCTTCGATCTGCGCCAGTCCGGGCGCCGCCTGGAACACCCCCATGTACCGGTTCGTCGAGCAGGAGATCAACTCGGCCACGGCCGCATGAAAGACGCCGCCGCCGGGGATGTAGGCCAGGTAGCCGGGCCCGGCCGTGTTGAACGACTTCGGGATCACCTTGTCGAACAACAGGTCCAGCATCTGGTCGTAGGAGGCGCCGGTCTCGGGCATCGGCTCGGCCAGAGAGCGGGCCAGCTCGGTGCCGCCTTCCGTGTCGGAGGACGGCTGGCGCGGCAGCGATTCGACATGGGCGACGATGCGATCCATCGCCGAGGCGACCATGCGCCGCATCTCGCCGGCCGATAGCTCCAGGGTTCTCAAGTCGTCGGGCATCGTCCTGCCTCTGATTGTTTGGCCGAGCTTACTATCGAGGCTGATGGCTTTCCAGATCGCGGACAAGTGAGGCGGCCGCGGGGTGGCCGAGTTGCGCCGCCTTCTTCGCCCAGACGAGCGCTTCACCGATCCTGCCGTCCGCGGCGAGCGAGCGGGCGAGCTGCAAGGCGGCCTCGGCGTGGCCCGGATCCCTTTCGAGGACATCCCGGTAGCATTTCTGCGCCTCGTCGCGCCGCCCGAGCTGGTCATACGTCTGTCCGAGAAGACCGAGAAGCGTCAGGTCGTCCGGGTGCAAGGCCGTCCCTTCGCGCAACAGCGACACCGCGGCCTCCAAGTCGCCCCGCGCTGCCAGGCAGAAGCCGCTGTAGGCAAAGGCGCGGGACTCCCTGGCGCCGCCGGCGATGGCTTTCCGGCCCAGCTCGAGCGCCTCGACACAGGAGCCGCGTCGCATCAGCTGCCCGGCGAGGTCGAGCTGCAGGGCGGTGTCAGCGGGAAATCGGGAGATGCCGCGGCGCAGCACATCGAGCGCTTCGTCCGGCTTGCCGGCAAGGAGGGCAAGACTCGCCAGCGATCGCATCAACGGCGCGGAGTCGCGCCCCGACACCGACAGGCCGCGCAGGAAAGCCGCCGCCGATTCGCGCTCGTCCGGTGTGCGCGTCGTGAGAACCAGATTGTCCAGGGCCGGCACGAAGCCGGGATCGGATTCGATCGAGCGGCGGTAGGCGGCGCCCGCCATCACCGGATCCCCCGAGTCGAGGTACATCGTTCCCACCCGGAATTCCTCGGCCGCCCTGCTCATGACGTGTGTCCCGAGCCAGTCGACGTTGGAAAAAACCAGCAGCAGGCAGACGGCCACCACCGGCATCCACCGGCGGGCCCTGGTGGCCGCGAGCACCGAGACGAGTCCCGAAGACGCCAGCAGGATGAGAAACGGGGCGGAAGGAAGCAGGAACCGCGCGTCGTGAAAAAAAACGAGTGTCGTGGCAAGACATCCGAGCGGCACGGCCAGCAACAGCATCCTGCGCGACGTTTCCATGGGGCCGCAGGCCCCGACGGCGGCAAGGGGCAGGATCAGACCGAGCGGGAAGCAGAGACCCGCGCACCAGAGCAGCGCGCGCAGCACGGCAGCCGAATCGCGAAGGAAATACCAGTCCTTCTGCGTGCCCAGGAGGTAGCCGTTGAAGAACAGGACGCACTTCTTCGCGATCAGTCCTGCCCATCCGACCGGATCCGAGGCGATGTAGCCCAGTGTCTCGTGGAGCCAGTAGGCCGACACCGTGGAGAGATCTCCGCCGGTTTGTGATTCGGCGTAACGCACCCCGGCGAGATCCAGCCCGGTCATGTGATCCCGCCGCGCGTCCGGGTCGATGGTCGGCAGCTCGGCCGTCTCGGGAAACCGCGCGCTGTGCCCGTCGGCCTGCGGGTTGTTGCCGAGGTGGAGGTTGATCGCCGCGTTGATGGGGGTGTCGTTCTCGCGCACATTAATAAGGATGTGCGGCTTCAGCAGAAGAATTCCCATAAAAACGCAACCGGCCGAGAAGACACCGAGCCGCGCGGCCTTGCGAGCCCCCGCCGGCGTCCCCGACGGCGCTCCTGACGCAATGGCGATCAGCAGGAAGGGCGCCGCCAGCAGCAGGTCGGGGCGCAGCAGGAATCCCGCGCCATAGAGCAGCGAGCCGGAAAAAAGCCGGAGCTTCCCGCCACGCAACAGCGCCGCGGACGTCAGCGTGACGCCCGCCAGCACGAAGAAGGTGGCGAGCGACTGCTCGAGCAGCTCTCCCTCGTAGCAGACCGCGGGGATGAAGAGCCCCGCCAGCGCGAGGGCCACCAGGGCCCGTCGGCGATCGAGCAGTGTCAGGCCGAGCCGGTAGATGAGAAGGCAGCCGGCCCCGCCGAGCGCCCATTGAAGGATGCGGACTGCCAGCGGTTCGATGCCGACGAGCCGGTAGATCCATGAGACCAGCAGCGGATAGAAGGGGGATCGGTAGAGCGCGTAGGGGGCGCCGCGTCCCAGCGCCAGGTCGGTGGCCAGATCGTGATTGACGTAGGCGACCAGGAAGTTCCACTGGAAGTAGGGCTGGTGCCGTGTTTCGAGAAAGTAGATCGCGCGCACGAGAAACGGCAGGACGAACAGGAAAGCGACGAACGCGCGACCTGCACGGCGTCCGGACAAGGCGGCTCAGCGCTCCTTGCGGATCTTGACGAACCGATCGATGGCGACATCCTTGAGCGACGCGTGGCTGCCATCGGGCCACCGGACATCCACGAGATCCACGACCCGCGCGGCGCCCAGCCCGAAGCTGGGGCGGGGATCGTTGACGGACAGGTACGAGTCGTTGCTCGAGACGTCGCGGATGAGCGTCCTGCCGCCGGCCTTCACCGTCACGAGCGTCCCGACGAGGGGGCCGCGCCCGGCGGGAACATCCAGGTCGACGGTCAACCAGCCACCGCGCGCGGAGTCGTTTCTGAGCAGTGACGGCGGTGCGTCCAGATGGGAAATCAGCAGGTCGAGGTCGCCGTCGTCGTCGAAATCGCCCGCCGCAAGCCCCCGGCTCAGCGCCGCGGGGGCAAAGCCGGCTCCCGCGCGCGCCGTCGCGTCGACGAACCTGCCGTCGCCGCTGTTCTCGAGCAGCAGGTTGCGCTGGGCGTAGGTCAGCCCGAACTCGGGGTGCCGATCCACCTGGGGATAGATGTGCCCGTTGGCCACAACGAGATCCTGGTCGCCGTCGTCGTCCAGGTCGGCAAAGACGGTGCCCCAGGACAGCGACGTGAAGGTGGCCGGGCCCACGCCGGTGGCCTCGCTGACATCCTCGAAAAAGCCGTGGCCGTCGCCCTTGTACAGCGTGGAGAAATCCTCGGCGAAGTTCGTCACGAAGATGTCCAGCAGCGCGTCGCCGTTGTAGTCGCCCACCGTCACGCCCATTCCTGCCTGCGCCGCCCCGTGCGCGTCGAAGGCGGCGCCGGACCAGAGCCCGGTCTCGGTGAATCGACCCTGACCTTCATTGCGGTACAGGTAATTCGCGTTGGAATCATTGGCCACGTACAGATCGAGATCGCCGTCGTTGTCGAAATCGGCGGCGCGCACGCTGAACCCGTACCCCAGCGCCAGGTCGGTCAACCCGGACTGCTCTGTCGCGTCGGTGAAATGCCCCTTGCCATCGGAAAGAAAGAAATGGTCCGGCGCCCCCTTGAGACCGAACGGGCCGAACGCCACGTTGTCGACCCCCTTCCAGCTCAGGTTGCGCTGGGCGGCCAGGACCTCCTCCATCGTGCAGTCGATGTAGGCCGCGATGTACAGATCCAGATCGCCGTCCCCATCGGCATCGAAGAAGGCGGCGCCTGTGTTCCAGCCGGGCGATTCGATGCCCGCAGCCGCGGCGACGTTCTCGAAGGTTCCATCGCCACGGTTGCGGTAAAGAACGTTGGCGCCGAAGTTGGTCAGCAGGATATCGGGCCAGCCGTCATTGTCGTAATCGGCCACCGCGATGCCGCATCCCCACCGTCCCTCGCCGGCCACCCCGGCGCGGTCGGTGACATCCTCGAACGTTCCGTCACCGCGATTGCGATAAAGAGCGTTGCGCCCTTTTTCGACAACCGCGCCGTCGGACAACTTCCATGCGTTGACGATGTAGGCGTCCAGGTGCCCGTCCCGGTCGTAATCCAGCCAGGCGACACCGGTGCCGGAGGAATCGAGCACATGGTCTTTTTCGGGGCGGCCCGACAAGGCGACCCGCGTGATGCCCGTCTTCTCCGCGACGTCGACAAACCGCAGACCGGACTCCGCGCCCGGCGCGGGCGCCGGATGGGGACTCATGGAAGGCGGGGCCGGCGCGCCGCCGGCGCAGCGGGCCGAGAGAGTCAGCAGGGCGCCGAGCGCGAGCACGGCGGAAAGAAGCCCTCCGCCGTGCCCGCCGGACCCGGTCGTCATTCGGGAAAGCTCACTTCATGATCTCGTTGTACTGCCGGGTGACGGCTGCCCATTCCGTGTCGAGAGCCTTCGCATCCGGGGCCATCGCCAGCTTGCCGATCCGCATCGCCGAGTCCAGCAACGCCTTCTTGGCCGCGCGTGTCACGATGACGTACCCTTCGTCGAACAGACCCTGCTGCTCCCCCTTGGCATTGTGATGGTGGCCGCCTTCCAGCAGCCGCGTTCGGATGCCCGCCACCGAGGCGTCTCCTTCGTTGCCGAGCTGCGAGACAAAGGCGGCGAGTTTCTCGATGTCGCCCTTGGCTCCCTGTCCCGATTTGATCGACGACTTGGCCGCCTTGAGGGCCATCTCTCCATGTCGGTAGGTCGCGCTGAGAATTGCCTTGACCAGGTTGTGCTCCGTCCTGTTGCCCGCCAGAATGGTGTCCGCCAGACTGTTGTAACTGGCCACCAGCTCCGCGGGAGTCGAGGCGCCCGAGACATCGCCTGCCGCGCGCGTCAGCGTCGAACCGGCCGTCAGTACCGCACTGAAGCAGACCAAGGTCCATGCGAATCTCTTCACTACGCACCTCCTGTGAAAGGGACTTCGGTTATGCGCCCCCGGAACAGCCGCATAGTAACATGCGACGACCAGGTCGACCGATCGCGGCAGGCGGCCCGATGCGGGGGGCCCGGTAGACAGTCCGACCTGCGCTCCCTATGATGAGGAACATGCCTGAATTCCGAGGTTTCGCGTGGGTCAGGATATTCGTTCTGGCCGCGACGCTGCCGGCGCTGGCGATGGCGCTGACGATGGCGTCCCAACCGGAAAGCCCCGCGGCGGCCGGCCAAAGGCTGCGGAGCATTCCCGGGCAACGCGATCGCGCCAACGACCCGGCGCTGGAGTCGGCCCTGCCCGGCCTCGATCCGGCGAATGAAGGATGGGACAGCGAGGTGTTCGCCGAGGCGGCGGGCCGACAGCTTGCCATCCTGGCCGGGATCCTCGAAACGGGTCATGCGCCCGACACCGCCACGCTGCGTGGTCTGGTGTCGGTGGATGTCTCCGGTGGCTCCCTGCGTCCCGGTGGCCTGAAGGAAGTCTTCCACGACGCGGCGCTCACCGTGTCGCGCACGGCGCCGGGCGGCGCCGCTGCCGTGCCGTTCAGGACGCCGGACGGTCTGGCGCGCGCGGTGCAGGAGCTGCTGCGCCCGATGCAGGGGGCCTCACGCATTCAAGTCGAGTTCCAGATCACCGGCGTGGAGGCCTCGGCCGCCACCGCAGCGGCTGATGTCTGGTTTCACGCCAGCGGGCGCACCGCCACCGGAACGATAGAGCAGACCGCGTCATGGCGAACCCGATGGGACCGGCCGAGTCCGCCGGCCCCGCCGCTGCTCAAGTCGATCGAAGTGCAGCAGTTCGAAGAAGTGGCCGGGCTCGCGCGCACAGGGGCGTTTTTCTCCGACGCGACCCGGGCGGTGCTTGGCGGCAACGAGCGCTTCGCCGCCGATCTCATGTTCGGCGTGGATCACTGGCTCGAGCGGCTCGAGTCCTGGGTGGAGACCGATGCCTTCGGCCACAACGGCATCGCGCTGGGGGATGTCAACGGCGATGGTCTGGACGACTTGTACGTCTGCCAGATGGCGGGGCTGCCGAACCTCCTCTTCGTGCAGAACCCCGACGGCACGGCGACCGACGTCTCGGCGCAATCCGGGGTCGACTGGCTCGAGCGCACGCGCAGCGCGATGTTTCTCGATCTCGACAACGACGGCGACGAGGATCTCGTGGTGGCCACCAGTGTCGCGCTGCTCTTCATGGAGAACGACGGCAAGGGACATTTCAGGGTGAAAGCCAGCCTGTCGGCCTCCGAAGGGATGGTGACCGCCGGCCCGCCTCCATCCAGCAGCCGCACCGGCGGCGTCCCGGAAGAGGGGATGTCGGGAGGCCACTACCAGCGTTCCGGCGATTTCGGCGCGGTGAAGACCTCGGACATCGTCTCGCTGGCCGCGGCCGACTATGACAACGACGGCCTGCTCGACATCTACGCCTGCGCGTATCACAACAGCGGCGACGAGGCGAACCGCTTTCCTCTGCCGATGCCCTACCACGACGCGAACAACGGCGGGGCGAACCTGATGATCCGCAACGAAGGAAACTGGCAATTCTCCAACGTGACCTCCTCGAGCGGTCTTGACGTCAACAATCACCGCTTCAGTTTCGCCGCCTCCTGGGAGGACTTCGACAACGACGGCGACCAGGACCTCTATGTCGCCAACGACTTCGGGCGCGCGAACCTCTATCGCAACGACCACGGGCACTTCGTCGATATCGCCGAAACCGCGGGAGTCCTCAACATGGCGGCCGGCATGTCGGTGACCTGGGCCGACTATGACAACGACGGCTGGATGGACATCTATGTCGCCAACATGTTCTCGGCCGCCGGAAGCCGTATCGCATCGCAGAAGCGCTTCAAGCCGGACGCCGATGCAGCGACGCTTGCCGCCTACCGGCATCACGCGATGGGCAATTCCCTGTACCGCAACAGCCACGACGGCAGGTTCGCCGATATGAGCCTGGACGCGGGGGTCAACATGGGGCGCTGGGCCTGGGGCTCCAACTTCATCGACTTCAACAACGACGGCTGGGAGGACCTGCTGGTCGCCAACGGCTACTTCACCAAGGATAACCCGCAGGACCTCAGCGGGTTTTTCTGGCGCGACGTGGTGAGGCTGTCCCCCGACAAGGCGATCGATCCGGCCCTCGCGCCGGGCTACGCGACGGCCTGGGGCGATCTCGGCAGGATGGTTCGGCGAGGCCGGTCGTTCAGCGGGCGCGAGCGGAACTGCGCGTTCCTGAACACGCATGGCTCCCGCTTCGCGAACGTCTCCGCGGTCACGGGGCTGGACTTCATCGACGACGCGCGCGCGGTGGCGGTCACCGACTGGGATTCCGACGGCGACCTCGATGCCTGGATCGTGAACCGCACCGGTCCGCGGCTCCGGTTCGCGCGCAACGACAGCCCGGGGGGCGCTCACCATCTTGGACTGCTGCTGGAGGGGCGCACGTCGAACCGTGACGCCGTCGGCGCGCGTGTCGAGCTGGAGATTGCCGGATCGTCCGGCAGGCGGATCATCAAGACGGTGCATGCGGGGGATGGCTATCTCGCGCAATCGAGTCGATGGGTCCATTTCGGGCTGGGTGAGTCGACCACGATCGTCAGGCTCCTGGTTCGGTGGCCGGGCGGCGCGGCCGAGGAGTTCACGGGGCTGGCCGCCGACGGGCGCTACCGCATCGTCCAGGGGGCGGGCAAGGCCCAGCCCTGGGGCGGAGCCGTGCGTCATGTGAAGCTGGAATCGGCGGAGCTGGTGGCGCCGCCGCCATCCGACTCGGCCCGCATCCTTCTGTCGGCGCCCGCGCTGGCGCCATCGTTCGAGTACGAGAGTCTGGACGGCCAGACGGTGTCGCCGAAGGGCCCCGGCCCCCTGCTGGTCTATCTCTGGTCGACGACGGATCCCCGTTCGGTCGACCAGCTCGGTGATCTTGCCCGCCGCGCTGCCGACTTCAAGAGCAACGGGCTGCGCGTCGTGGCGTTGTGCATCGACGGAGTGGGTCATGACGAGCCGCCCGACCCGGCACCGGTGCGCGGCCTCCTCGAGCCGATGAAGTTTCCGTACGATGCCGGTTTCGCCTACCCCGAGCTGATCGACAAGCTCGACCTGCTGCAGAACAAGGTGATCTGGAGCCCCCGGCCCTTCGTCGTGCCCAGCAGCCTGCTCGTGGATGGCGACGGCCTGGTGGCGGCCATCTACAAGGGCCCCCTGTCGATCGATCGGCTGCTGGCCGACCTGCCCGCTCTGCGAACCACCGGCGAGAAGCGGGTCAGTCTTGCCATTCCATTCGCCGGGCTGAGGCAGACACGTGGAACACCAGACTTCTTCGACTACATGGACGCCATTGCCCAGACATATGCCGATGGCGGGTATCCCGACGAAGCGGTGGACTATTACCGCAGGGTGATCAAGATCCAGCCGGGCCGCGCGTCGGCGCACTTCGGCCTGGGTCTCGGGCTGGCCGCGATGGGGCAGACCGATGGGGCGATTTCCGAGTACCGCGAGACAGTGAAGGCTGATCCCAACAACATCGCGGCGCTCAATGACCTCGGTCTCGCGCTGGCCGGCCAGGGGAAGATCGACGAGGCGATCGGTGTCTACCGGCAGGCGCTCGGTGTCGATGCCGCGCACGTGATGACGTTGTGCAATCTTGCCACCGCGCTGGCTGGACAGGGCAAGCTCGACGAAGCCATCGAGCTCTATCGCAAGGCGATCGCGGCGGAGCCCGGCAACACACTGGCGCTCAACAACGCCGCGGTCACGCTGGCCCGCCAGGGCAAGGACGACGAGGCCATCAGCTTCTACACGCAGGTGCTGAAGCTCGATCCGGGCAACGTCGCGGTACGGATCAACATGGCCAGCTCCCTGATGAGACAAGGCAAGGCGGCCGAGGCCGCCGGCATCCTGGCCGAGGCGGTGCGGCTGAAGCCGGACCAGGCGGAGACTCGGTACAATCTCGGGCTGGCCCTGCTCAAACAGGGACGAGCCAAAGAGGCGATCGAGCAGCTGGCGGAAGCGTCGCGGCTGAAGCCCGGTTATGCCCAGGCGGACTATTACCTCAGCCTGGCGCTGGCGCGCGACGGGCAGCTCGATCATGCCATCAGGCAGTTCGCGGCGCTGATGAAGATCGATCCGGGTTCACCCGAGGCCGCGGGCAGGCTGGCCTGGGTCTTCGCCACCAGCCAGGATGCTTCGATGAGAGATGGCCAGCTCGCTCTCAAGATTGCGCAGTCGGCGCGCGACGCCGGTGGCAATCGGGATCCCGGGGTGCTCGATGCGCTGGCGGCCGCGTTCGCGGAGGCGGGTCGGTATCGCGAGGCGGTGGAGACGGCGAAGCTGGCGGTCGAGGCGGTCGGGGGCGATGCGGCGCGCGCAGAGCAGATCCGGGCGCATCTCAAGATGTACGAGGCGGGCAAGCCGTATCGCGAGTAGACGCGGGCGCGTGCCCACGACGCGCGGGCGCGTGCTGACGTCGCGCTGACGCGGTCCGAATCGATGGGCTGCGCCGCTACGCTCCCGCGCCGAAAACGCGCGGGCGCGTGCTGACGTCGCGCTGACGCGGGCCGAACCGATGGGCTGCGCCGCTACGCTCCCGCGCCGACGACTCCAGCTCCGGGCAGGGTGACTCCGTCGTGGGGTCACGTACACGATTGACGTCGTGCATCGCACTCGACTGACTTCATCACCCTGCCCGGAGGGAGTCGTTGCCGGCGCTCCGCTGATGCGGCTTCGCCCATCATTCGGCC
>DASROJ010000383.1:0-3849 GCA_035646975.1 Patescibacteria group bacterium
GCGTTTCATCGTCCGGGTCGGCGGCGCGCGGCGCGCGCGCGAGCTTTTCGCGCAGGCCCAGCGCCTCGTCGAGCGCGCGGGTCAGGTCGAGCAACCCGGACGACACGACCGGGTTGCGCGGCGAGATCGGGTGGCGCTCGGCCGGATCGGCGAGCAGGTCGAACCCGCCGCTGTCGAGCCCGGGACCCTGCTCGATGAACTTGAAGTCGGGCCGGCGCAGCGACCTCATGGAGCGGCCGTCCACCAGCAGCTCCGACATGGCGGCAACCGGCGGCAGATGTCCTCCGCGCAGCAGCGGTGACAGGTCGCGCCCCTGCATCCGAGGGGGATGCGTCACGCCCGCCATCGCCAGCAACGTCGGCATCACGTCGATCAGCCGCACCTGGTCGGGCACCACGCGGCCCGGCCCAAGCCTCCCGGGCCAGGAGAACACCAGGGGCACCCGCACCACCTCGTCGAACAGGGTGCGCTGGTGGCCCTTGCCGCCGTGCTCGAAGAACTCCTCGCCGTGGTCGGCCGTGATCACCACCAGTGTGTTGCCGAGCCGCCCGCGTTTCTCCAGCAAGGAAAGCAGCCGTCCGAGCGTCTCGTCGGTGAACCGGATCTCGGCGTCGTACAGCGCGATGAGGTGATGCAGATCCCTCGCCGGCATTCCCGCGTTGATCGCCGGATTCTGCATCAGGTGGCGCCCATCCAGCGTGCCGCGGTAGTCGGGGTCGAACATCCTGACGTACCTGTCCGGCGCCAGGTAGTCGTAGTGGACATCCCACAGGTGGACGAACAGGAAGAACGGGCGATCGTCGGCCGTCCGCAGCCACCGGGTGACCTCGGCCACGGTTCGAGGGCCGGTGACATCGTCATGGGCCGCGCCGACTTCGGCATTCGACGCGGCGCGCGCCGCCGCGCCCGTGAGGTTGTCGGCGAGTTTTGTCATACAGCTCTGATAATGGTCGAAACCCTGCCCCAGACCGAAGGTGGGATGCAGATACGGACCACCGTAGAAACCTGCCGTCTGGTAGCCGGCCCCGCGCAGCGCCTCGGCCAGCGTGACCTGTTCGTCGGCCAGTCTCAGCCCGTTGTCCACCAGCCCGTGAGTCGAGTCGTACAGGCCGGTGAGCAGCGCGGCATGCGCCGGAAGGGTCCAGGAGGTCGTCGACACGGCGGACCGGAACCTGACGCCACCCGACGAGAGCCGATCGATGGTCGGGCTGGTCCTCGGCCCGTAGCCGTAGCAGCCGAGGTGATCCTGGCGCAGGCTGTCGATCGAGACGAGAAGTATGTCGGGGGGGCGAGGCTCGGTGGGGGGGTGGAGACTGCCCGCGCGCGTGCTGGCGGCCGGGCCGGCAAGGAGGATCAGCAGGGGGATGGCTTGCCTGAACCGCTGGGTCACGCGCGTCTCCATCATCCGGCCGGGGGTGGAAAGAGGCTTTCAGAAGGTCGCGCAACCGCGCTGGAATCGCGGTCGAGGCGGGGTCACGGGTCAAGTCGTTGCCTCCTACTACGCGGCGGACGGGCGGGCGGTTGCAGGTTTTTCAGGTCGAAGGGGGAGGCGGGCCGAGGATTCGGACGACAACCGTAAGAAACGGACTGCCTGGAAGAGCGGCAGCCTCCGACACAGCGGGATGCTGGTTTTCACGTCTTGCCCGTCAAAGCGAACAAATTGCGATGCGAATGTGAGTGATTCGAATTGTCATTGTGAAGACGATTGCCTGTCCGGCGGAGCCGCCGTATATATGGGTACGCACGGATCGACAGGAGGAGGCGAGCCGATGTCCACGACAGCTGATCAGCAGGCATTTCTCAAAGGGATGATCGCTCTTTCCGAAGGCCGCCACGAAGACGCCGTGGCGCTCTTCCAGTCCGCGCTTCAGCTCGAAAGCCAGCGTGGCGCCGCCGGGCGGCAGATGCGGTACCTCTCTTACTACGGCTTGAGCTCGGCGCTGGCGAACCGTCCGACACCCGAGGCGATTCAGGCCTGCGAGCTGGCCGCCCGGCGCGATTTCTGCAGCGCGGAGCTTCAGCTCAACCTGGGGAAGGTCTACATGATGGCTGGAAAGACCACCCGCGCGCTGGCCGCCCTCGAACGTGGTCTGAAGATCTCTCCGGGGAGCAAGTCGCTCCAGGATGAGAAGGCGCGTGCCGACAGGCGCAAACGTCCCGCGATTCCCTGGCTGAGGCGCAATCATCCGGTGAACTGCTGGCTGGGCAGGGTGCGGTCCACACTCGGAACACGGGCGCGTTCCGCTAGCTGATCGCCTTCCTGCGGAACTGGCGCAGCCCGAGCGCGAGAAAAAACAGGTCGAACGCCACGAGCATGATCAGGATGACGGCGACGGACAGGTGCGGAAACTGCGGCACCAGCGCCCCGCGAAATCCTTCGCTCGCATAGACCATCGGATTGATCAGCACCGCCCGCTTCAGGATCGGAAAGGTCGCCAGCGCGCTCCAGGGGTAGTAGGCGCAGCCGAAGAACAGCATCGGCGCCAGCACCAGGCTGAACATCAGTCCGATCTGGGTCTGCCCCACCGAGCATCCCAGCGTCAGGCCGATCGACGACGCCATCAACGAGACCAGCAGCGCGATCAGCGCGAAGTGCAGCGGCTGGTGGAAGCTCAGGTCCACGCCGGAGCCCATGATCAGCCAGGCCAGCGGGATGACCACCAACCCGGCCGACAGTGCCTGGATCATCCCCGCCGCCACCTTTTCGATCGCGAGCCACTCGATCTCCATGGGAGCGAGCAGGCGGTCCTCGATCTCGCGCGTGAACTGGAACTCGCTCACCAGGGGCAGCGCCACCGCCTGGATCCCCGAAAGCACCATGCTGATGGCGATGATGCCGGGAAGCAGAAGGCTCTTGTAGTCGGGCGGCATCATCCCGCTGCCGGTCATCACCCGCCCGAAGATGAACACGAACAGCATCGGCTGCAGGAGGGTTTGCAGCAGCAGGGGAACGAAATTCCGGCGCGCCACGTGCGCGTCGCGAAGCAGCATCGCGATGAACGTCTTCCGGTTCATTCGCGAAGGCTCCTGCCGGTGTGATGCAGGAACAGGTTTTCGAGGCTCGGCGCGGAGATGTGCACGTCCAGGATGCTGACGCCGTGATCGACCGCGCGGCCGACGACCTGGGGAATGAGCGGGCCGCCCCGGTCCGCGTAGAGATCCACGGCCGCGTCGGTCACCGCCCGGACTTCGGTGATCCCCGGCAGCGTCCGCAGGCTGTCGAGAAACTCCGGTGTGCCGCGCTCGTAGCGCAGGCGGATGAGATAGCCTCCCGGCACGGAGCGCTTCAGCTCTTCGGGCGTGCCCACCGCGATGATCTTTCCATGATCGACGATCGCGACGCGATGACACATGTCGTCGGCTTCGTCCATGTTGTGCGTGGTGAGCAGGATGGTCCGTCCGCGGGCGTTGTATTCCCGCACGATTTCCCAGAGCAGCAGCCGTGTCTGGGGATCGAGCCCCGCGCTCGGCTCATCGAGAAAAAGCACCTGCGGGTCGTGCATCATCGCGCGCGCGATCGACAGCCGCTGGAGCATGCCTCCCGAGAACCCCTGCACCAGCTGGTCGGCGCGGTCGGTCAGCTTGAATCGCTCGAGCAGCTGCTGGGCGAGCCGGCCGCGCTCGGCGGCCGGCAGGCCGAAATAGGCGCCATGAAAGGTCAGCATCTCGCGAGCGGTCAGGGCGAAGTCGAGGTTCGGTCTCTGCGGCACCACGCCGATCAGCCTCTTGACGGCCACGAGATCGCGCCAGACCTCGTGGTCGCCGACCCACGCCCGGCCGGCGGTCGGCCGCACGCGCGTGGTCAGCACCCCCACGGTGGTCGACTTGCCGGCGCCGTTGGGTCCCAGA
>DASROJ010000384.1:0-8684 GCA_035646975.1 Patescibacteria group bacterium
CGGTACCCGGCTGCTGGGCAGCAGGCTCGTGCACCGGACCCACTCCAGCCGCACCCGGCGCAACCGCGCCAACCCGCTGTTTGCCATCAACCACACCAACGCGATGCTGCGCTACTGCCTGGCTCGCCTCAAACGCCGGACATGGTGCGTGAGTCGACGACGCGGCTGGCTTCAGCTTGCATTGGACATGTACGCGGGATGGTTCAACTACTGCCGCGGAATCACCATCAAGACCCGGGTCAGCCCGGCGCAAGCCATCGGTCTGGCGGATAGAAAACTCCGACCCACCGAGTGGCTCAGCTGGCGTCAGGACTGGGAGTTCCCGGGTGCCATCCTGCCGGTCGGCATACGCGGCGACACACGCTGATGACATTCACCTTCACACGCACCGGGGGCATTTCTCCTCTCGTTGACCCTTCGAACCGAGTCGACTTATACTCACCGTGCCTTACAGCGACGAGACGAGAGAGGGAATGCCGACAGATTTCATCAAACGCGCGACCGGTTACCTGGGGGACGCGAGATCTCTGATCGAGCGAATCCCGGTGGAGACGCTGGAGGGCATTTTCCGCATCCTGTGCGAGGCCTACCGGCACGACCGGCAGGTGATCGTGATGGGTAACGGAGGCTCGGCCGCGCTGGCATCCCACTTCGCCGTGGACCTCGGCAAGGGGACCACGGCTGCCGGCAGGCGGCGCTTCAGGGTGCTCTCGATCGTCGACAACACCCCGGTGATGACTGCCTACGCAAACGATTTTTCCTACGCCGAGGTCTTCTCCGAGCAGATACGCGCGCTGGTCGCGCCGCACGACGTCGTGTTCGGCATCTCCGGAAGCGGAAACTCTCCCAACGTGCTGAACGGTCTCACGGCCGCCCGCGAAATGGGCGCCGCCACCGTAGTGCTGACCGGGTACAAAGGGGGCAGAGCGGTCGACCTGGCCGACCTCACGCTGGTGGTGCCGTCCGACGACATGCAGCACATCGAGGACTGCCACCTCATGCTGATGCACCTGTTCATGCAGGCGATGAGCGAGCATGTCCGGGAGTCCCCGCCGATCTCCGCCGCCGACGGCAAGTCCCGGAACCCCTTGTCCTAACCTGTTGTCCCCGGTATATTTCCGCCCGCGTCTAGACATCCGGGGGAAAACAGTGGCTGGTCTGTTCAATGTCCCGATCCGCCGGCGGCAGGTTCTGCTGTTTGTCGTCGATGTCGGCCTGTTGCTGCTCACCCTCATGCTGGCTTTCGTCATCGCCCGCTTCGCCAAGTTCAACATCCTCTTCGTCCTGGATCGCTTCACGGTTGCCTGTCTCATCTATTTCACCGTTTACTGCCTCGTGTTCTTCGTGGGACAGCTCTACGATGTCGAGAGCCGATACGAAGAGATGATGCGGTCGTTCCTGTACATCTGCGGCCTGGTCCTGGTGGCGAACCTGATCATCTCGATGGCCTACTATTTCCTGCCTTCCTGGCGCATCGCCCGCCGCGTCATGGCAATCCAGGCGCCTCTGGCCGTGGGGCTGATCTACGGGTGGCGCAGGGTTTACGTCTGGGTGAGCCGGGGGCTCGTCTCGGCGCGACGCGTGCTGCTGGTGGGGGCCAACGAGACCTCGGCCTCGTTGATCCGCGATTTGCGGGAAGGCTACGCTCCGGAGTTCGAGATCACGGGCATCATCGACGACGACCCGGACAGCTCCAGCCGCGACTTCGGGGGAGTGCCCGTGCTGGGGGGCACGCCGGGCCTCAAGGAGATCGTCGCTCGCGAGAAGATCGAGATCATCGTTTTCTCGCCGGGGCATGGTTCGGCGGCCAACGGGAACACCGTTCGAAACGTTCTCGAGCTGAAGGCGCGCGGCGTCAAGGTGTATGAGCTGGCGACCTTTTATATGAGAGTGACGGGGAAGGTGCCGGTGAGGTACATCGAAGACCAATGGCTCCTGTTCTATCAGGATTTCGCCGGCATCACCCGGGCCGACGAGAAGAACCTCAAACGGCTCATGGACGTGGTCATCGCGGCATCCTGCCTGACGTTGCTGTCGCCGCTGATGCTCGTGGTGGCCCTGCTGGTGAAGCTGACTTCACGCGGCCCGGTGCTCTATCGGCAGGAGCGGGTGGGGCTCGACAAACGACCTTATCAGCTGCTCAAGTTCCGCACGATGAAGATCGACGCGGAACTCGCGGGCGAGCCTCGATGGGCGTCCTACAACGACCAGCGTGTTACGATCATCGGCAGGGCGATGCGCCGGATGAGGCTGGACGAGCTGCCGCAGTTCATCAACGTGCTTCGCGACGAGATGAGCGTTATCGGTCCACGGCCTGAGCGGCCCTACTTCGTCGATCAGCTCGAACGGGACATTCCGTACTACGCGCTCCGATTCGCCGCCAAGCCCGGCCTGACCGGCTGGGCGCAGGTCAACTACCGTTACGGAGCGAGCGTTGACGATGCCCATACGAAGCTGCAGTACGACCTGTATTACATCCAGGAAATGTCGCCATTCCTCGATCTGGTGATACTGCTCAAGACCTTCCAGACCGTTCTGTTCCGGCCGGGATACTGACCGGATGAGACGTAACCTGCTGCTGGCGGCCATCGCGGTGGCGGTGTTCTTCGGCATCGTCGAAATCGGGCTCAGGTTGTCCGGCCGCGTGCCCACCGACCAGCTCAGGTCTCCCGACCTCCAAACCCTCGATTCGATCCCCGGGATGTTCGAACCCGGGCAGGACTACGTGGATCGCGTGCTGCCCGATCTGCCGTATCGCGTCCGGATCAACGCGCTCGGTTTCAGGGGCGGGGAATTTCCACTGAGGAAGGCGCCCGGCACGTTACGCATTCTCTGTGTCGGCGACTCGTACACATTCGGGCCGTACGTGGAGGACGACCAGACCTTTCCGGCGATGCTCGGCCGGGCTCTGCTCGAGGCCTCCCCGCCGGCGCCGGGCAGGGTGGAGGTCATCAACGCGGGAGCCAGCGGGTTCTCCATCGAGGATGAACTGATCTACCTGCGCGACAAGGCCGGCCCCCTGGAACCGGATGTCGTCGTGCTCGGGTTCTGCCAGAACGACATCCTGGACCTCAAACGCCCGCGCCCGATGATCGCGACGATGCGCGAGCACTCGCGGCTCAAGTCGGCTTTCGTCCTGGGACCGGCGCTGAAGCTCCTGCAGCGCACCGCCATCTTCAACGGGATGCAGCGGGCCGCGGCCATGATCAGGGTGAGGCAGATGCATGCCGACGCCTCCACGGATGGCTCGGCGACGCCGGCGTTGTGGAACCGGTATCGCGACCTGCTCGGCCAGGTCGTCGACCTGGTGCGACGACGAAACGCCCGGTTTCTCATGGTTGTCTGGAGCTCGGCGGATCAGATCGCCGGCAAGGCATCGATGGAGCCCCAGGAACGGCTTGCGGGCATGGCCCGGGACCTGGGGTTCGAGGCGCTCGACCTCGCCCCGGTGATCCGGGAGATAAAGACGGGCGGCGCGAATCCCTACTTCGTGCCGATCGACGGGCATCCCAACACCCTGGCCTACGACGCGGCGGCCCGGCTCACCGCGCGCCGGTTGATCGATCTCGGCTATCTGACTCCGGCGCAGCCGCGGCCATGACCTCCCGCACGCAATCGAGCCGGAGGGATCCGCTTGTCGACCTGCTCCGGGGCAGCGACCCGCTGCCGGCGGCGGGGGACTCGTCATGGGAAGCGTTCGCGGATGACTGCGTTGCCTCGGGTCTGGCCGGCGTCGCCCTGACGCTGCTGGCAGAGTCGGGACGGCTCGGAGATCTGCCGCCACGCGCCCGTGCCGTGCTAGACGCGGAGCTGAACCGGGTGCGGGTGGCGCAGGCGGTCCTGTTCCACCGGTTCGAAGCGCTCGTCAACGTGATGCGCGAATCAGGCGTCGAGTTCGTCGTCCACAAAGGCGGCGCCCTGTGCGCGCTGGTCTACCAGCGACACGAAGATCGGCCCATGGTCGACATCGATGTCATCTTCCGGCCGGATGACTGGATGCGTGTCCGCGAGGCGGTGCTCTCCGCGGGGTATCGCCTGCCCGAAGGAGCCCTGCAGACTTTCTGGCTCGAGAACTACTTCAACCTGGCGATGCGCTCTCCTGAGGACCCGCCGAGCCACTTCGACCTTCATTGGAGTCTCACACAGGAAGGCCGCTATCACATCGACACCCGGGAGATCATGTCGCGCGCGATTCCCTACCGCCTCGGCGAGGTCGACCTGCTGCGTTTGTCGGATGAGGACCTACTTCTGAGTCTCTTTCTTCATCTGGCCTACCATTACTTCGACGCCCAGCTCATCTGGCTGTACGACATGAAGAGGGTCGTGGAGCGGTTCGCGATCGACTGGGACCTGCTCCTCCGGAGGGCAGCCGGCTGGGGATTGATGGCGGTGGTCTCCTTCAACTTCGAGTATCTCGACAAGCTTTTCCCCGGCCTGGTTCCACCGGAAGTGGCCGCACGAGCCCGTTCGGGGCCGATGCGCCGGGCCCTGGCACTGCCGTTGCTGTCGACCTCCTCACGCCATCTGTTCCGGGCGGAGGAAAACCGTCTCAACCAGTTCGCCATCGGACTGATCGCCATCGACCGGCCGGCCGACGCGGCCCGGTTCGCGGCCGACAAGCTGTCGCGCAGTCTGAAATGGCTGGGTCGCAGACCCTCCCGCAGGTAGCCGTCGCTCCGCCCGCGTGGGCCCGGTTGACTCAAGTAGCTTGCGGGACTACGATTTGGGCACATTCTGTACAGAGTCGGGATCGTCACGAGGAGACCGGTGGAAAGGTGGAAGGGTGCAAAGACGAGGCGTGGTGTCGTTGGCTGGTGGTGGTCGGTGGTTGGGGATGAATGGCGCCAAGCCCATCGCCTTGGCCCTGCTCGCGGCAACGGCGAGCCTTCTCCAGCCTGCAATGGCGGATCCGGTTTTGCCGTCCAGGCCCGGCGAGGGCTGGCTGCAGTCCGTTGAAGCGCGTCCCGAAGGGCGTCTGCTCCGGATCACGTTGAAGGTCGAGGGCGCCATCCAGCGGTATACCCTCTCGCGACAGGGGCCACCCGAGCAGCGCGACCTGGCCATCCGCCTGCCTGGCTTCACGCTGGCCCGTCCGACGCGTATCGACGCGGGCGATTTCAACCTGCCGATCAACCTGACCGGCAATGACCAGCCCGGGTCTGATGGAATCCTGGTTCTCTTCGGCAACGTGGGGGATGCGCTGGTTTCCGTGGCCCAGGATGGGGCGGGTCTCAGCATCCTGATCATACCGCCCGAGAAAAAATCCGACCTCGCCAACGCCTATCGCATCGGCATCAACGACAGCCTGCAGATCGACGTCTTCGGCCACGAGGACCTCAACAAGACACTCAAGGTCTCGCCCAGGGGGCTGATCAATTTCCCGTTGATCGGAAACATTCATGCCGAGGGGCGCACCACCGATGAGGTCGCCGGCGAGATCACGGAGCGGCTCGCCAGGGACTTCATTCAGGACCCTCACGTGACGGTTTCCGTGTGGGAGTACCTGAGCCAGTGGGTCAACGTCATCGGCGAGGTGGCGCACTCCGGGCGTTACTACCTGACCGGCGCCACCTACCTGGTCGACGCGATCTCGCAGGCAGGCGGCATCAGCCCGACGGCCGGCTCCGAGATCCTCGTGACGCGCCGCCCCGAGGAAGTCGACCCTGCCTCCGCCGGGGAGGTCTTCCACGTCAATATCAGGACCCTTTTCTCAGGGGATGGCGCAAAGCTGAACATGAGGCTGCGCCCGGGTGACATCGTCAACGTCATGGGGACCGAGTCTGTAAAGGCCCCCAGGCCGTGAACGGCGTATATTCCCCGGCTATGGACCCAAAGCCGTGAGCTACGAGCCAGCCGACACCGAAAAACAGGCCCACCTTCGCGATTACTGGCGCAGCATCTGGGCGGGCCGCAAGACCATCATCACGGTCTTCGTGGTTGTCGTGACCGTCGGGATCATCGCGACCCTCGTGCAGACCCCGATCTACCGCGCCAGCGCCACGGTGGAGATCAGCCCGCGCGCTCAGCGCGTCGTGAAGGTCGACGACGTTTCGGCGATCGGCACGACGGGGTTCGGCTGGTCGGCGGAGGACCGGTACTTCAAGACGCAGCTGGAGGTCCTCAAGAGCCGTGACGTAGCCGAGCGGGCCTTCGAGAAGCTCGATCTCAAGAATGATCCGATGTTCTCCGCCGCGAAAGATCCGGTGGCGGTCTTCATGAAACGCATCGAGATCGAACCGACGCCGGAGACCACCGTGGTGGCGGTCAGCATGGAAGGCACCGATCCGAAGGAGGTCACCTCCTGGGTCAACGCGGTGGTCGAGACCTACGTATCGCGCAACATGGAGCAGGCTTCCCGGGCCACCACCGACGCGATCGGCTCGCTGCTGACCCAGATGGAGCCGCTTCGGGCACGGCTTTCCTCGAGGGAAGAGGAAAAGTTCCGGTACGCGCGCGACAAGCAGATCTACATCCCGGAGACCCAGAAGGCCTCCTACAACGAGCGGCTCAAGTCGCTGGAGAACGACTACACCGACACGAAGCTCAAGCGGCTCGAGCTCGAGGCGGTCTTCCGCAAGATCGGGGACATCGACAAGGAGAAGGGGGACTACTTCGTCATTCCCCAGGTCGCCAAGGACGAAGCTCTCCGGGCGCTCACCAAGGAGAAGGGGGAGCTGGAGGCCGAGCAGAAGAAGCTGCTGGTGACCTTCAAGCCCGGCCACTTCAAGGTGAAGGAAAACGAGGCAGGGCTGGCCAAGCTCAACCAGAGGATAACGAGCGAGACCGATCGGATCATCAGCGCGATCCGCACCGAGTACTCGCTGGCCGAGGCCCGGGAGAAGGACCTGGCCGATGAGATACAGCGCACGAAGGAAGAGGCGCTGTCCGTCTCGGAGAAATCCTCCGCGTACGATCTCCTGCAGGCGGAGTCCGACGAGACAAGAAAGATCTACGACCTGGTGGCGCAGCGGGCCAAGGAGGTCGATCTCAACGCCAGCCTGTTGCGCAACAATCTCGCGGTGCTGGACAAGGCGATCGTCCCGGCGGTGCCGGTGCGGCCTCGCAAGGTGATCAATCTCGCCGTCTCGATGCTAATGGGCCTGGGGCTTGGCATTGGGCTGGTGTTCTTCCTCGATTACCTCGATAACACGGTCCGGGGGTCGGAGCATCTCGAGCGAGATTTCGGGATGAACACGCTGTCCGTGGTGCCCAGACGCAGGGCGGACAGCACCACCGATGTCGTGATGGGAGAGGCATTCAGCTCGCTGCGCACCGGCGTTCAATTCTCGAGCATGAACCGCGCGCGCCGCGTGGTGCTGATGACGAGCGCGGCCCCGCAGGACGGCAGGACGCTCACGGCGGTGATGCTCGCGCGGGCAATGGCGCGTTCGGGAGAGAGGGTCTGCCTGGTGGACGCGGATCTGAGACGATCGTCGGTTCACCGGATGGTCGGGCTCGACGCCGAGCCTGGACTGACGAACTATCTCGGCGGGACCGAGGGCGCCGGGCCCTTCCGCTCCTTCATTCGTGGAGGGGGAGCCGGCGAGCCATCGGTCATCACCTCTGGTCCGCAGCCGCCCAGCCCCACCGAGATGTTCGCTTCGGAACGGTTCGCCGGTCTGATCAAGGAGCTCAAAGGCATGTTCGACTGGGTCATCATCGACTCGCCGCCCGCCGCGGGCCTCACCGACGCGGTGCTCCTGGCGGCGCAATCGGACATGGTGGTGTTCGTCGTGCGACAGTCACGCACCGACCGCGACGTGCTCAGGCGCGCGCTCGACGCCGTGCGCACGGCCAATCCGAACATCATCGGCGCCGTGCTCAACGACGTCGACCTGGGCCGATCCGAAAACCGCGATCTCTACTACCCGGCGTTCGATCCTCGCGCCGCCAAGGCGTCGGCTCGTGCGTCGGGCGAAGCCGACACGCCGCGCCGGCGTCCTGCCGCGAGTTGATGCCGGCGCTGCTCCTCCTCGCCGCTTTTCTGGCAGCCGCCGCTCCGCAGTCCTCGTCGTGGGCCGGTGTCTGGACCTTCGACCTCTGCCACGAAGATCGCAAGGCATCGCACGACAACGAGAGTTTCTGCCGCGAAGGCAAGGACAGGATCCTGGTGTCGGTGGACAGCGCCGGCGGCTTCGATCTCACGCTGTGCCCGGCCGACCCATGGGGCGAGCGGAATCTCGTGGTGGATGAGGGAGGCCGTCGCCTCAGCTTTCGCACGCGCGACAACATGGACGTGAGGTTGTCGCTCGGAGAGGATCGCGAACATTACCGCGGAACGTTTCGCACCCCGGGCGGCCACTCCGGCCGCGTCTGGGGCCGGCGCGTTGCCGGGTGCGGGTGATCGATCCCGGGCTCTGCGGCCCGCGGCGCCTCATCAGCCGGCACGCTGGAACAGCAGCAACGCCGCACCGATGATGCAGAGCACTGCGCTGAAGGCGAACGCCGTCGCGGTGCCGAAAGCGCTCCACAGGACCCCCACGACGACGCTCGACACCAGGTCGCCGAGGCCATTGACCGTCGCCAGCGAGCCGAACGCCATGCCATGCTGCGCGGAAGGCGCCAGCTCCGCGCACAACGAGTCCTCGAGGGTTTCTTCCAGCGCGACGTAGATTCCCCCCAGGGAAAAGACGAGCAGGAGCGGACCCACCCCGGCCGGCATCGTCACCAGGACGATCGACATG
>DASROJ010000385.1:0-2956 GCA_035646975.1 Patescibacteria group bacterium
CATCTCGCTGCTGGCCTCGGACTCCCGGCGGTGGGCTACGATGGGCCGGGCGGGCAGGGCCCATGTCGAGGCGCGTCACGACGTGCGGAGCCTGGCGACCGATCTCGAGATTCTCTACGCGACGCTCGCCGAAACCGGAAAGCTGGATCTCGTCCCCCAGGAGAGATGATGCCGTCGCTGCCGCAGGAAGATCTTGACCTGATTCGCTGCCCCAGATGCGGCGGCTCGCTCGAGCCGACCTCCGGTTCGCTGCGGTGCGTGCGTTGCCAGGCGATCTACGAAGTGCGAGGCGGCATCCCGGATCTTCTGCCCTGGTCCGGCGGAGTTGCCGGGCAGGAATGGGCGCGGTGGCGAGAGAGGCTGGACGCCGTCCGGAGCGGCGGCCGGGGGCCGTTGGCGCAGCGGGAAATCGCGGAAGATGTGGCCGCGGAGTTCTTCAAGTTCGCGCGCGTTCCCGAAACGGGCACGGTGCTCGACATCGGCTGCGGTTCCACGGCGCTGCGGCGGTACGTGCCGCGCAGGAGGTACTGGGGTCTCGATCCTCTGGCGGGCATGGCGGCCATGGCGGCCATGGCACCAGCGCCAACGGCGGCCGGAGCTCATGCGGATGGAGTCGTCCTGGTTCGCGGGATCGGCGAACGACTGCCGCTTGCCGACGCCAGCTTCGACACCGTGCTGGTGTGCGAAACGCTCGACCAGACACTCGACCCCGCGCAGGTAATCCGGGAAGCCCACCGCGTCCTGAAGCAGGGCGGTCTGCTCGCGGTGATGCAGAGCGTCCGGCTCGAGATGCCACGACCCTCGCTGGGCACGAGATTCTGGAGCGCCGCCACCCGTTCGGCGTCAAGACTCGCGGGCAACCCGGCCGGCGCCCCCGGGCAGGACACGGCGCACGCGATCGGTCAGGACGATCTCTCCGGGATGGTCAAGGCCGAGATGCTGGTCGAGTCGGGCATCACGCGCGGGACGGTCATGTTTCTGCGTGCGCTCAAGCAGGATCTTGCCGCGCCGCGCCGGCCAAAACGCGACGTCGGAGCCTGAGCATGCGGGCCGACATCAGCGTGATCATCCCGGCGCACAACGCAGGCCGATTCCTTGCCGAAGCGCTCGACTCCGTCCACGCGCAGGGATTCGGCAGCTTCGAGGTGGTGGTGGTGGACGACGGCTCCACCGACGACACCGCGGATGTCGCGCGCGCCTATGGAAGGGGAGTCATGGTGGTGCGCCAGCCGCGCTCGGGCTCGGGCCGGGCCCGCAATCGGGGACTGGAGGAAACGTCCGGGGAACTGGTCGCTTTCCTGGACGCCGACGATGCCTGGGACGATGCGAAATGGCGTCTTCAACAACCGGTGCTTTCGAGCCGGCCGGCACCTGGATTGATCTTCTCCGATCTGATCGCGTTCGAGGATGGTCGTCGGTCCGACCGCACCTACTTCCAGCAGCGGGGGTTCGACGGGCGATGCAACCTGTCGTCGATCTTCCTGTACGACATGATCATGACTTCCACGGTGATCGCCCGGCGCGCCGCGATCGATGAGGTGGGGAGGTTCGACGAGTCGCTGCCGATCGGACAGGACACCGATCTCTGGTTCCGCCTCGCGCTTCGATATCCGATCGCGGTGGTCGACCAGCCCCTGGTCCGCCGCAGGGTACACCCCGGCAACATCACGAAGAACAGCCGGCTGCTGGCACGCTGCGTGGTGGAGATTTGGAGCCGCTATCTCGACCGGTGCATCGAACGGGAGCCCGAGATGCGCCGGAGACTGCTCGAGGACTTCGGTCGCAAGCGATGGAGCCATCTGTTCGAAGAGGGGTGCTCCCTGCTGCGTGAGGGGCGTCCCCGGGAGGCGCGCCGCCGTCTGGGTGAGGCCATCGGTGTCTCGCCGTTCAGACCGAGACCGTACGCTTTCTGGCTCGCCTCGCTGCTCAGGGCATCGGCGGGCGAGGAGCCCCGGTGAGCGGGGTCAGCGTCGTGATTCCTTCGTACAACGCCGAGCCGTTCATCCGCCGCACGCTGGAATCCGTGATCCTTCAGGCACGCGGTCGACATCGCATCGAAATCGTGGTGGTCGACGACGGGTCGACCGACGCCACACCGGAAATCGTCGAGGCAATGGCCGGAAATTCACTGGCCAGAGAATCGATGACCGGCGAATCGATGAGAGGGGATGCAGCGCCGATCGCGCTGATCAAAGGGCCACGGCGCGGCGTGTCGGCTGCGCGAAACGAGGGAGTGCGTCGTTCCAGCGGCGAATACATCGCCTTCATGGATCATGACGACCTCTGGGAGCCGGGCAAGATCGACAAGCAGGCCGATCTGCTCGACGCGCACCCACGCGCGGTCCTCGTGTTCACCCAGGCAACCGTGGTGCAGGACGGCAGGGCGAGCGAGACCTTTCCGGTGCTGTCCGATCCCGAGGCGTTCCTGGCAAAGGCGTACGAGAACCTCGTGCACTGGAACTACATCCCGATGTCCGCGGTCATGCTGCGGCGCTCGGCGCTGCCCGAGCCTGCCTTCGATCCGCGCTACAAGCTCGCGGAGGACTGGGACCTGTGGCTGCGCATCGCCTCGAAGGCAGGTGATGGAGGCGTGCGCTTCATCGCCGAGCCGCTGACCCGTTACATGATCGTTCAGGGCCGGGCCACCGAACGGATGGCCGATCTTCGGCTGGAAGACATCGCAATATTCAACGAGCAGCTTCGCCTGCATCCCTGGCTGTCCGCCTCGGACCCACGGCGATGCCGCCGGACGTTGCACCGTCTGCACGAGGAAGCTGGCTACTGGCTGCTCAAGGAAGGGCGCCGCGCCGAGGCCCGTCGCGCGCTGGGCGCCGCCTGGCGCATCCAGCCTGCATCACTCAAGCCCCTGGGCCGCCTGATCGCATCGTTTCTGGGCGGCGCCACCGGCGAGGCTGCCAGGTGAGAGGGCGCTTGCCATGCGGCTGATGCAGTATGC
>DASROJ010000386.1:0-5765 GCA_035646975.1 Patescibacteria group bacterium
GTACCGGAGGGCGTTGGACAGCAGATAGTCGAACCCTTCCAGCACGTTGACGATGTAGACGTCGCCCACCGAGATACCGACCAGGCCCGCCCCGGGCGCCACGCCGCGGTAATACCCGCCGCTGGCGCTTCCGGTTCCGGCGGCGATGCCGGCGCCGAAAGTTCCGTGGCCGAGCACCAGGTCGGTGTTCGGCAGCCCCTCGGTATAGGCCGGCGGAAGAAAGGCCGCCGGGTTGCCCGCGGCGGTGTGAACGCGGACGTTCTGCAGGACCTTCGAGCCGAACGGCAGATCGGGGTGCGTCGCGTCGATGCCCGTGTCGACGAAGGCGATCGTCACCCCGCGTCCGTCGAACGGCAACCCGAGTGTCGTCCGCATGGCCGGGTCCGCCTCGGCCTGTCTGACGCCGATGAACTCGAGCGACTCGTGGGTCACCCAGGTCAGCAGCCGGTCCTGCCAGATCGAACGGACGTGCGCGAACGCCGCCACCGCGATGATCTGGTCTTTTGTCGCGTTGACGACCACCATCGGCAGGTTGGCGAAGACCGTGCCACCGGTGATGCCGATCGAGCGCAGGTCGTTGAGGTCGAGCGCGGTGGGCATCGACTGGTAGGTGATGATGACACCGATGGCGGATGTGTCGGGAAGCGTGACGAGCAGATTCAGCAGACTGAGGTCGATCGAAGGACCGGAGCCGGTCTTGTTGAATGTGATCCCGCCCACATCGTTGAACCGGATGCCGCCCACGTCGTTGAAGCGGATCCCCGACGTATCGGAGAACAGCAGCCCGCCGACATCGTTGAACCGGATCCCGCCGACATCGTTGAACCGGATGCCGCCCACATCGTTGAAGCGGATGCCCCCCACGTCATTGAACCTGATGCCGGCCGCGGTGTCCCAACGGTAGGTGGAGGCGGGTGTGACGTACGCGTCGGGCAGGGCAGACGAGGTAATGCCCACGCACAACGCCAGTCCGAGGGCTGCTGTCCGGATCGATCGAATCACCGCACTCACTCCAGGCTGCTCGAGGCCGGCTTCTCGGGGCGCCTCCGGGTCGGGACGGTGGGCATCATTATACTCCGACAGCCCGCCGGAGCCGACAAGAATCCCTCCCGCCGGTCACCGGCCCGACGGCTTGGGTCCCTTCCCCGCACTCGATCCCGAGATCGCCTTCTGGTAGGTGGCGCGGGTTTCGGCCATCGGGCTGAGCCCCAGCTCACGCTTCAGCTCCTCCGTCAGCCTGGCGAACTCCCGCTCCACCGCCGCGCGGTTGCCCATCGCGGCAAGCGTCTCCATCAGCAGGCAGGAGGCCTCCTCGCTCATCGCGTCCAGACGGCAGAGCCGCTCGTAGCATTCCCGGGTCTCCTCCAGGCTGCCGGCCGCGCGGTGCAGGGCGCCCGCCTCGACGAGCGCCGCGCCCAGCAGGTCGCGATACCGGCTCCTGGGCGCCTCGACCCATTCGTCGTAATCCTCCTCGAGGAACTCGCCACGGTACAGATCGATGGCCTCCCGGTACGAGAGCAGGGCGCCCTTCCGATCGCCGGTGCGCGTCCTGCGGCGCGCTTCCGCCACGGCGCGCTCGAAGACATCGGTGTCGATCCGCCACTTGTAGGCCGGGTTCAGCAGGTAAGCCCCTTTTTCGAACAGGATGAAATTCTTGCTGACGTTGTGAGAGAAGTTCAGCGCCTTCCGAAGATAGGAAATCGTCGGGTGGAAGTTCTTGTCGATGAGGCCGGGCCGCGCGTCCTTCCAGAATGTGTCGATGATCCTGTCCTTGGTGGCGCGGTGGTCCCTTGCCGAGCCGAGATAACAGAGTATCTTCAGCGCCTTCTTGAGCACCCACGCCGAGGCGGGAATCTGCCGCAGCTCGTCGCGGTAGACCTCGACCCGTCCGAGCATGTTCACCGTCAGGTCGTACCCGCCCAGCGCGCCGCCGATCGTCGTGCTGCGCGTGGGCATCGGCGGAGCGCCGACGATGCCAGGGGCCGAACCGCCCAGACCGGCCACCAGCTCGAGCAAAGGTCCGCTCGAGGCGATACGCCGGGCCATGTTCACGTAACCATGACGCTCCACCAGCTCCAGCGATTCGCCCGCCGCCTGCCCGGCGCCCTTCTTGTCGCCCGACAGGAGTCTTGCCTGAGCCAGCAGCAGACCGGCCTCGGCTTCCTGGAATCTGAACGATATCCCCCGATAGAGATCCCTGGCCCGGTCGAGCGACTCGATCGAACCCGGGATGTCGCCCGACGCCAGCCGGGCCTTGCCCGCCAGCAGCAATGCGGGGGCCAGCCGGTCGGCAGATGCCTCCGCGCGCGAAGACAGGATCTCCTCGGCGACCCGCAGCGCTTCCCGTGTCGCCCCGCCGGCAAGCATCAGCAGGACCTCCTCCTCTCGAAGTCCCCCCTCGAGCTCATGCAATCCCAGCTCGGTGAAGATCTGCCGCGCCCCGGCGTATTTCCCCCGCGCTCCGGAGAGGTCTGCCGTCTCGCGGAGCAGGTTTCCCTGCGCCTCGAGCACGTCGGCCTGCAGCGCGCGGAGGCGATACTTGTTCGTGATCTCCAGCGCGTCATCGAGGTGACCGGCCGCGTCACGGTACTCGCCCCGCAGTATCGCGATGCGCGCCACGTTGAGGCTGGCCGTGGCGCTGTCGGACCCGAGCAGCGGCTCCCCCTCCTCCCCGGCGCTCAGCAAGATGCGGAAGTAATCCATCGCCTTGTCGTACTCCCCGCGCATCGCGTAGGGCAGGCCGAGATTGTGCGCCACCTTGCGGACGAGCGGCGTGTCGCCCGCTCTTCGCGCCAGATCGAGTGCCTGCCGCCAGCCTTCCATCGCGGCCTCGTACCGCCCGGAACGGTAGGCGGCCACGGAGACGGTGTTGAGAATCCTGGCTCGCAGGCGCGGACCCGCATCGCCCGCCAGCCGGAGTGACTCATCGGCGTGCCGCACCGCGCCGTCGAGATCGCCCAGACGCATCCGGACATAGGCGAGCCCCTGCAGCCCTTCGGCTCGCTCGTGCGGCTGGAGATCGGGGGCGGCCAGACCACGCTCGAAATGGACGAGCGCGGCGGAGTAATCTCCGGTGATGCGCGAGATCTCCCCTTGAAGGAGATCCGTCCGGGGCCGTACCGGGCCGAGCGCCTTGAGCGACGCGCAGGCGGCCCGCACGGTCTCGATCATGCCGTGCTCGATGAGGTTGAACCCTTCGCGCGACAGCAGGCTGTCGAGCGCCTCCGGGTCGCCCCCCTGCACGTAGTGATAGAGCGCCGGGGCGATTTCGCCGCGCTGCTCGAAACAGCGCGCGTAGCTCAGGTGCAGCCCTTTCGCCAGCGCCTCTCCTTCCACCTGGTGCAGCTTGCGCAGCATGAACTCGCGGAACAACGGGTGATAGGTGTAGTCATCCGTGCGGCCGGCGAGCGGAACGATGAACAGGTTTCGCCGCAGGAGACTCTGCAGAATCCCGCGAACGGGCAGGTCGGCCAGCACGCGGGAGCAGATTTCCGGCTCGAGGATCGCCGGCAACGACGACTGCCGCAGGAACCGCTGGACCTCCTCGGTCTCTCCGGCCAGCACCCCTTCGCTGAAATAGTCGAAGATCTCCTCCTGGGTGCGGGCGAATATCTCCTCGTGCAGCGGGCCGATGTTCCGGGCGAGGCCCGCCTCGTCCTGCCGGAGCAGCTGGAGCGCCGTGACCCAGCCCTGGGTCCGGTCCTGCAGCGACTTGACCGCCTCGGGGTCCAGCGGCAGGCCCAGCACCTTGGTGATGAGCGTGCTGGTCTCTTCTTCCGAAAAAAGCAGATCGTCCCGGCCGATCAGGTTGAGCATCCCCTTGGACTTGAGCTGGGTCACCCCGATGTCCGGCGCCGTCCGGCTGATCAGCACGATGTGCAGAGAATCGGGAAGGTATGCGACAAGGCGGCGCACCGCCCGCAGGATCACCTCGCTGCCGTCGAGGTGGTGAAAGTCGTCCAGCACCAGGACCGTGCGGGCGGACAGCGCCTCGTTTGCGTCGGTGATCAGGACGTCGACGAACCGGTCCACCCCCTCGGGCCGGGACGACAGATCGTTGAGCGTCGTGGCCGCCAGCCGGCCGAACTCCGGGTTGCGCTCGCGGATCGCGTCGATGATGTAACGGAAGAAGATGTTCGGATCCCGATCGGAGGGATCCAGACTGTACCAGACCGACTCGAGGTGGCTGGTTCTCAGGTGGTCGGCGACCAGCGTCGTCTTTCCGTACC
The DNA here is from genome assembly GCA_035646975.1 of Patescibacteria group bacterium. Classification (GTDB taxonomy): domain Bacteria; phylum Acidobacteriota; class Polarisedimenticolia; order JACPZX01; family DASXTC01; genus DASROJ01. Next base: position 4,230 of record DASROJ010000386.1, read on the forward strand.
CCGCGCCGGCCACCACCACCGTGACGCGCCGCTGGAGGTTTTCCAGCCCCTCCTTGAGCCGGTCGATCAGTCGTGCCCTTCGGAGGATCGCCAGTCCGGGCGCCGGGGCCAGCATCTTGACCCGCAGCAGCGGAATGGAGGCGATCGGAGGCGGCGGGGGCATCAGTGGTTCTGGTTCTCCGCGCCGGGCCTGCCCGGCCTCAGTTGCCAGGCCGGCAGACCCGCGATGGCGCTGCGCGGGGTCATCACGACGTTTTCGAGCCTCGCGCTGGCCGCGTTGACACGCATCTTTTCGAACAGCACCGTGAGCGGCTGCTCCTGGTGAAACAGCCGCTGCGCCTTGACCCAGAGATCCCGCGCTTTCACGCTGTCGGACTCGGAGCGCGCCTTGTCGATCAGATCGTCCATCGCGGGGCTGGACCAGGAGCCGTAGTTGTACCCCCCGTCGATCGCGGAAGTGTGAAGCAGCGACTTGAGGTCGACCTTCGTGGCCTCCCGCTGCTGCCCGATGAACGCCTCGAAGTCGTGCTTCTCGTGGCCGGCGACGAACGCGCCCCATTCGATGACCCGCGGGCGCGCGTCCACCCCGACCTTGCGCAGCTGCGCCTGCAGCAGCACCGCCACGTCGTTGCGCAGCTTGCTTCCCTGGTTCGACTCGAGAGTGAACTGGAAGGCGCGCCCCGCGCGATCGAGGATGCCGTCGCCGTCGGTGTCCTTCCATCCTGCCGCGGCCAGCAGCCGGCGCGCCTCGGCCGGGTCGTAGGCAAGCGGCGACATCTCCGCGTCGTGCTCCCAGAACAAGGACAGCACCGGGCTCGCGCCGACGCTTCCCAGGTGGTACAGCAGCCCCTCCACGATCGCCTGCCTGTCGATCGCCATGGTCAGCGCGCGCCGCACGTCGGCGCTGGAGAACAGGGGTGAGCGGGTGTTCCAGCAGATGTAAGTCCAGGAAAGGTCGTGCAGCGTGGTGAGCTTCAGCGCGGGGTTGGCGGCCAGACGCGCCACCTGGTTCGGGGGCACGTTTTCCATCAGGTCGATGCGACCCGACTCCAGCTCCGCGAGCAGCGTGTTCTCGTCGGGGATCACGCGGAACACGGCGCGGGCGATCGCCGGCGGTTCGCCGGCATAGCGATCGTTTCTCTCCAGCTCGATGGTCTCGTTCTGCCGGTACGAGGCCAGCCGGTAGGGACCGGAGACCACCGGCGCGTCGGTGAACGGGGTCTTCGCCCAGTCCGAAAACGGCACGGCGGTGTACCGGCTCTGAGGCAGGATGTTGCCTTCCACCGCGTCCATCAGCTGGTACGGGTAGCGGCGGGTGAACTTGTAGACGACCGTGTGATCATCCACGGCGCTCACCGAGGCGATGAACTCTTTCACGTCACGCCCCACCCATCCCACCTCGGGGCTGCTGGCCGCCTTGTGCGAGAAGATGACGTCGCGCGCGGTCACGGGAGTCTGATCGCTCCAGCGCGCCCGCCCGTCAAGGTGGAATGTCAGGGAGAGCCCGTCGGCCGACAGATCCCAGCTGCTGGCCAG
>DASROJ010000387.1:0-18416 GCA_035646975.1 Patescibacteria group bacterium
TTGCTATCTTCTTGCTCGGGCCGAGGGGGGGGGTGCCTCGATCCGATCAGACGGCCCGAGCAAGAAGATAGCAACGACGGCTTTGATGCTCAGCCCCCTCGTAGGGTTCACGTTCCGCCTGTTCCATGACGGCGAATTGAGCTGACTTCATTGCCTCGATCACGCTGCCCGGGACGTGATAACGAAAGTCCAGGTCCACCGGCGCTCCGAACAATTCCTCCACGTGCACGACCTGCTCACCCACGTGAAACGCCACCAGCGCGAGCCCGCCGGGCACAAGCACCCGCCTGAGCTGGAGCATGACCCCGGCCAGCTCGGCGGAGTCGAAATGCACGATCGAGTAGAACGCAACCAGCCCGGCAAGACTCGCATCCGGCAGGCTGAGCTGCCGCATGTCGCCCACCCTGAAGTCCAGACCCGGGTTGAGCCTCGTGGCGCAGTTGATCATCTCTGCGGACAGGTCTATCCCGACGACCGTCACACCCTGATCGTGAAGATACCTGGCGACCTGTCCGGGGCCGCAGCCGATGTCGGCGACGAGCCCCCGGCCGCGTGTCTGCTCGGCGAACCGGTTCAGCAGGTGCCGATCCAGCGGCTTTCGGGCGAGCTCCGAGGCCAGCTGCTCGGTATAGGCACTGGCTGCCGAGTCGTAGCTCCCGCGAACATCCATGAGTGTGTCCTTCACCCGGGTCTGGCTCGTGATGCGGCCGATGACAGCGCCCAGACCCAAATGCGATGGCCGGGCAGCGCGCGATTCGCCGAATGCGCTGGATCGATGGGACATCATCCCATCGCACGCGGAGTCTTCGCAAGCCCCGGGCCGGCATGAAGGATCCCGGGATGTTCCGGGTCAGAGCAGGGTGAAAGACGAGCGCCTCCTGGCGGCTGATTTCATTGCGGACCGGGGGTTCCCCTGGATGTGATCTTGAGAATCGGAGGATAGATGAACAGACCCCCGAAATAGGCACCCGTGCCACCGTTGCAGGTTTGCTGCGGATCGCCCTGAAGCTTGATCCTGAATCCCAGATTGGCTCCCTGGAATTGACTCACCAGCTGTGTGACGTCGAATTCGATGGTGTACACGTCGGGATCGTCGTTGATGCTCGTTTCGAACGTGCCGATCGGTGTGGCAGGAGCGTCATAGTCGCTCGTGTCCACCTGGAGATCCGCCGCATAGTACGAGACTTCGTGAACGTCGGGCGGCGTCGGCGCGGAGCTGAACGTGCCACTGACGTCGGAGATGACCAGGGTCGCCTTGTCGACATTTTTGCGGAAGGCGGGAATCGCGAACTCCATGAATCCCCTTCTGAACTCGAGATTCGTCCCGGTTGTGTTGAAACAGGTGGAGTAGAGATCGGTCATCGAGGTTGTTTCGAAGATGTTGAGAAAAGGCAGCAGCCTGACGGTACCGGCGGCTTGAGGAGCCAGAGTGGTATGGGTCACGGCCTGGGCCGTGGCCGTCGCCGCGACCATCACGAGGACGAGCAATGCCGCACACCTGGTTCGCATGAGCGCCTCCTTCATGTGCCGGATTGTCAATAGTACGCGAGCCCGATCGGCGCGTCAATTGATTTCCGGGCTCGAGACCGGAGCCCTTCGGGAGGCAACGGGGAGGATTTCTATTTGGTGATAACGGTGGCAGCCGGTGTGCAATTCACGGCAGGTTGAAAGGCCTTCATGGGGATCTTGGAGCGCGTCAGACCGCTGAGCTGGGTGACGAAACGGGGGGCCCCGGAGCCGTCCACCACCGAGATGCTCACCGGGAAGGCGTCGTATCCAATCACCTGCGTGTTCTCGAGAAGCGATACCGTCTCCTGGTCCCACGTGGACGGGGCCGCGCCAAAGACCGCGCTGGCATTCACAATGCCGGCGAGATCGCTTCGACTCATCTTCAAAGCTGCGAGCCGGACGACGCAGACCTCCGAGACCTTCGTACCACCGATCTCCTTTGCGAAGCGGTCACAGGTCCACTTTCCCACGGTCTCGCCCGACGCGAGCCGCCGGTACGATGCCTTCGGCAAGGCGAAGGTGGATCGAGCAGCCATCTGCTGAAGCTGCGCCTGCGCCTGAGGGGTCGGCGCCGAGCCCGCGAGCGATTCCAGCATTTGCCGGGTTCCATCCGCGGCACTGCGTCTCATGGCGGCCAGGTCGGCGAGGCTGTACTCCACGCAGGATGACCCGTTTGCCGAAAGCTCCCAGATCTTGCCCAGCTCGGAACGGACGATCGACGCCTTGCCGCGCTCCTCGGTGCGTACGAGCGGACCTGAGAGGATCGTTCGCTGAGTCTGTTTCAGTCGGGTCACCGTGTCGACGCTTTGCGTGCTGATGATCACGCCTCCGATGGCATGGTTCAACAGCGCTGCGGAGACCAGCGCCGACAATGCGATCGCGCGAACTCTTCGAGTCATTGAGTCAGGCAACATTGGCAAGACCTGTTTTGACCGTTGGTGTAAGAGCTGCCCGCGGCGGCGGCCACGCCGTCGAAGTAGGTGGCCGTCCACTCGAGACAGTCGGGGACGAGCGTCGCGCAGAACCCGCTGACAGGCTGATTGCAGACCGCGAGCATGTCCGAGTTGAAAGCGAGATCACACTCGTCCTTGGTCCTGTTGCACGTCTCGTAGCAACAGTCGTGATTGTTGCACGGGAGGTCATCCTTGGGATTGAGCGTGCCGAACCGGAAGTGGGGCCCGCAGACTTCCAGCGGGTCGGTCGGATTCTGTTTGTTGACCGGGTTTCCGGCCGAGCAGCCATCTGTGTCGTCGCACAGGTGAAAGCTCGGATTCTGAACCCGGCTGTTGGGGCACTGTGTCATCGCCTCCCCCAGGTGGCGCTCGCTGGTCTGTCCGGTGGAGCTGTCACAGCACTGACTCCCGGGATCCCAGAACGGAGACGCCGCGCAGCTTTCGCTCGACGAGCCTGTCGCAGGGTCGATACGGATGCGGCACTGCGAAAAGCAGATGTTCGTGCATTCGCAGGACAGCTCCAGCGCTCCCACGTCGTAGTCGAGGGGGCGATTGATGTCTTTGTCGACGGGCCGCACGCCCGGCGACGCGTAATCCGCTTCGTAGAGTGCTTTGTCGAACTGGAGATCGAGTCCCAGGGTCAGAGGATCCGCCCCGCGATCGATCGCCGGAGACGGAAGATGCCCGGCTCCAGCCCCGAGTAGTTTGAAATCATCGTCCCCGGTTCCTGGCTTGCCGTCAACGCCCGCCGAGGACTCATAGACTCCGGTTGACGCGGCGCATTCGGGTGTCGCGATGAGCCCGGCGGATTCCGTGCCGAGCGGAGTCCGGTTGTCCGCGTGCTGCCCCGCGAAGACATCGCCGCTCGTTTCGCCAAGCCGGTTGCCGCAGATCAAGTTGTTGTAGAGCGACAGGCCCTCGGCGTCAGAGCCACCGGAACCCTGAAGCAGCACTCCGAAGCGGCCGCCGGCGCTCGTGTCCGCCGTCCCGTTGGCCGTGATGGAGTTGTTCACCAGCATGACGGACCGGGAGGCATCTATCGATACGCCGTTCCATCCGTTTCCATTGATGGTGTTCTGGACAAGGAATACGGGCTGTTCCCCCTCCTCGCCATCCGTTGGCGAGGGGCTGGCCCGCGGACCTTCGAGGCGGATGCCGTCGCCCCGATTCGAGTAAATGAGATTGTTGATGATGACAGTTCCGGGATTTCCTGATTCGATGATGATGCCGCCCTCGCCGAACCGGCTGCCGTTGCCGAACAGACGGTTGCGCTCCAGGTGGATGCCGCTGTTCTGGCCATGGTCACCCCTGAGTTGAACAGCGGCCGCCCGTGAACCAGTAATCGTCAGACCCCGGATCGTCACGAACCGCGAGTGGTGGATCATGATGAGGCCCCGGGCTTCCCGGTCCACCGGGTGAGGGACAGCGTCTGCCTCGACGGTGGCTCCGTCTCCAGGCTCCGAGACGGTGACCGTGTCGGGAAGGACCGCCTCGATCAGGATGCGTTGTTCCTCGCCGGCCGCCGGAGAATTGTTCTTCGAGGCGATGGTTATCTTCTCGATGTAGAGGCCTGGCTCGATCTGGACGGAATCGCCACCCTGAGCGTCGTCGACTGCGGCATGAATGGTCGCATAACAGGGCGACTTGCCGCCGCAGGTCGGATCATCATGGCTCACATGGAGGACGGTTGCCTGCGCGGGCGAGAACATCTGCAGGCAGGACAGCGTCGCGAGCGCAACCAGCCGCGGACGGCAGAAGTTGAACGACACCGCGCGTTTCCTCGAAGGACGACGCATTTCGCATTTTACAAGGGAAGTTGCCTTCCCTTATACGCCGGCCGGAGATTTCGGTCAAGGGAAATTCCCGACATGGAACGGGCACGAAGATGGGGCATACCGGCGCACTCGTGGAACCCGTGCAACCCAACCTGCGCCGACTGGCGCACGGCCTTCGTGTATACTCGGGCGGTTGGCGTCGAGTCAAAAGTCCTCGTGTCGCCCCGAGGGGAGGTCAGGACCATGATTGCCAGGTGGCTCGTTGTTCCTGTCGCCTTCGCGGTCACGATCGGGCCCGCCAAGGCTGACATCACCCCGATGACGCGGGAGCGGATCTCCGAAGCCGAGGACGCCGGCACGAACGCCATCAAGGACAGTTCGATCGTCTATGTCAGCACCTGCAGGACCAAGGCGACATATGGAATCCACACGTTCGACGTCCGGGTCATGAGCCCGTTCGCGTCGGTGGCGTCGGCGGTGTTCGAATCCAGGAAGAAGACGCCTCTGGACCTGAGCAAGTGGCCGATCGATGAGCCCGACAAGCAGTCGGTGGTGGTGAGCGTCGACCCTGCGGCGCTGTATCCCTCCGGTCTTCCTCCGGCCCTTCCTTTGAGCGTGGTCAAGGTCTTTCTCAGAAGAGGCGACGAAGTGATCGCGGCCCGGCGATCCGACTCGCATGCGGTCCTGTTTCCAGATCTCGACGAGCAGCACCGGAAGTTCGAGGGGGGAGTCTTCTACTTCCCGCTCGACGCGTTCTCGTCAGAGAAGGGCGACCTCGAGATTGTCGTCGTGCCGAAGTCGGACAAAGACGGGGCCGAAGCGGTGCTGAAGCTGAGAACGAGCCTGCTTTCAAGGCTTCGATAACACGCCCTCGAACCGTGATGGCGCTCGACAGTAAGAGCTAAACTCCAGGCTCGTTCATGCTGATGTTCGGCAGCCCATCTCGAAGCGGAGGTTCTCATGAAATACGGAGCCAGGAACAACGTTGTCGCAACCGTCAAATCGATTCAACGCGGCGATGTCATGTCGCTCGTCAAGCTCGACGTCACCGTTCCCGCCAGGATGGCCTCTGTTATCACCACGGAGTCGATCGATGACCTGAAGCTGAAGGTGGGTGATTCGGTCCACCTGGTGATCAAGGCGATCCATGTCCTCCCGGTCAAGGAAGAGTAGCCGCCTTGGCGGCGGAGGAGGTCCATCGAGATGCAGGTATTAATAGGATAGGCCTCCCCCGGGAACCCGCGCCCGACTCGCTTCTGATAGTCTAAGCCCGCCATGCCGCTTGCCCCTGGTACCCGCCTCGGTCCCTACGAGATTCTCGCCCCGCTCGGCGCAGGCGGTATGGGAGAGGTCTATCGTGCGCGGGACACACGCCTGAACCGCTCGGTTGCCATCAAGGTGCTGCCGGCCCACCTGTCCTCCAACCCGGATGTACGCTTGCGTTTCGAGCGCGAGGCGCGCGCCGTTTCGAGCCTGAATCATCCGAACATCTGCACGCTGCACGACATCGGAAGCCAGGACGGCGTGGACTATCTGGTCCTGGAGCATCTGGAGGGTGAGACGCTCGCCGCACGGCTGCAGAAAGGACCGATGCCGACGGCCGAGCTGCTGCGCTGCGCCATCGAGATTGCCGACGCGCTCGACCGCGCGCACCGGCAGGGGTTGATCCATCGCGACCTCAAGCCGGGCAACATCATGCTGACGAAGAGCGGCGCAAAGCTGCTCGACTTCGGCCTCGCGCGCGCCACGGGCCTCGGCGGAGTCGCGGGCGATCTGTCGCACTCCCCGACGATGGGCCAGCCGCTGACAGCCGAGGGCACCATCGTGGGCACCTTCCAGTACATGGCGCCCGAGCAGCTCGAGGGGAAGGAGGCCGATGCCCGCACCGACATCTTCGCGTTCGGCGCGGTGTTGTACGAGATGGCCACCGGCAGGCGCGCTTTCCAGGGCAAGAGCCAGGCGTCCCTGATCACGGCCATCATGTCGGCCAAACCTGAGCCGCTGACGACTGTGGCAACGATGGCGCCTGCATCGCTCGAGCGGATCGTGTCGCAGTGCCTTGCCAAGGATCCCGATGATCGCTGGCAATCGGCGGGCGATCTGAAGCGTGAGCTGAGGTGGATCAGCGAAGCCGGGTCTGGAGCGGTCGCTCCCATCACGGTCGTCGCGCGACGGAACAACCGCGAGCCTCTTGCCTGGATGATCGCCGTGATTCTGGCGCTGGCCGCGGTCGCACTGGGGGCGGTCCTCCTGCGCCGTCCCGCGCCAGCCGAGCCCCTCTCGTATCGATTCAGCATCCCGCCGCCGGACAAGGCGATTTTCGATCTGACGTTGGCGTTTTCTCCCGACGGGCGACGCCTGGCATTCGTGGCCAGCCTGGAAGGCAGGAGGCTCCTCTGGTTGCAGTCGCTCAGCTCTTTCGAAGCGCGCCCGTTGCCCGACACCGACGGGGCGACGATGCCCTTCTGGTCGCCTGACGGCCGGCATGTTGGTTTCTTCGCCGACGGCAAGCTGAAACGGATCGACACCATCGACGGCTCGATTCAGGCCCTGGCGCCTGTTACCGATCCGCGCGGTGGCTCCTGGAGCAAGGATGGGATCATCCTTTTTTCGCCCGCCACGACCACCCCGCTTTACAGCATCCCGGCATCAGGCGGTGAGGCGAAGACCGTCTCGACATTGGACGAATCGAAGAAGGAGTCGAGCCACCGGTGGCCCTGGTTCCTCCCGGATGGGCGGCATTTCCTTTATTTTGCCCGCTCGGGAGACAAGAACGCGGAAGCCATCTACGTGGCATCGCTTGACGGGGGCGATCGCGTGCGGCTGGTCTCCAGCCATTCCTCCGTGCAATACGTCGCTCCCGGGTATCTCCTGTTCGTTCGCGACAAGACCCTCGTCGCGCAGCCGTTCGATGCGACCAGGTTGAGTCTGTCGGGAGAGGCGTCGACGGTGGCGCAGAACGTCGAGCTGATGGGCGAAAACGGTCCTTCGGCCTACGCGGCCTTTTCGGTCACCGACGACGGGCTGCTTGGATTTCTCCAGGCCGGGTCGAATCTTGCCACTCAATTGACCTGGTACGACCGGACCGGCAAGTCGGCGGACATCGTGGCGCCATTGGCGTTCTACGATGAACCGGCGCTCTCGCCGGACGGCAAACACGTGGTGATGGATCTTACCGACCCGAAGAACACCATCAACAGCATCTGGGCGCTGGACCTGTCACAGGGGAAACTGTCCCGATTCAGCTTCGGCAAATCAGACGACACCACGCCCATCTGGTCCCCCGACGGCACCCAGGTTGTCTACTCTTCGAACACCAGCGGGTTCTGGGATTTGTACATGAAGGCATCGAGCGGCGTCACGGGTGAAACGCTTCTGTTGAGCTCCAACGCCAACAAGTTCGCCAACGACTGGTCGGCCGATGGTCGTTACATCGTGTACGAGAACAACGATCCGAACACCGGAAACGACATCTGGATACTGCCGATGACGGGCGACCGCAAGCCCAAGCCCTACCTCCAGACAAAGTTCAACGAGACGCATTCACAGATTTCTCCCGATGGTCACTGGATTGTCTTTGCATCCGACGAATCGGGAAGAAGCGAAGTCTACGTGCAGACGTTCCCCTCCCCCGGCGGCAAGTTTCAAATCTCCACCGAGGGAGGGGATCAACCATCCTGGAAACGGGACGGCAGGGAGATCTATTACATCTCGCAGGACAACAAGCTGACGGCCGTGACGGTGAACCCCGGCTCCTCCTTCGAGGCGGGCACACCGAAGGTGCTGTTCAACGCCCGGATTCCATACTCCGGGCTGACCGGTTCGCGCATCCGTTATTGCGCCTCGCCCGACGGTCAGCGCTTCCTGCTCGACTCGATCCCGGAGCAGTCCGCGGCCTCGCCCATGCGGGTGATCATGAACTGGGCCGCGCTGCTGAAAAAGTAATCCTCAGCTGAACGCCGGGGCGACACTCTCGAGCTTCGCCCTCGCGCCCGGCATGATGCGCTCGAATGTCTCGAGAACCTTCGGGTGCGTCATGCCCGTGCCAAGGTAGGTCCACCGGTTGGCCTGCCGCTGTGTGGCCATGAACGCCTCCCTTTCCTCGTCCGAAAGGATGCGGCCGGTGGCGCGCTCGAAGGCGTCCATGTCGAACGCCGTCTGCTGCATCAGGCCCGCGTCGATCATGCCGCCGATCTCCAGGTACCCGTCCACCGCGCGGGAGATCTCCCCGGGCGTGCAGGCATCGGCAAGCGCCTCGACCATCAGCATGTCGAGTCGGGCGTGCTGCGCCTCCTCCATCCAGTGATGCTTCAGCAGGCTCTTGAACTGCGGGTCGAGGTTCCCGTCGTCCTTGACGCTGTCGACGTAGTGTCTCTGTGTCATCCACTCGATGTGCAGGATGACCAGCGCCACCGAGAGCGGGTGCTTGGCAAGGACGGCCCGGGCGAACGCATCGGGCGGCCCGATCACCTCGCAGCGGGTCCCGAATCCCTTTTCGAACTCCTCGCGGAATCGTTTGAAGAGCTGAATGTGCTTTGCCTCCTCGCCGGCGAACTGGAGCAGCGCCCGAACCCGCCAGTCATCGCCGTGAAGCATCGGGCGCGCATGGTCCAGCACGAACGGGAGGATGAACTCTTCCACGAGGCCGAAGATGAACAGGTAGGCGTTGCCCCGGATCTGGTTCAGCGTGCGCCGCTCTGTCTGCGTCAGGAAGTCCAGCCCTTCCACGCGGGCCAGTGATTCGGGCATGAACGGGCGGGAGAAATCGAGGCGGCGGTCGCCACCGATGATGTCATCAATGTTCCAGTTCACACGCTGGGCGGCCGCCAGCGACTCCTGATACGAGTGGACCGCGGGGGTGGCTCTGACCGCGGCGCGGTCGGGGGTGGCAATGGTGATCGTCTCCATGGAGCGGCTCCTTTCTCTCCGACAGGTTGTCCATCGCGCGACGGGATGTGCGTGCGAGGCCATGTCGATGAGGAACACTATGGCGAAATGGCGGGTTTGATATATGGCCGCGTGTCGGAATCACTTGACCGATCGTCCGTTGTCGATCAGCAGCGCAAGTCCGCCCGAGACCATCGCGCCGAATACCAGGGCGAAGATCACGATCAATCCCCACAGGTTGCCGACCCCCTTCTCGAACGACCCCCGGGTCATCATGCCGTTCACCCCGCATCCGAGCACGAAGACGAGGCTGACCGCCAGCACACCCCAGACGCCCGCCTTGAACACCCCGACACGGCGCAGGCGCCGCCAGTCACGACCTTCCATCGCCCAGAGAGTCGCAACACCGATCAGGACGCCGCCGTAGATGATCGACATGGCGCCGGCGAACACGAGAAAGTCGACGTAGCCGCCCACGCGGAATCGCGCGACGGGAACTGTCATGGAATAGATCAGAAACGCCGGGCAGCCGATCAAGGCGACCCCAAGCACGATGGCCAAGAATCGAATCATGAGCCCGTCCCCTCCGTCGCCAATGGTCCCTCTTGCGTCAGCCCCATGCCCGCGATCACTCGCGGGAGGTTCAGCGTGTCGCCAGGATGTCGACTCCAGGCACCCGGCGGGAGCAGGACCCGACCCGGAGCAAGATGGTAGAGTACCAGCTCACGGGTTGCTCGACCCGTGACTCGCACAACCAGCTGCCCGGGGAGCCACACGTGCTTCGATGTTCCTCCTGCTCAAGCCAGGTTCCCGACGGCAGCCGCTACTGCCCCGCTTGTGCTGCGCCCTTGCCACCCGACTCCGAGGCTGCGACGGTGATGGAGCGCGCCCCCTCCGCATCTCTTCGTGTGGCGCGCGGCATCGATCGGCCGGCCGGTGACGCGAGACGGACCTCTTCGTCGGGAGCATTGAGCGACGCGCGGTTCATCCCCGGCACGCTGCTGGCCGGGCGCTATCGCATCGTCGGGCTTCTCGGCAAGGGAGGCATGGGCGAGGTCTATCGAGCCGAAGATCTGACGCTGAACCAGCCTGTCGCACTGAAATTCCTGCCGGTGGAGATGGAAAAGGACGAAGCGCGCCTGTCGCGCCTGCTCAACGAGGTGAGGATCGCGCGGCAAATCTCCCACCCGAACGTGTGCCGCGTCTACGATGTGGGCGAAGTGGATGGTCAGCACTTCCTGACGATGGAGTATGTCGACGGAGAGGACCTCGCCACACTACTGAGGCGCATCGGCAGGCTGCCCAGGGACAAGTCGATCCAGATAGCGCGGCAATTGTGCGCGGGTCTCGCTGCGGCCCACGAGCAGGGAATCCTGCACCGCGATCTGAAACCGGCCAACGTGATGATCGACGGGCGAGGCAAGGTCCGGATCACCGACTTTGGTCTGGCCGGTCTTGCCGAAGGCTTTCATGGCGGAGAGCTCCGGGCCGGCACGCCGGGATACATGGCGCCCGAGCAGCTGGCGGGTCGGGAGGTCTCGGTAAGAAGCGATCTCTACGCCCTGGGGTTGGTCCTCTATGAGCTGTTCACCGGCAAGACGGCCTTCCAGGCGACGACGCTCGCGGAGCTTGAGCGGCTTCAGCAGGAATCCACGCCGACGAATCCCTCTGCAATCGTCGAAGGGTTCGATCCGGCCGTGGAGCGAGCCATCCTGCGCTGCCTCGAGAAGGAGCCAAAGCTCAGACCGGCATCCGCCCTCGCCCTGGCGGCAGCGTTGCCCGGCGGCGATCCGCTCGCGGCGGCCCTGGCGGCCGGAGAGACCCCGTCTCCGGAGATGGTCGCGGATGCGGGGGACTCTGGCGGTCTGAGCCCCGCGATCGCCTGGTCCTGCCTGGCGGGCATCCTGCTCGGGCTGGGCATCATCCTGCTCGGCGCCGGCAAGTCGATGCTCGTGCGAAGGGTGCCGCTCGACAAACCGCCCGAGGCGATGGCGGAAAGGGCTCGCGAAGTCGTGCGGAAGATGGGATACACGGAGGCGTCGAAAGACAGCGCCTATGGGTTCGATGCGGACGGCGACTACCTGCGTTACGTCGAGTTGAACGACCCGTCTCCTGCTCGATGGGAGGGTCTGAAAACCGGGCAACCCGCCGCGGTCTACTTCTGGTATCGCCAGAGCCCACGATACCTCGAACCGAAGTTCACGGGTCCCGGCATCGTGGCACTCGACGACCCACCTGAAGATGTTTCGGGGATGGCGCACGTCATCCTGGATGTACGGGGCCGGTTGATCGAGTTCGTGGGAGTGCCGCCTCAGGTCGACCCCTCCAGCGGACCCTGGTCGGAGCCGGACTGGTCCGGCCTGTTCACCGAGGCAGGTCTGGACGTTTCGAAGTTCACGAGCACGCACCCCAGCTGGACACCCCCAGTGTTTGCCGACGCCAGGGCCGCATGGGAGGGAGCGCTGCCCGAAAACGCCGGCACCCGTATCCGGGTTGAGGCCGGCGCTTATCACGGCAAGCCGGACTACTTCCAGATCGTCGGAGCGTGGACCCGCCCCGCGCGCATGCAGCCATTCCAGGAGACATTTCTCAAGGAGATATCGGGCATTCTCGGACCGGCGGTCCCGCTGGCGGCGCTGGTGGGTGGCCTCATCCTTGCGCGGCGCAACCTGCGTTCAGGCCGGGGAGATCGACGAGGGGCGCTTCGCCTCGCGACGTATGTGTTCTCGATCGGCATGCTGATCTGGGTCTTCGGATCCACTCATGTTCCGACGATTTCAGGCGAGCTTGTGTCGTTTGTCTCGAACCTCGCATTCGCTCTGCTGCTGGCCTGCTTTCTCTGGCTGGTCTACATCGCGCTCGAGCCGTACGTCCGGCGCCGCTGGCCCGACATGATCATTTCGTGGAGCCGGCTTCTGGCCGGCCGGCATCGCGATCCACTCGTGGGGCGGGACATCCTCCTCGGGGGACTCTGCGGGACTCTTTGGACGATGACGGATCCGCTCTACCACCTGTTGCCGGAATGGCTGGGGCTGGCCCCTCAGACACCCCATCCGATCACCGCGGGGATGCTGGGCGGCGTCCGCCGCTTCTTGAGCGAGATCCTCGCGACTCACCTCTTCACCGTCGTCCTCGTCATGTCTCTGTGCTTCGCCCTCGTGCTGCTGCGCATCATCCTGCGGCGCCAGTGGCTTGCCGTGAGCCTGTTCTTCCTGATCTTCACATTCGTCAATGCCACCGGTGCGGGCAATCCGTACATCAACCTCGCGTATGCCCTGTTGTCAGCGGCGATTGTGAGCTTCGCGCTGATTCGATTTGGCCTTCTGGCCACCATGGTCGCTTCGTTCTACCAGTCGATCCTGCTGAGCTACCCGATAACGATCGACTTTTCGAGCTGGTATGCCGGACTCTCGCTTCTCGGGCTGCTCCTGGTCGTGTCCCTGGCCGTGTACGGGTTCTATCTCGCGCTGGCAGGAAGGCCGCTATTCAAGGAAGAGTTCCTGGAGGCCTGACGAGAACCTCCTTCACCCGCTCCACGACGCGGCCCGCGTTCGGGTACAGGAAGCGGTTGGTCTTCACGACGCTGCGGCCATCAACGAACACCTCGAACTGGCCGAACCCACCCTTGATGGTCTCGACGTCGATGTCCGGTTCCTTGCTCAGCTCGGCTGCCACACGGGCAGCCACGTTCCGCTTGACCAGTCACAGGTTGCAGAAGCGAATCTCCACTCGTCTCACGTTCGGGCTCCTCTCATCGTCCTGCGTGCTGATTCGTTCATCGAGGGATCGCCAGTGCGCGCAGCTTCTCCAGGTCCAGGACACCGGCGGCTCCCCAGCCGCGCTTGCCACGCGGAATCTCCGGACGGAACGCTTCGTAAAGGTCGTAGGCGCGCTCCGCGAGGACCGTTGGCGTAAAGGCTCCCGCCAGTTTCTTCATCACGGCCATCGACGCGTCAAGTGAGTCGCCGAACTTGCTCTCCAGGTAGCGCTGCACGCTCTTCGGGCTGATGGGGCGGTCCCTGCTCAGGGCGCGCAGACCGTCCGGTGTGCGCTGGCACGGGACCGATCGGTGAAGCAGCTCCACCTGGATCGTCTCGCCTTGCTCGAGGGCGGCCTTCCTCGCGCGCAGCGCCTTCGGCTTCGGCTGGAACAGTCCGATCGAGACTCCCTTGGAGTATGCGTTCAAGCCGGCCACGGCCCGGCCCAGGGTCATCGACTCATTCCGGTCGAAGCCCAGACGCTCCGCCACGACCGCGGCCCAGAGGGTCAGCACCGGGGCGCGGTTGATCCTGATCGCGTCTGCCTTGCCCGGTTGGCTCTTCATCGCATATGCCGATGCCGCGGCCGTGCCGCCAGCATCCTCCCCGTCTGCTTCTGGTCTGCTACTCGTCCGCGGTCCTCAGTGTCGCGCTCCAACCGCCCACCGGATCGCCGACGACCTCGACCTGCCACGGCTGACAGCATACCGGACAGTCCTGCACGAACGACTGCCGGCGCCCACCGCTCTCGTCGATGTCCAGGTCCACCGCCTCGCCGCAGTAGGGGCAGCTCAGGGGAAGCGCATCCATCAGCTGTGCTCCGCGATACGTTGCTTCAATCACCCACGTTTCGTTTACCCGGCCGCCGCCCGGAAGAATATCGGCTGTCCGACCGCCAGTCGTCCGGTACGAGTCACCGTGCCGTAGACTCCCGCGGTGTTCTGGTGCGCGCGAACGACCGCCTTGAGCACCTCCGGCGTTGAAAGCGCCGAGTCGGGATCGAGATTCACCATCGAACAGCGAACGTCGCGCATCGTGACGGCGATGGCGGGGGCGTCGCGCCCCTCGCCGAACGAAAGCTCGCCGCCCACCCACGCATCCTCCTGGAAGGGAGCCGCTCGGGGAAGACTGACGACGACATTCGGGCGGAATCGTCGCACGTCCGGGCTGCGCCCCGCGAGTTGCTCGATCTCGCGCACCGTCTCGGTGGCAATCACGGAGAGGCTCCCTTCATCGAAGATGCCATGCTTGAGCTGCATCATCTGCACGGCTGCCTTCAATCGACGTCCGACCTCCGCGGCCAGCTCCGCTCCGAGGACAGGCAGCTCTTCGCCGTCCGGCGTGCGAACATGCGTGGGAAGATCTCCCGGCTCGGCGTGTTCACGGCGGCGCGGAGCAAACAGGAGCAGGTCGGGAAGCTGGCTGGCCGACAGCCACGGAAACCCGCTGCGGTCATCGAGCTTCCGAAACGCCAGACGCCTGTCACCATCGAGGCCGTGCCAGCCCAGGTTGGCGATCTCGAGACGTTCGCCCCCCATGGACTTCACGGGATACCGGAAGATCGCCTCCACCTGTCCGATTTCCATGAGCATGCTCGATCCGGGTCCTCTCAACGCACGCGCGTCCCGCATGATCCCACCGCCCGGCGTTCTTTCGCAACCCTCCAGGCCGCAGGCGAGCATGAAAGGCTCTCCCGCAACGCCTGGCGCGGGCAAAAGAGATCGACCTGTAAGTCTTTGCACAAGAGAGACTTGACGACCGCGCACCCCGCCTCGCCCGGTCCGCCTCAAGGATTCTTCAACCCCTTGCCTCCATTCTTCGTGTCGACAACGCAAGTCGTGTCCAGCAAGCGGCCGAGCTCACGGCGAGGGGGTCGTCATGAAGAACCTGCAGCGGCGAATCAGATTCACGGAGGCAATCGGGCAGTTTGCAAGCAGAGCGCCGTTGCTGGCTGGCGCGCTCGCCCTCGGTATCGTCCTGTCGGGCCTTTGGGCAGGCCCCGCGCGCGCGGCGGTTCCAGCCTCGGGGACGCTCACCACGAGCAGCGGTCCGTTGACTTACACAGCCGGCCCGTTTGCCGCCGCCAACGTCACGGCGCAGGCGTTCGGACTGCCCGACTGCACGGCTCCGATGTCGTGCGACACCTTCGGCCTGACCGTTGACGCGGCCAGCCTGGCGGCCACCCATGAGGTCCAGGTGCAGATTCGATGGGACGTGCCCAACGCGGACTTCGATCTGTACGTCCTCGATGCCACCGGCGCCACGCTGGTCAAGTCATCCGCCAGCTCCAACGATCCCGAGACGGCAATCTTCGAGATCCCCCTCACCTCGACGAGCTACCAGGTCCTCGTCGCCCCGTTCAATCCGCTCGGCCAGAGCTTCAGAGGCACGATCAGCCTTGTCCCCTTTCCGCCGGTGCAGCCGCCGGGCCCCGGGTCTCCTCGCTATCAGAGCTACGCGGCGCCCGCCGGCAGCGGCAATGCGGCGGGCGAGCCGTCCCTCGGTGTGGACTGGCTTCCAAGGGTGCCGTCGCTCTCCCACGGTACGGTGAACACGGGCGGTGTGGCCTTCTTCACCGCCGGGATCCAGGAGCTGAGGACCAGCTTCGACGATTGCTCGTCGCCGGCGGCGGATCGATGGGAGGATGTCTCGAGCCCCTACGTGGTTCAGGGAGCGCTGTCGGATCCGATCGGGTTCGTGGATCGGGTAACGGGCCGGGTGTTCCAGCTCGATCTGATCGGCGGGCAGGGAAACAGCTTCGCCGCCTACTCGGATGACGACGGCGCCTCCACGATGCCGATGCAGGGCGGCGGAAGCCCCGCCGGGCCGGACCACGAGACGCTGGGAGGTGGCCCCTACAACGATCTGGCGGTTCCTCCACCGCCGCCTCACCCGACCTACCAGAACGCGGTCTACTACTGCTCGCAGAATATTGCCGGCGATGCCGAGTGCTCCCGCAGCGACGACGGCGGTCAGACGTTCGGCCCCGGCGTGCCGCTCTTCAACGTCGCGCAGTGTGTCGGCGGGATCCACGGGCACATCAAGGTCGCAACCGACGGCACGGTCTACGTGCCGAACAGCTCGTGCGCCACCGGAAACGGCACGGCCGGGCTGGCCGTGTCGACTGACAATGGCCTGACATGGACCGACCGCACCGTGCCGGGCAGCACCGGCAACGGCGATCCGTCGGTCGGCGTCGGCATCAACAGCGTCGGCCGGCCAGCGGGCCAGACGACGAGCACCATCTACCTGGGATGGGTCAACGGCGATGGCCATCCTCTGATCGCCGTCTCTCACGACCGCGGGTTGACCTGGGTCAACCTGCACGACGCCGGAGCGGCGTTCGGCATCCGGAACTCCGTCTTTCCTGCAGTGGTGGCCGGAGACGACGACCGGGCCGCGTTCGGCTTCCTCGGCACGCCCACCAGCGGCAACTCGTCCGACGAGGCGACCTTCCGCGGCAGCTGGCATCTCTATGTGGCCAGCACCTACGACGGCGGACTGACCTGGGTGACGGTGGACGCGACACCGGACGATCCGGTCCAGATCGGCTCGATCTGTCTGCTCGGTCTGTCGTGCGGAAGAGATCGCAATCTGCTCGACTTCAACGATTTCACGATCGACCGGCAAGGACGCAGCCTGTACGGCTTCGCCGACGGATGCCTTCCTCCCGGCTGCAACCCGGCCACCACCGGCGACAATCCCCCCTACTGGACGTCCCGAAGCGCCAAGGCCAGCATCGTCCGGCAATCGGGCGGTCGCCGCCTGCTCAGTGCCCTCGATCCGATCGAACCGGCGCTGCCGGGGGCTCCTCGCATGAAGTCGGCGACACGGCTCGCGGCCGGTGTGGACGTCCGCTGGGACGCGCCGGATGACGGTGGCTCGCCGCTGACCCGCTACAACATCTACCGCGGGACGATCAGCGGTGGCGAGACCCTGCTGGCGGCCACGGCCAACGCCCAGAAACCCGAGTACGTCGACACCACGGCGGACGTGAACACGACCTATTACTACTACGTCACGGCGACGAACACCCTGGGAACGGGGGGCTCCTGCAGTGAGCTGACGGCGTCAGGTCCGATCGTCACGCCCCGTCCGGCCGACTCCTGCGACGGTGTCGACGTGGTGGTCGATGCCGCCGGAGACGCGGTGAACCCGGCCGCAAGCGGCGCGGCGGCCGGCAGCAAAGACCAGGTGGACGTCACGGGCGTGTCCCTTTCCGTCGATGCGGCCAAAACGACGCTGACGACCCGTCTGCGAGTCAAGAACCTCGTCCAGCTTCCCGTCAACGGCACCGGCTTCACATCCTATTTCGTCGCCTGGAAGGCAAACGACCAGAGGATCTACGCCACCGAGGTGGACGTCGACGCGGCGACCATCTCGGCCTCCTGGGGCGAGTTCAACCCGAACGAGAACCAGCTGCTTTCCTCCAACAGCGCCAGTCACACTTTCACGGCCGGGCCCGACGGAACGATCACCGTCGACGTCCCGCTGGGCGGTATCGGCAGCCCGACGATCCCGATCACCGATCCCGCCGGCGCCGCCGCGGTGACCAACCCGTTCGCCATCGTCACCGCGGGGGTCGGAGCGATGGGAGCCGGAGCAGTGTTCCTGCAGCCTGTGGACCGGGCCCCTGACAGCGGCTTCGGCCAGCGGTGGGCGGTGTGCACCGCCGGGCCGGCGACGTTCTACGCACTCAACGCCCCGGCCAGCGCCAACGCGGGCCTCGCGTTCAACGTCACACTGAGCGCGCGCGATGCCTCCAACAACGTCGACACGAGCTACACCGGCACGGCGCACTTCACCAGCTCGGACGCCGCCGCCGTGCTGCCGGCCGACTACACCTTCACGACAGCCGATCAAGGGGTCCACGGCTTCACCGTGACGCTCGGCACGTCAGGCAGCCAGACAATTACCGCCACCGACACGGCCACGTCGTCGATCACCGGCTCGGCCGCGGTCGCGGTCAACGCGGTCCCGCCGCCCGACACCTGTGTCTCCACGCCGACGCAGGTGGTGACGGACCCGGCCGGCGACCAGCTGCCGTTCCCCTCGCAGCTGGATGTCACGTCGGTGTCCGTGGGCGAGGACTACCATTTCATCGGCTCGCAGCGGCTCGTCTTCAAGTTGAAGGTGGCCGACTTGAGCACCATCCCGGCCAACGCGATCTGGAGAGCGCGCTGGACGCTGGGCGCGACGACCTACTACATCGCGATGAACTCCGACGGCAGCTCGCTGGTGACGTATGACTACGGCACGCAGTCCGGCAGCCTGGTCACATCGGTCGGCGCCGTCGAGTCGGGCTCCTACGACACCGGCGGCACCATCACGATGGCGATCGCGATGTCGAAGCTGGGCAATCCCGCCAGCGGTTCGATTCTGACCGCCGTCAACGGCGTCACGCAGCAGAACGTCGGCGGCACCCTGTTCGTGGGGGCCGACTCGACGAGCTCCGGTGCCTACACGGTCCGACCCCCGGCGCCCACCTGCAC
The DNA here is from genome assembly GCA_035646975.1 of Patescibacteria group bacterium. Taxonomy (GTDB): domain Bacteria; phylum Acidobacteriota; class Polarisedimenticolia; order JACPZX01; family DASXTC01; genus DASROJ01. The sequence goes on from DASROJ010000387.1 coordinate 18,375, forward strand.
CCCCGTGGTGATCCCGCCGCCCGCCGTCACCTATCTCAAGGG
>DASROJ010000388.1:0-9609 GCA_035646975.1 Patescibacteria group bacterium
GCCATGGGCGACATAGTGCTCCCTCAGCGTTTCGCGCCCCTCGAGCAGGTCGCCGCGCCGGAACGGGTCGTTCTCGTCGTACGGCAGCTTTCGAGCGAGGCTGTGCTCGCTGTCCACGAGATGATCCGCGGTGATGCTGATGCGCCCGACGCGGAGGTGCGCCGGTGTCTCGACGGTGGGAGTGTCCGAAGGGGCGCCGGCGGGCAGTGGTGGCGGTGGCGTGATACCGCGCCAGCGTCGGCGGATCCGCACGTCCGCGCCGATCGATCCATCGAGATCGCGTGTCGCGATGAAATCCCACAACCGCCCGGGGTTGTATTCCATCTGGTAGATCTCCTGGCCGCTCTGCCCGAGACTGCTGGAATAAGTGAACAGCAGGTTGGCGGCAACCCGCTTCGTCACGGTGAGCCGCGCGGAGGGGTCCGCGGTGCCGTTGAGGAAGAACGGATCGATCTGCACGCTCGAGACGCCCAGGATCTTCTCCAGGGGCCCGGTGACGGCCCCCGCCACCGGCGCGGCCAGATACGAGGCGACCTGGCCTTCGGCGAATCCCCGCGAGGCTTCGTTGCCGGGAGACTCGGACAGCGTGTGGCCGGTCAGCAGAAGCCAGACGATGTCGCGCTGGGGCAGGGTCGGGTCGGCCGTCAGCTCGTAGATCGGCTTGGAAAACCGTCCGCTGATCCGCAGGGTGACCTCGTATTGCTGAACGCGCGTGGAGGCTTCGATGTCTATCAACGGGTCGATGCGTGTCACGTCGACGAAGTCGAGCGAGCCGCCGACGATCCGGTAGGTGACATCGCGGAACCTGTACGTGCCTCCTTCCAGCGCCGTGATCCTCCCGGACAGCTCGGGTCTGTCGAGCGTCCCTTCCAGCGAGAGCTGGGTGGAAGCCTCGATCAGCGCATCGTCGTTGCGCACCCACAGGTCGCCATCGGCGACGATGTCGAGGGCGAGGTTGACCTCCGGCGCGCCGGGACGGCGCTCGTGCGTCGGGGCGTACTCGCGCGAACGCAGCAGCAGCTCGCTCGGCGCCACGCCGAACGGGCGCGAGTAGATGGCGCGCTGGATGGTCACCCGCCCTGCAAGCTGGTAGGCCACGTAGTCCTTGTCGAGCGTGACGTCGGCGTCGAAGAACGCGCGAAGCTCGGGCAGAATCTCGGCACGGATCCCCCGGCCCGCCATCGCGAGGTGAAGCTGCGGCATGCTGGCCCCTTCGAACCGGGCCCACCCGGTGCCCGTGGCCTTTCCGCCGCCCATGTCGAAATCGATCTCGTCGATGCGGAGCTGGCCCTGCTCGGTGAATTCGCCGTGCCCCTTCAGATTGGTCAGCGGCAGTGGAAGTCCCGGATGCGTGATCCTGCCGTTGTCGACCGACACCGTGCCGGTGTAGGTGAGCGTGTCGCCGCGTTGGATGACACCGATGTCGGCCGTGCCCGGTCCCGAAGCGCGCATCTCCGGGAAAAGAATCTCGATGAGCCCGAGATCGAAGGAGCCCTCCACGCGCGCGGTGACCTCGTGGTTGCCACCGAGCGCCATCGTGCCGCCGATGCCGAGGTCGGTTTTCTCTCCGACCAGGCGCGTCGGTGCGAGCGTCAGGAAGCCGTTTTCCTCGGTGAGGTGGACCGCCTCCTGGTTGTGCAGCGTGTAGTCGCCCGCCGTCAGACTGACATGGTCGAGCCGGGCATGGATTTCCAGGCTGGATGGTTCGATGAGCGGACCGGTCACCGTGACCACGCCGTCGGCATCCCCCTTGAGTCCGGCAAGTGCGCCGGGAGGCAGCAGCGGCCGGATTCTTTCCAGGCTCTGTTTGCGCGCCGTCACGGTGGCATCGATGTCGAGGGGGTCGCCTTCATTGCCCGGCAGAAGAGCGCCGGTGGCGGCCAGGTCGCCGGTCTCGTCGCGCAGCTCGAACATCATCCGGTTCAGCGGACCCTTCAACGTGCCGTCCAGCCGTCCCAGGGCGATTCCCGCCACGGTGACTCCCTCGCCGGTGAGCGTCGCCTCGATCGAGCCGGGCTCGCCCAGGGTGACCTTTCCCGACGCGGCGAGCAATCCGGTCATCGACGGGCCTGCGTAGCGGGCGTCGATGGCGGCCAGATCGATCGCACGGGCTTCGATGCCGATGACGCCACGCGAGCCGCCTGCACTCAGATCGATGTCCCCTTCAGCGCGCGCGGCGCCGCCGAACAGGTCGAACGACGCCTCGCCGATGTGGAGCTTGCCCGGCTCGAGCCGGCCCTGCCCTTTGACGCGGGTCAGCCGGATGTCGTTGACCAGGGCGTCGTCGGCTGTGATCTCGATGTCGCCGCGAAGCGAAGAGGACAGATGAGCGGCGCCGGGATCGGTCTGGAGTCTGGTGGTGACCCTGGCTTCACCCTCGACCCGCACGCGGGATGGGTCGAGCCCGGCCAGCCGCACCAGAAGGCTGCCTGGCACCTGGGTGGCGTTGAGGACCAGACCGAGAAGGCCGCCGGTGCGCGGGTCGGCCTGCAGGGAGAGCGCGAGGTCGATGCCATCTCCCCGCGCTTCGTCCACTTCGAGCCGCACGAGGTCGTTCCGATAGGCCATCCTCCCCGAAACGGCGGTCAGCTCGATCGGCACGCCGGGCGAGCCGCTCGCCCCGCCGATCCGGGGCAGCGTCACGGCGAGACTCGAGGATCTGAAGCGTGACTCGACCTCGGGCTGCTGTGTCGTTCCGGCGACGTCGAACGTGGCGTTGATCCTTCCGCCCGGCTGCGCCGGGATCCGGCCGAACCTTCGTTCGATGAACCGGGTCAAGGGAGCCGAATCGGTCGAATCGAGCGTTCCGGCGAGCTTCAGGCCCATCGCACCGGAGGGCCGGATGGTGGCATCGACCAGGCCTGTCACCGTCGCGCGCGAGCCGTCCGTGTCCAGCAATGACGAGATGATGGTGACGCGCCGCCCCTTCCAGGAGATCTGCGCATTGCCCGACACCGGCAGCTCGCCTGGCGCCGGCAGAAAGCCCAGCGAGGCGCTGCCTGTCATGCTTTCGCGATCCGTGCCCCGCCAATGGACGGAGGCGTGCCCCGCGATGCCGGCGGAGGGATCCACGCTATCGTCACCAGGAAGGTCGAAGTGCCGAAGCACGTCATCGAGCCGCAACCCGCTGGCGTCCAGCTCGACGTCGTGCTCGCGCTGAGCGCCCTTCTCCTCGAGAAGGCCGATGTACCTGCCCTTCATCGTTCCGCCCGAAAACGACTCGAGCGTTCCGGCCACCTCGATACGGCGCGCGTCCACGGCATAGGTTCCCACGCAGCGCCGGGCGTTCCACGGCCTTTCGGGACCGTCGGAGGACTCCAGCCGGTCCAGGTCGATGCTCGGCTGGTCGGCGATGAAGCCGCCCGAGACCCGTACGCCGTCACCCGACAGCTCCACCCGCATGTCGGCGCTCACCTGCCGCGCGCCGAACTGATGCAGCGGCCGGCTGATCGAGCGGGCCTCGGGATTCAGGAGCATCGTGAGATCGATGCGTCCCTTCGGCGGCGAGCCCGCCCTCACGACGGCGGAGCCGCGGATGTCGACCTGCTCGGCCTTGAAGCGCAACCGCTGCGCGTGCAGCAGGTCGCCATCGCTGTCGATGGACATGCTGCCGGCCAGCCCCTCGATGGCCAGATCGTCGATCGCGAAACGACCCTGCTTGAAGTTGAGACTGCCCTGCCACGGCCCCTTCAGACCGGGCAGGCCGAACCCCAGGCTGGTGTTGTCGGCCTGCAGCGACACCCCGTCCATCTCCGCGGTGATCGAGTGCCGCGTCGACCCGAGCCGAAGCTCGCCGCCGTGAATCCTGAAACGGCGCAGCGAGAAGCGCGAAAAGGTGTCCTGCTCCGTGCGCTCCTGCGTGTCGCGCGGCGCGAACAGACGCTGCGAGTCGATTTCCCACCGCAGCACCGGGTCGTAGAGGTCGAGGTCCTTGATGACGAGACGGCCCGACATCAACGCGCGCAACGAGAAGGTGGCCTCCACGCGCCTGGCGGCGAGCAGCGGGCCATCCGCGCGAAACCCCTCCACCGTCACGCCGGGCGGCAGGTAGTCCAGCTCGACCCGGTCGATGCCGGTCGGACGTCCGAGCACCCGGGTGAGCGATTCGACGAGCCGCCCGCGCAGGGACTCCTCCGGGTGGCCCCAGTGGACGTAAAGGAACAGCGCCAACGCCACCGCAGCCGGTGGGCCCAGGAGTGAGTAGACGATCCAACGAAGCCGGCGACTGCGTCTGGTGGAAGGAGACATCGGACTTAGTTTAGCAGGGTCCCCGCCAATCGCCCGGAGCCCGGCGTGGTATCATCCGGGTCGTTTCGGGAGGTCCGGATCATGCACCTGGAGGTGTCCCCATGCGCGCTATTCTTCCGCCGATGCTGGCCGTCGGTGCGCTGCTCATGACGTCGGCTCCGACGCCGGGGGCCGGCGCAGCCCGGGCGGACATCAAGCTGAACGTGCAGCGTCACACGCTGAAGAACGGGCTCAACGTGCTCATCCTCGAGGACCACTCCGCGCCGACTTTCTGTTACATGACCTACTTCAAGGTGGGCTCGCGCAACGAGGGGCCGGGCATCACCGGCATCTCCCATCTCTTCGAGCACATGATGTTCAACGGGTCGGGCAGGTTCGGCCCGAAGGTGTTCGACAAGCTGATCGAGTCAGGGGGCGGCTATTCCAACGGCAGCACCTGGTATGACTCGACCGACTATTACGAAGAGGTGTCCAGCGAAAGCCTCGAGACGGTTCTCGACCTGGAATCGGATCGGATGCGGTCGCTCCTGATCACCCCCGAGAACCTGGAACAGGAGCGCAGCATCGTGAAGGAAGAGCGGCGGCTGCGCACCGACAATTCCACGGAAGGGAAGATCTTCGAGCTGCTGATGTCCAACGCGTTCATCGCGTCGCCGTACCGCTGGCCGGTGGTGGGATGGGAGCCCGATCTCAACAACATCGCGCTCGAGGACTGCAAGAGCTACTTCCGCACCTACTACGCGCCCAACAACGCGATCGTGGTGATCGTGGGCGATGTCGACACCGCACGGACGAAGACGCTGATGGAGAAATATTTCGGCGACATCCCGTCCCAGGCGCCGCCGCGCGCCGTGGTGGACGCCGAACCCGAGCAGAAGGGCGAAAAGAGGGTCACTCACCGGATGCAGGCCGAGCTGCCCGCCATCATCGCGGGCTGGAAGTCGGTGGCCTTCGATGACGCCGATTATGCCGCGCTGGAAGTGATCCGGTCGATCCTCACCGACGGGGAGTCGTCGCGGCTCTACCGCAGTCTCATCTATGAAAAGCAGATCGCCACGGAAGCCTACGCGTTTTTCCGCCCGACCCTCCATCCGGGGCTCTTCATCATCTACGTCCAGGCCAAGGAGGAGATCGAGACTTCCGCCCTGGAAAAGGCGCTCGACGAAGTGCTGCACCGGATGGCCGCCGGCGAGGTGACCGATCGCGAGCTGCAGAAAGCGCGCAACCAGATACGCGCCGAAGCCATCAAGGAGCTCAAGGACAACTCGGGCAAGGCCGACCGGATCGCCTTCTACGAGAGGATGTCGGGCGACTATCGGCAGATGTTCACGGTGCTCGACCGGGTCGACGCCGTCACCAGGGAGGATGTCGCCCGGGCCGTGAAGAAACACTTCGACCCGGACCGCAGGACGGTCGTCACGCTGGTGCCCGAGCCGGCGGATGAAACCGGGGAAGGTGACGCTCCGGGAAGCGAGCCGTGATCGTCGCCGCAAGGATGCTCAATGTCGCGATGGCGGGAATCATGATGTCGACAGGTGGCGCAGCGTTGGACGGGGGAGCGGGTCGCCCGGGCGGTGGCTTCAAGCTGCCGCCGTCGGTCGGCAGGACGCTCGGCAATGGAATGCGCGTCTACGTGATGGAGTACCACGAGCTGCCCCTGGTCGACTTCGAAGTGATCGTCGGGGCCGGTGCCGCGCACGATCCCCCGGGCAGGGAAGGGCTGGCCAGCCTGGTGGCGGATCTGCTGCGCAAGGGAACCACCACCCGATCCGCCCAGGAGATCGCCGACGCGGTGGATTTCGTCGGCGGCTCGCTTGGCGCCTCGGCGGACCAGGAAGGCACACGGATCACCGCGGAGTTCCTGACGAAGGATCTCGACCTGGGGCTCGATCTGCTCATGGACAGCTTGAGAAACCCGGCGTTCGCATCCGCGGAGATCGAGCGCCAGAAGGCCGAGACGATCAGCGAGCTGAAGGCGTCAAGGGAGAACCCGGGGCTGCTGGCGAGCCGGCGGTTCATCGAGATCCTGTACGGCGGCCATCCTTACGGTCATCCCACCCCGGGATGGGAGTCAACGGTTGCGCCGATCACGCGCGACGACGTGGCCGGCTTCTATCGCGACAACTACGAGCCGGACGGCATCATCTTCATCGCCGTGGGGGACTTCAAGAACGAAGAGATGATGGCGAAGCTCGAAGCCAGGCTTACGGGCTGGAAGGGAAAGACCGCCCCCCGAAAGGCGGTGCCGGCGCCCGCGAAGCTGCCGGCCAGGGCGGGCCGGACGATCTACCTGGTGGACAAGCCCGACGCCACGCAGAGCCAGATCCGGATCGGCGGGCTGGGCATCCGCAGGGTCGACCCGGATTATGCCGCGCTCCAGGTGGCCAACACCATCCTGGGCGGCGGCTTCACGTCGCGGCTCGTGGAGGAGATCCGGGTGAATCGGGGTCTGTCGTATGGCGTGAGCAGCCGTTTCTACCCGATGCTCCAGACCGGCCCGTTCATGATCAATACGTTCACCAAGAACCCCACGACGCTGGAGACGATCAAGGTCGCCCTCGAGGTGGAGCAGAAATTCCTCAAGGAAGGGCCCACCGCGGAGGAATTGGACAAGGCGCGCAAGTATCTCAAGGGGGCGTTCGCGATCGGCCACCAGGCCCCCGACGCCATGGCCGATGTGCTCGGAGAGATTGCCTTTTACGGGCTTTCGAAGGATTATTACGACACATGGCTCGACAGGATCGCGGCGGTCACCGTCGACGACGTGAAGCGCGTCACGGCGAAGTTCCCCGCCGAGGGAAGCATCCTGCTGGTGCTGGGTAAAGCCGAAGAGATTCGCAAGGATGTCGAAACGCTCGGTCCGGTAACCGTTGTGCCGCTGTCGGCACATTGAGGCCTGGCCGAGCCATCGCTCGGGAGGAAGAGATGCGCAGACTGATTCTCGCCACGGCGCTGCTGCTCATGACCGGGGCGGCCTCGCTCGCATGGGCGGGCGCGCTCAACGCGAAACTGCCCAAGTGCTCGATGCCACTCTGCCGGGATTCCGGCTGCTCGCCCGACGTGTTGTGCGCCTCGGGCGCGCATGTGAAGACCTGCGCCGAGGTGTGCTCGGGCAAGTGAGGCATCACCCGCTGCAGTCCAGGTGCCTGTCCGAGTCATCGCTCGGACAGGCGCCTAGCGGGTGAAATCGAACTTCTTCATCTTGTAACGCAGCGCATCGCGGGAGATGCCCAGCAGCCGGGCGGCGCGTGTCTGGTTGCCTCGAGTCCTGCCGAGGGCCTGTTTCACCATCTCGCGCTCCAGCACCTTGAGCGACACTCCGTCCTCCGGAAGATTGAACCGATCCCCATCGCAGTCGCCAATCGCCGGACGGTTGAGGATTTCAGCCGGGAGATCCTCCACGTCGAGCAGATCCTTGGTTTCGAGGATCATCGCGCGCTCGATCACGTTTCGCAGCTCGCGCACATTGCCGGGCCATGGGTAGGCAGCCAGCCGGCCGGTGGCCTCCTCGGTCAGCCCCCGCGTCCGCTTCTTGAACTCCCTGTTGAACATGTCGATGAAGTGTTTCGCCAGCAGCGGGATGTCCTCCGGACGTCCGCGCAGCGGCGGAAGGTTGATGGGAATGACCTTCAGCCGGTAATAGAGATCCTCCCGGAACCGGCCTTCGGCCACCGACTTTTCGAGGTCCCGGTTGGTGGCGGCAATCACGCGGACATCGACCTTGATGTCCTTGATGCCGCCGACGTGCCTGAAGGTCTTTTCCTGGAGGAATCTGAGCAGCTTTGACTGCAGCGCAACGCCCATGTCGCCGATTTCATCGAGGAATATCGTTCCGCCATCCGCGAGCTCGAACAATCCCTGTTTCTGCCTTCGTGCGTCGGTGAAGGAACCCTGCTCGTGTCCCATCAACTCGCTTTCGAGAAGCGTCTCGGGCAGCGCCGTGCAGGTGATGTTCATGAAAGGACGGTTGGCGCGATCGCTGGCGTAATGGATCGCCTTGGCGACGAGGTCCTTGCCCGTGCCGCTCTCGCCCATGATGAGAACGGTCGTCGCCGCCGATCTCCCGATCTTGCCGATGAGCTGGCGGACCTCGTCGATCCCGGGACTCTTCCCCAGGAGGCTGGTGGGGCCGTAGCGCTCCTTCTGTCTCGACCGCCACGAACGCAGCTCGCGCTGCATCCTGGAGTCCTCCAGCGCCTTCGAGATCCGCATCGACAGCTCGTCCTGGTTGAACGGCTTGTTGATGTAGTCGAACGCGCCCAGCTTGATCGCCTCCACCGCGGTTTCCACCGTGCTGTATGCGGTCATCAGGATGACCGGCACGTCCGAGTGGGTCGGCAGGAATCGTCGCAGCACATCGATGCCGGTGGTGTCCGGCAGGCGATGGTCGAGCAGCAGCAGATCGACGGGGGAGTCTTCCCCGAGGGCGAGCCCCTCCTGCCCGGTTGCCGCTTCCGCCACGTCGTACCCTTCGCGCTCCAGGCGCTCGCGAAGCGTCCAGCGAAGGAGCTTTTCATCCTCGATGATCAGTATCCGCTCGTTGTGCATATCGCCTCGCGTGTCGTAATGCCTGCGTCTCTTCGGAAGAGAACGGCAACTCCCGTGCCACCGCCGGGAAGCGGATTTGCCTGCAGTCCGGGTGAATTCGCACCGATATCCCGGGGCAAGACACCCATCGGTGGGTGTCAGCGCGCAGGTCCGGCGTCCGGAGCCGGCCAGCATCGCGGCGACCCGGTGGCATGTCGCGTGCAGCGGGACGATTGGGAGGATGCCGTGGTGGAATCCGCTGCACCGAGTCGTGTTGCCCTCATCGGCAATCCAAACGTCGGCAAGAGCGTCATTTTCGGGCTGCTCACCGGACGGTACGCGGCCGTCAGCAATTATCCCGGGACGACGGTCGAAGTGGCGCAGGGGTTCATGACCATCGATGGCCGCCAGGTGTCCCTCGTCGACACACCCGGCGCCAACGGGCTGCTGCCGCAATCCGAGGATGAGCGGGTGACCCGGGACCTGCTGCTCGAGTCTCCCGTGACCGTCCTGCAGGTGGCCGATGCCAAGAACCTGCCGCGCGCGCTGGCGATGACGGCGCAGATCGCCGAAGCCGGCCTGCCGTCGGTCCTGTGCCTCAACATGTCGGACGAGGCGGGAAGCCTCGGGATCGACATCGACGTGGAAGCTCTCTCGACATGCCTCGGGATCGATGTCGTTCCTACCGTGGCGACACAGAGAACCGGGGTCTGGCGGCTGCCCGAGCTGCTGGCCTCCGCCCGTGTCTCCACCCTGAGAATCGATTACGGCCCGGAAATCGAGCAGGCCGCGCTGCGCATCGAGGCTCTGCTTCCCCCCGCCTCGATGGCGCCC
>DASROJ010000389.1:0-3142 GCA_035646975.1 Patescibacteria group bacterium
GACTTCGCCCGGGGGCAGGCTGCGCCTGCGGAGGAGGAGGGGGATTTTAAGATTTCAGAAAAGTGGATCGAGGAGGCACGCGACGAGCGGCGTCGCCATCATTTGCCGGAACTCGATCTGCACGAGCTTGGCCGGCAGACCATCAACCGATGGCGCCACGACCCGCCGCGCAACCGATGGCTTGCCTGGAGAGGACGCGCTCTGACCGCAACCCTTAATCCGAGCCTCGTCCCGTCGCCGCACCGCTTCACCGAGGAGGAGGAGGCCAGGCGGCAACGAGTGGCGGCTGAGATGGTCGCCGAAATCCGCGCACAGCAAGCCGCGATGGAGATGGCGGCATGAGAAAGTACCGCGACGACATGACAGAGCGGGAGAAGTGGCAATGGCACACAGATGTGTATGCCTGGCGGCGGGTGCGGCTCGGCGCCGCCCGTGAAGAGCAAACCTCGCCCCCTGACCCGAAAGGCGTTTGGTTCAACGCCGACATGGTGGATGCCGCCGAGCGGATGCTCCGGCAGAAGGTCGAGGGGCAAGCCGCCGCCCGCACCAAGCAACGCGACGACGCGATGCTCGCCGAGGCCGGGCAGGTCAAAAACACCTGGGCGCGGCAGCACGGCTACGCCGATTTCGAGGATTACCGAGCGCGGCACGGCCTCGATGACGTGGATGCGACTTGCAACATCGCCCGCAGCCTGATCGCCGCCGCCGTCATCAAGGGCAAGGAGGCTTTCGCCGAGCTGGGCGACCGTGATCCCAACGCCTTGTTGAAGGCGCTCGGCGTATCGGCCAAGGAGCGTATCTACACGCCCGACGAATTGCGCCGCGCCCGCATCGCGCTCGGCATCGAGCCGCCGGAAGCCCCGGCGGAGGCAGCGGAGTAAGCCGCCATGATCGCCACCCTTTTCCTGCTGATCGCCGTCGTGTTCGCCTTGCTCTCAACCACCGGCATCCCCGAGCACCCGCGCTGGCACCACCTCTCGGCAGCGATCCTGTTCCTGGCGCTGGCACTGCTCGTTGGCCACCTGCCCTGGCCGGCGCCGTGACCCTCGATCCGGCCCATCCGCGGGGCGCTCCGGTCAGCCGCGTGGAGGACAGCCCCCCACTACAGGCGGGCGAGAAGCTCGTCCTGATCGAGTTGCCGAAGCCGCCGACCGAAGACGAGTTTCAGCAGTTGTGGAAGTGGATACTCGAGTTGCCACGCGGCGCGGGTTACAGGGTCATCGTCGGGATCGCGCCATGACCTTGGCCCAGGTGCTCGCATCGGTCGACCGCGACAGCCGCGATGCGCTGGTCGAGGACGTCGAGGACGCGCTCCGTGGCCACACCGCCGGCGAGGTGTTCCTGGTGTGCGCCTACTTCACCGCTCTCGCCATCGCCCGCATGCCCTGCGACTGCAACGCGCTCCTCGAAGACCTGCCCAGCATCCTGCGCAGCGTCATCGCCAGCGAACTGCACGAGGTGCTCCGGCAATGAAAGCCTCCCGCTCACGGTGGAGCCTCGCTCCACCGGACCTGGCCGCCCTCGACGCCCCAGGTCGGAGCAGGGCTCCGACCGACCTGCCGCCCGAGCGCCTGCAGCACGGCCGGGTCGAGCGGGCGCGCGAGACGGTAGCCGACGCATCGGGTGGTATCGGCCGGCCATACCTCGCCGAAGGGCTGCTCGGCACGCTGGAGCGGCGGGGCCAGATCGGCCGGGCGCAGAGGCAGGCAGGTGAAGAGTTCGCAGAGTGGTTCAGGCTCGCCCAGCTCGACCCGCTGCGCGCCAGCGGCATGGGCCAGCGCATCCCCTCCGGCAGACCCACGACCGGCGTCGCCATCGAGCACGCGCGCCGGCGGGTCAACGCCGCGCTCGACGCCTGCGGCGGCATCGGTAGCCCCTGCGGTTGCGCCGCCTGGTACATCCTCGGCCTCGAAATCACCGTCGCCGAGTTCGCCCGCCGCGAGGGCTGGTCAGGCAGACCGATGCGCCACGAGACCGCCAAGCACCTGCTGTTCGGCGCGCTGAGCGTGCTCGCGGCCCACTACGGAAAAACCGCTTGACAGGCCGTGGAATTTATTTGGATGATTTATGCAATCCCTTGGAATTGTCACTGCGTAGCGCCAAGCATCGGTGATGCCTGAACGTGCCGGAATGACTGATGGGTTTGAATCCCTTTGGGAGAGGGAGAGCGAGACTCACGCCGTCGACGGGTACGGGGATCTCCTGGCCTGGGACGCAAGAACGGAATGCTGGGTCAATATCTCGGACCCGCAGTCTTCGCATCCTGAAAAGTTAGATATCTTTCTCGCCCAACTCGGCGACGCCTGATCGACTGGCCAAAGGTGCCGTGTGTGTGCAAAGGCGCTGGGAGGCCCGTAGAGTGGCGTGTTTTCCGGACCCTATGGGACACTAGCCCAAAACCCGTTCAGCGCAACAGGCGGTCACGAGAAGCGATTTCTGGGCCTATTTGCCGACGGGGGCGACCTCCAGACCGCGAGCCTCCGCCGCTTGGTGCGCCGCACGGACGAAATTCTCCAGGATGCGCAGCAGATACCGGCACTCCTCGATCTGCGGCACCGAAAGCTCGGCGAGGGGCTTCGAGCACTCCGGTTTCCCTTTCGCCAAGAGATCGCCCGCCTCGCCCGCCCACGCCGGACCCGCCAATACCAGGCCCGACACCACCAGATACGCCAAACGCCGCATAACCCAAACTCCCGCTGTTCCAGCACCAGGACGTACAGGGTCGCATGCCCGGCGTCTTGATAGCTTCGGCCAATTTGTTGTCATCCGCGCATGATGGGCAGGAAGCACAAGCGGCAGCACCCGTTCTATGACACGGCAGCGTGGAAGGCGATGCGCAGGCAGATCGTGGCGCGGGATGGGTACAGATGCACGGTGTGCCATGTACCGCTGATCTCGAAGGAGGCACGGGTCGACCACATACAGCGCAGGTCGGACGCCCCTCACCTGGCACTGGAGCCGAGCAACCTCAGGACGTTGTGCCCACGGTGCGATGGGCACAGCCATCGCGAGCGAGGCACAGGAATACCCTATCGCATCGAGCGCTTTGTGCTCGGGCACGATGAGCATGGCATGCCACGCGATCCACAACATGCATGGCATGGCGAGTAATACAAACCCAGGGGGGAGGGCGATATTGTGG
>DASROJ010000390.1:0-3656 GCA_035646975.1 Patescibacteria group bacterium
GTCAGCGGGCGGGCGGCGCGATGCTCCCCCCGGCCGCGAATCTCTGCTAGAATTCTACGCTTCCTGGACCTCATGGAGAGTGCGGCTCGCTGATGCTCACCACCGGTGATTTCAAGAAGGGTCTGCGCATCCTGATCGACAGGGCGCCCTTCGAGCTGATGGACTATACGGTCCAGACGCCTTCAGCGCGCGGCTCCGCCACCCTCGTCAAAGCCAAGGTGCGCAACATCCTCACCGGCGCCGTGTTCGACCGCACCTTCAAGTCGGGCGAGAAGTTCGACGAGCCGGACCTGCAGCTCCGTCCTGTCCAGTTCCTCTATCGCGACGGGACCGATTTCCATTTCATGGACAACGAGAGCTACGAGCAATTCCACCTTCGAGATGAGCAGGTGGGCGATCAGGCCCGTTGGCTCGCCGACGGGGCGACGCTCCGCTCGGTCATCTTCAACGGGTCGGTGGCCGGCATCGAGCTGCCGCAGTTCATGGAGCTCGAGATCATGGAGACCGAGCCGGCCGTGCGCGGTGACACCGCCTCGGGCCGCGTGATGAAGGACGCGACGCTTGCCACCGGAGCCGTCGTGAAAGTGCCGCTTTACATGGATGCCGGCGAGAGAATCCTGGTGTCCACGGAGTCCGGCGACTTCGTCAAACGGATCTCCACGAAAACATGACGCCGTCCGGTGCCCCGGTCAGGGTCTGCCTGTTCGGTCTGGGCGCCATCGGCAGCGCGGTCGGAAGAAAGCTGCTGGCCTCAGACGGCTTCGAGATCACTGGTGCGATCGACGCCGACCCGGCCAAGACGGGACGCGACATGCGTTCGGTGCTGCGGCTGAAGGGTCCCTCCGGCGTCATCGTCAGCGACGACGCAGCACGGGCGCTGCGCGAGAGCCGGCCGGACGCCGTCATCCAGTGCACCGGCTCGTATCTCGCCGATGTCGCCCCGCAGCTCGAGACGATCATCGAGGCCGGCGTGCCCTGCGTGTCCTCCTGCGAGGAGATGGCATTCCCGGAATCCGCCGACCCCGCGATTGCCGCCCGGCTCGACGGGCAGGCACGGGCGAGAGGGGTCGCGCTGCTCGGGGCCGGCGTCAACCCGGGTTTCGTCATGGACGGTCTCGTGCTGGCTCTGTCGGGCGCCACCCTCGCAATCGATCACATCTCCGTGGAGCGGGTTCTCGATCCGCTGTCACGTCGGCGGCAGTTCCGCGGCAAGGTGGGTCTCGGCCTGACGTACGCTCAAGCCATCCAGGAGGTGGAGGCAAAGCGGATGGGTCATGTCGGACTCAAGCAGTCGGCCCTGCTGATCGCCCGCGGCATGGGCTGGGAATTCACCGGGATCTCCGAGGAGATCCGGGTGCTCTGCGACGACGATACGCCAACGAAACGAGCACGGCGACCGCCGCATTCCGAAGCCAGCGTCATCGGACTGCAGCAGATTCTGACCGCCTCGACGGGATCGCGCGAACGATTGCGCATGGAAATGGTGATGGCCGCCGGCGTGGAGGCTCCTCACGACGCCATCGCGATTTCCGGCGATCCCGATCTCAACCTCTGGATCCAGGGGGGCATCCCGGGCGATCAGGCCACCGTGGCCTGCCTGATCAACGGACTGTCGCACGTGATCGCCCCGCCGCGTCCCGGCCTGCTGACACTGCTCGATCTTCCGCTGCGCTCCTCACGGCCATGGGGAGCGCCGGCACGGCGGAGCGAACTGCCTGTATGACATCTGACCTCACCCACCCGTCCCATCTCATGAAGGAGGTTCGCATGCCCTCTTACAGGACTCATCGGTTGCCGGCCGCGGCGTTCGCCGTCGCCGCGTTGCTGTGGCTCGCCGTCCCGGCGTTTTCTGCCGACAAGCCGACCGCGTATCCGCCCGCGCCGAAGGCCGACGTGGTGGACGACTACCACGGCGTGAAAGTGAGCGACCCGTACCGCCCCCTGGAAGAGCTCGATTCCGCGAACACGAAATCCTGGGTCGACGCCGAGAACAAGCTCACCTTCTCATTCCTCGAGACGATACCGGAACGCGCCCGCATCAAGGACCGCATGACGAAACTCTGGAACTACGAGCGGTACGGTACGCCTCTCAAGCGCGGCGGGCGTTATTTCTTCACCAGGAACGACGGATTGCAGAACCAGAGCGTGCTCTACACGATGACGGCGCTCGACGCCGAACCCAGGCTCCTGCTGGACCCGAACAAGCTGTCGACTGACGGCACGGTGGCGCTTTCCAGCGTCGCCTACAGCGAGGACGGCAGACTGATGGCCTATGGCCTGTCCGAGTCCGGCTCCGACTGGCAGCACTGGAAGGTGCGCGATGTCGAAACCGCCACCGATCTCGCCGACGACCTGAGGTGGATCAAGTTCTCCGGCGCCTCGTGGACACGGGACGGCAAGGGCTTTTTCTACAGCCGGTACGACGAGCCGTCGGAGAGCACCAAGATGGTGGACACCAATTATTTCCAGAAGCTCTACTTCCATCAGCTGGGCACGCCGCAGTCCGCCGACCCGCTTATCTACGAGCGCAAGGATCACAAGGACTGGGGCTTCGGCGGCAGCGTGAGCGAGGACGGACGCTATCTCGTCATCAACGTGTCCGAAGGCACCGATCAGAAGAATCGCCTCTTCTACAAGGACCTGCGCGCGAAGGACGCGAAGGTGGTCGAGCTGCTCAACGACTTCGACGCCGCGTACAACTTCGTCGGCAACGAAGGCACGCTGTTCTGGTTCCAGACCGACCTGAAGGCGCCGCGCGGCCGCCTCATCGGGATCGACACGGCCAACCCGGCCCGCGACCAGTGGAAGGAGATCATCCCCGAACGCGCCGAGACGCTGCAGGAAGTCGCGCTTCTCGACGACATGTTCGTGGCCACCTACCTGAAGGATGCTCATACCCAGGTGAGGGTCTTCTCGCTGGACGGCAAGCCCGTCCGCGATGTCGATCTGCCCGGTATCGGCTCGGCCGCCGGGTTCGGTGGCGAGCGCAAGGACAAGGAGACCTTCTACTCGTTCAGCGGCTTCACGACCCCGACCACGATCTACCGGTACGATCTGGTCACGGGCAAGAGCACCGTCTTTCGCCGCCCGAAGGTCGATTTCAATCCCGACGATTACGAGACCAGGCAGGTCTTCTACAACAGCAAGGATGGCACCCGTGTGCCGATGTTCATCACGCACAGGAAGGGGCTGAAGCTCGACGGCACGAACCCGACCTACCTGTACGGGTATGGCGGGTTCGACATCTCGATGACCCCCGGTTTCTCCGTGGCGAACCTGGTCTGGATGGAGATGGGCGGCGTCTACGCCATGGCGAACCTGCGCGGCGGCGGCGAATACGGCGAAGAATGGCATCTCGCCGGAACGAAGGCCCACAAGCAGAACGTGTTCGATGACTTCATCGCCGCGGCCGAATGGCTGATCGCCAACAAGTACACGTCGACGGCGAAGCTCTCGATCGGCGGGGGCAGCAACGGCGGGCTGCTGGTCGGCGCGGCCATCACCCAGCGACCCGACCTGTTCGGCGCGGCACTGCCGGCGGTTGGGGTGATGGACATGCTCCGGTTCCACAAGTTCACCATCGGGTGGGCCTGGGTCTCCGATTACGGATCGTCGGACAACCCGGTGGATTTCAAGGCGCTGCGCGCCTACTCGCC
>DASROJ010000391.1:0-4247 GCA_035646975.1 Patescibacteria group bacterium
GGCCGGCTGCTGCTGGCCCGCGACCCTTTCGGGGAAAAACCGCTTTACTACGTCGCCACGCCCGCCGGCGTGGCGTTCGCCTCCGAAATCAAGGCCCTGAGGGCGGCCGGAGCGTTGCCCGATCTCGGTCTGTGCGCCGAGGCGATCGACGCCTACCTGGCCTTCACTTATATCCCCGCGCCGCGAACCATCTTCCGGCACGTGCGAAAAGTACCGGGCGGGCATTGCGTGGTCATCGATCTTCGCGGGCTGGCATCGGGCGCCCCGGATGCGACAAGGACGGCTCGCTACTGGAAGCTGCCGGACCGTGTCGGCGAGAGCGCCGATGGCAGCCAGATGGCCGCGATGCTGCGCGACGCCCTGCGGCGCCGTTGTCCTCCCGGAGAGCCCGCGGCGGTGTACCTCAGCGGCGGACTCGACTCGAGCGTCGTGGTCGCGCTGGCCGCGCGTGAATCATCGAGACGGCTGCCGACGTTCTCGGTTGGCTTCAAGGAAGCCGGTCTGGACGAATCCGCGCACGCGCGTCGCGTGGCGGATCTCTTCCACTGCGACCATCACGAGATTCTGCTCGACGATGTGGGGCCGGACCTCGTCACCGCGGTGATCGACCAGCTCGACGAGCCGATGGCCGACGCGGCCACCATCCCGACCTGGGTGCTGGGCCGCGAAGCCTCCACCTGCGCGAGGGTGGCGCTGACCGGGGACGGAGCCGACGCGTTGCTTGCCGGTGATCACTGGTTCCGGCGTCTTCACCGCCTCGACGCGATGGAGCGTCTGCCCCGCGTCGTGCGCGCCGCCATCCCGGTGGCCGCCGCGCTGTCCGGGCCGTCTCGCTACAGGCGCTACCGCGACCTCGTCGCGCTGATCGATCAGAAACAGGCTCAACGCTATCTGAGCATCCGCGAGAAATGGGGATGGCGGCAACGTATGGAGATCTACGCGGAGGATTTTCGGCGCGGTGTGGACCTGTCGGCCACCGAGGGCAGCTATCTGCTGGCGCCGGTGGACTGGCGGCAGGGCGAATCGGTCGATGCCGCGATCCGGCTCGACACGATGCATGGTCTGCCCGAGGACTTGCTGATGAAGGCCGACAAGATGGGCATGGCCCATGGAATCGAGTCGCGCACACCCTTCATGGATCGGCGATTCGCCGAATGGGCCGCGCGTCTCGAACCCGGGCTGCTGCTGAGGGGTTCGGGCTCCAAGTACCTGCTCAAGAAAGCGGCCGAGGCGCTGCTCCCGCGCGACCTGATCTACCGCCGCAAGCATGGTTTCCAGGTGCCGGTGGGCCGATGGCTCAAAGGGTCGCTGCGAGGCCTCACCGAGGCTGCCTTCGAGCCCGCCATGATCGGCCGGCAGGGCCTGTTCGATGCCGAGGCGCTCGGGCGGCTCGAGGCGAGGTTTCACCGGGGCCCTTGCAGCGCCGCGCTCGACGGCAGGGTGTGGCAGATTGTCGCGCTCCAGACCTGGTGGCGGCGTGTCTTCGAGCCCTGAGATGTCAGTCCGGCCACCGCTGGATCCGGGCGAACCGTCGCGCGCCAGGTTGATGGCCGGGTTCGCCGCGATCTACTTCATCTGGGGCTCCACCTTCCTGGCGATCCGGATCGCGGTGGCCGAAATCCCACCCTTCATGATGGCCGGCGCCAGGTTCCTCGTCGCGGGGCTCATCCTGTTCATCTGGCGCAGGCTGGCGCGCGGCGAGCGGGCCGAGCCCGGGCACTGGCCAGGGGCGACCCTGATCGGGGCGCTGCTGTTCATGGGAGGCAACGGCGCGGTGGTCTGGTCCGAGCAGCGCGTGCCGTCCGGCCTGACGGCGCTCCTGCTGGCGACGATTCCGATCTGGATGGTCCTGCTCGACACGCTGGGGAGGGGCGGCGCCCCGCTGAACGGGCGCGTGATGACGGGCCTGGTGCTCGGACTGGCGGGCCTCGCGGTGCTGCTCGATCCGTCGGACCTGCTCGGGGAAGGCCGTGTCGATCTTCCCGCTGCGGGGGTCCTGATGGCCGGCTCGCTCTGCTGGGCCACCGGGTCGCTGGTCTCGAGAAGGATTCTGCAGCCCGCCAGCCACGCGCTGGCCGCGGGCATGCAGATGACGGTCGGTGGCGTCATCCTCTTCCTGGTGAGCGCGGCAACGGGAGAATTCCATCGCCTCGATCCCGCCCTGGTCAGCGCCCGCGCGCTGCTCGCGCTCGGGTATCTCATCTTCTTCGGCTCGGTGGTCAGCTTCACCGCCTACACCTGGCTGCTGTCGGTCGCCAGCCCCGCGCGGGTCTCGACCTACGCCTTCGTCAACCCCGTGGTGGCCGTGCTGCTCGGCTGGACGCTCGCCGCCGAGCCGCTCACTCCGCGAACCCTGCTCGCCTCGGTGGTGATCGTTACGGCGGTGGCCACGATCATCTCGGCGCGTGCGCGACGCGAGGTGTCTGCCGCTCTGCCGGCCGCCAAAGGAATCAAGCTGGAGGTGTAACAGGATACCCATGAGGATCATCTGTCCCATGGAGGAAACGAAGATGACAGCGAGAATCATGAAGTCGGCCGCCGGGGCGGGGCTCCTGCTGGCCGTCGTCTGCGCGATGGGTGCGGCGCCGGCCCGGGCCGCGGAGCAGCACAACGCCGGTTTCGACAAGCTCAAGACGCTGGTGGGCGAGTGGGACGCGAAGACGTCTGAAGGGGCCACCGTGAAGGTCACCTACAAGCTCATGTCCGCCGGCACCGCGTTGATGGAGACCATCGGCGCGAATGACATGGCCACCCTCTACCACCCCGACGGGGATGCGGTGATGCTGACGCACTACTGCGAGGCGAACAACCAGCCGCGCATGCGCGCGAGCCGGCTCTCCGCAGACGGCAGCACGCTCGACTTCAAGTTCGTCGATGTGACCAACGAAGCCTACTCGAGCGCAGGGATCATGAAGAACGTCAGGATCACGTTCCAGGACGCAGACCATTTCGTCCAGGAATGGACCTACCACAAGGACGGCAAGGAGACACCGGAAAAGTTCACCTATTCTCGCAGGAAGTAGGGTCATCGGACTCCCCGCGGCAGCCTGCTAGACACCCGGCGTCCGCGGGGTTAGGCTGAACGCGTACCTTTTATTCCGGGGGCGGAGCATCGCCACCAGCGAAAGGAGAGGGAAGGGAGAGGGAAAGGAGCGCGTGATGAAGCCTGGGTATGTCCGTCTGGAAGAGCCGCTCGTGCGCGTGAACGGCAAGCTGGTGCCGGCGTCCTGGGACGAGGCGATCGACAGGGCCGCGTCCGGTTTCCAGCAGGTCGTCCAGCGTCACGGATCGAAGGCGACCGGTTTGTTCTCCTGCTCGAAGGCGACCAACGAAGTGAACTATCTGGCGCAGAAGTTCGCCCGTGTGGCGCTCGGCAGCAACAACATCGACAGCTGCAATCGAACGTGACACGCCCCAAGCGTCGTCGGTCTGACGACGGTGTTCGGAGCGGGCGGCGGAACCTCGTCCTACAAGGAGGCTGAAGAGGCGGACCTCGTCATCCTGTGGGGCTCCAACGCGCGTGAGGCGCACCCGATCTATTTCCACCATCTCCTCAGAGGAGTGAGAAACGGGACCCGCCTCTACGTGGTCGACCCGCGCCGCACGGTCTCGGCGCAATGGGCGGAAGTGTGGCTCGGGATCGACGTCGGGTCCGACATCGCGCTGGCCAACGCGATGGGCCGCGAGATCATCGCGCGCGACCTGCACAATCGCTCTTTCATCGAGCGCGCCACCACCGGTTTTGAGGCCTACAGGGCCGGCGTGCAGAAATACACGCTGGACTACGCGCAGCGTGAAACCGGCGTGCCGGGCGACGTCATCAGGGAGATGGCGCACGCCTACGCCCGCGCCGATCGCGCGCAGATCTGCTGGACGCTCGGGATCACGGAGCATCACAACGCCGTGGACAATGTCTTCGCGCTGATAAACCTGGCGTTGCTCACAGGGCATGTGGGCCGGTATGGCTCGGGTCTCAATCCGCTGCGCGGTCAGAACAACGTCCAGGGAGGCGGAGACATGGGCGCTCTGCCCAACAAGCTGCCGGGGGGGCAGGATGTCGAGGACCCGGTGCATCGCGCGAAATTCGAGAGCGCGTGGGGAGCGGCCATTCCGCCGGCGCGCGGATGGCACCTGTCGGAGATGTTCGAAGCGATGGGGCGTGGTGAGCTCAGAGCGCTTCACGTCATCGGGGAAAACCCGCTGCAGTCGGAGGCGGATCAGAAGCATGCGCGCAGGATGCTCGAGGG
>DASROJ010000392.1:0-3339 GCA_035646975.1 Patescibacteria group bacterium
CTTCTGCGTGATGCGCTCCAGGGTCTCCACCGCGTCGCGCACCTCGCGGCGCAATCGGCCCGGCCCGGCCAGGCTGAACCACCAGGGGTGCGTGTCGGAGTGCGCGCCGATCTCGTGGCCCTCGCGCGCCGCGCGCAGGACCAGGTCGGGGTGACGGCGGGCGCGGCTGCCCACGAAAAAGAAGGTGGCCCGGGTGTCCGACGTCTTCAGGATGTCGAGGATCGCCGGGGTGTCGTCAGGGTGCGGGCCATCGTCGAAGGTGAGCGCGACACGCGGCTGGCGCCGGCCCCGCCAGAAATTCGGCCCGAAGAGACTGCTGCGCGGCCGAAGCAGCTCGATCATCACGATGGCCTGCGAGGCGATCCAGAGCAGCCAGCAGACAGCCGCCGGGCCGTCGGACAGCAGCAACGCGCCCACCAGGAATGACTGCGACAGCGTGGCGACGGCGACGGCACGGTTCATCGTGCGAAGATTCTACCGCAGGCCCGTTGGTTTCGTCGGTGGCGCCGCAGCCATGACGCCGCTCCCGGATGGGCGACGCCGTAAAAAAACGGGGCGCGAGATCGGATGTCCGATTCGCGCCCCGCGTCTTCGTTTGATGAAAGTCCGTCAGGCCTTCTTGATCTTCACGACGGCCTCGTGCTCTCCCTTGTCGTTGTCATGGCAGGTCAGCACGACCTTGTCCCCGGCGGCGACGGTCTTGAGCTGCTCGACCGCTTCTTCCTTCACGGGAACCGTCTTGCTCTCGCCTGCTCCGGCCTTGATGGTGATCGTATGAGCTTCCATGTTGATGGCGACCACCTCGGCGGTGACCTCGTGCGTCTTGCCCGTTGCCTTGGCATCTCCGGCCAGCGCGAGGGCAAGGCCCGCAACAAACATCATGGCGACTCCGAGCGCTACTTTCTTCACCGTGGCTCCTCCTCCAGACGTTAGGTTACGCGGGGCTCCTGATTCGAATCACCATAGAGCTTTTCGGGCTTCTTTGCCACGGAATTGACGCCGCCAGGGCCCCGGAAACGCCCGCCACACGCTCACTTTGAGCGGGCATGCATCCGGTTGAGGCATTGTTCAACTTCGTCGCGCATCGCGGCGGCCGACGCAGCCCGGTATCGCCAGCCGTGTCCCGGCAGCACCCATTCGAACGTCTGGTCCAGCAGGGCGCGCATCGAGCGAATCTGCTCGTCCCACGAATACCAGCAGGCGTCGTGGAAGGCAACGAGCTGCCCCGCACCCGGAGAATAGGCAAGGTGGTCGCCCGTGAAAAGATACTTGTCCCGATGCAGCAGCACCGCGTGGCCGCGGGTGTGCCCGGGGGTCGGGATCATCACCAGATCGTGGGCCAGCGCGACCGGCATCCGTCCTTCGATTTTCGTTTCGATTCCGCGCGTGGTCCCGGTCACGTCATCCACGTGCATCACCCGCCTGCATCCGAACCGGCGATGGAATCTCTCGTGGTCGGCGACATCGTCACGGTGCGTGAGGAACATCGTCTCCACGCCGCCCAGCTGCTCGAGCCGGGCCAGCAGTGGGCCGGCGGCCCTGGGCGAGTCCACCAGCACGTTGCCCTCCGGGCGAAGGATCAGGTAGCTGGCGGCGCCGAAGGAGTCTTCCGACGTGTAGCCGCAGAACAGAACGTTCTGGTCGATGACTTCGGGAAACCGGGACACGGCCGAACCGACATCGAGCTTCGACATGGTGCCGATGGAGGCGGTGGGGCAGGCCACTAGGGCCATGGCGGCCCTGAGCCGCTGCGTGTCGTCCCGGGGTTGGCGCGCGACATAGGAGTGATCGGAGGCCTCGGCGAAGACGCCGGGGGCCACCCAGCGGCAAACAGCGCAATCGATGCAGCTGCGATCGACGTAGAATTCGCCCGGCGCATTGTCGTCGAGGCGTTTTGCGATGCTGGCCATGGTCTGACGAAGCTCACGCCCCGCTCACTTGTTGATCTGGATGTCTCCCTTCGAGCCGGCCGTCCCCACGCCGATCATGATCCCGAGACCGATGGCGATCACCAGCCCGATGATGGTCCAGCCGGCGCCGATCTGTTCGATGATCTTCAGCTTCCACATGGCGGCCACGACCCCGCCGAGGAAAATCAGATAACCCAGCAAGTAGATATTGAGCCACTTCATCCGGACCTCCTTGCGTCTCTGTTCAGCGACGGGGCTCTCAGATACTATGACATGTCGGCAACCACACACATTCAGGAGGTGAGTGTCATGAGACATCCCGTCCCGGTCATTGTACTCGCAGTGGCGCTGGCTTTCACCCCGGCCGGCGTCGCGGCCGCGGATTCGGGGCTGCCACCTGGCGAGAACGACGCCAGGCAGGCCCTCGACAAATCTCCACGCCACGGGGAGTTCATCGACATCAAGCTGTCCGGCGCCGACAAGCCGCTGCACGCCTGGGTCGTCTATCCCGAGCGCAAGGACAAGGCCCCGGTGGTCATCGTGATCCATGAGATCTTCGGGCTGAGCGACTGGATACGAGGGCTTGCCGACCGTCTTGCCGCCGATGGATTCATCGCGGTGGCGCCCGATCTGCTTTCGGGCAAAGGACCGGCGGGCGGCGGCACCGACTCGGTCGGCACCCGGGACGACGTGGTGAAGCTCATCCGCACCCTGACCCACGACGAAGTCAGCGCGCGTCTTGATGCTGTGCGCGAATGGGCGGGCAAGGTTCCATCGGGCAACGGACGACTGGCCACCATCGGCTTCTGCTGGGGCGGCGGTGTCAGCTTCGGATACGCGGCGGCCACCCCCTCGGTGGGCGCGGCCGTTGTCTACTACGGCACATCGCCCGAGTCCGATGCGCTGTCGGGCATCAAGGCTCCGGTTCTCGGACTCTACGGCGGCGACGATGCCCGTGTGACCGCGACCATCGAGCCGGCAGCCGTGCAGATGAAGAAGCTGGGAAAGACCTACGAGGTCGAGATCTACGACGGCGCCGGCCACGGCTTCCTGAGAGATCAGGCCGGCCACGACGGCGGCAATCTCAAGGCCACACAGAAGGCCTGGCCCCGGACCATCGAGTTCCTGCGCAAGCAGCTCGGCGAGGGGCGTTGATGGCGCGTTGCTTATCCTGAGTTGCCCCACTGATACCCGGGCCGTGCCGGTGCGATCCAACGCCCTTGAAGGGGTACTACCGGACCGAGCCGGTTGTCGCGCCGGGCGCGGCAGGCGAGCGAGAGGTAGGGGGCGCGGCGCCCGGGGCGACGCGCAACCCGACCCCGAGAGGGCATCGGATCGCACGGGCGCGGATTAGCGTCGCGCGCGGTCACCTCAGAACCGGCAGATGCTGTCGATCACCACGGTGCGACAGATCCGGTAGGTGTCGAGC
>DASROJ010000393.1:0-2696 GCA_035646975.1 Patescibacteria group bacterium
CTCACCAGGGTCAAGGCGGTCACCGGCAGCGGCGATGTCACGCTGCGGCTTGGCGCCGATGCATCGTTCGAAGCGATGGCCGACCTGGGCAGCGGGGACATCAAGAATCACTACCGCGACGCGCAGCCAATCATCAAGAACCGGGAAGTCATCGGCTACCGACGGGGCGCCGCCCACACCCGGATCGACGTGGGCACCGGCAGCGGCAATTTCGTGCTGGAGCCGGGCAGCTACTAGGACGCTTTTCGGACGAACGACGCGGGGCCGGCCACCGACTAGAACCGGCCCCGCATCCGCTCCTTGGCGGGCAGCACCTCGAGGCAGCTCGTCCACCACCCCGTGAGAATCGTCTCGGAGAATTCGTCGGGCAGCCCCTCCTCCTTCATCTCCCGCGCCAGACGTGCATGGTCGTAGACAACCGGAACGAACTGCGCGTCGACACCCCCCTGCAGCTGCTCGACGACGGCGAGCCAGACATTCGTGCGTCCGTCGTTTGCCGGCCGTCCGAGAGCGCCCGCATTGACAACGCCGCGGCCGGGCTCGACGAACCGCTTCCAGTGAAGCCCGGTGTGCGTGCAGACAATCAGGTCGGCCGCGTGGTCCCGGAGCAGCTTGCGGATGAAAGCGTCGGGCGTCGTGCTGCGCCACAGGAACTCGTTGATGCGCCGCGGCGAGCCGTGACACAGCAGCAGCTGCCGGCCGCCCAGGGTCAGACGCAGCTGGCCCGGCAGCGTCCCCATCCACCGCTTGTGCTCCGCCGATGTGCGTTGGCGCGTGTAGTCGTAGGAGATCTGCGCGAAGTGGTTGTCACGCGGGTCGGTGTATCCGCAGTGGCAATCCGCGGCGTCGGCCGCCAGCGATTCCTCGTAATTGCCCTGGATGGCGATGACCGACGCCTCACGAATCAGCTCGATGGTCCGATCCGGGTGAGGACCAAAGGCGCCGAAATCGCCCAGCGCGATCACCGCGTCGACCTCCCGCGCTCGCGCGAGCTTCAGCGCCTCGGCCAGCGCGAGATAGTTGGAGTAGATCCCGCCGAGGAAGGCCACACGGTGCCAGTCCACCCCGGTCAGGTCCTGCATGACAGCCCCGTGACGTGACAGGTGTGGCAGGCCTGGTGGCGCAGCTCGAACGGCCGGAGCGTCCCGGCCAGCGTGTCTCCCATTCGCGCGTCGGGCGCGTCGAGCAGGATCGGGCAGACCCATACCCCCTCGGCCGTCACCATGCGGCACGATGTGCATTGCAGGGCGAGCGTCTCGTCCTCGGAAAGCGACACGCCGGCCAGCGTCTCGTCGGAAGCGTACGGGCGCGAACGCTCCTGCTCGGCGCCGAGCCGGAGCAGCGGCATCACCTTGAGCCGCGGGTGCGTCAGACCGATCTCCGTGAGAAAGCGGAGGAACTTCGCGCGCCCCTCCCGCGTGCCCGCTTCCTCGCACGCCTCGGTCACCGTGATCACCGGAGCGAGCCCCGCCTGGGCGAGGTGGCGGATCCCGTTGAGGATTCTATGAAATGTCCCGGCGCCGCGGATCGGATCGTTCGATGCCGCGTCGTACCCGTCGATCGAGATCCGCAGATCCAGGCTGTACTCCGACGCATCGGACAGCCGCTTGAGCCGCGCCGCCGTATCCGGCCTGAACAGAACGCCGTTGGTCAGCACCGAGACAGGACCCTGTCGCAACGCCGCCTCGAGCATCTCGAAGATCTCCGGGTTCATGAACGGCTCCCCGCCCGTGAAGTAGTACTCCTTCACCCCGAGCGCCTCGGCCTGCGCGAGGTGGTCCTTCACCGACGCGAGGGTCATCATTTCGTGCGCATGGTTCGTGGGCGAGCAGGAGATGAAACAGTGCGTGCACTGCAGATTGCATATCGTGCCGGCGACCTGGAACCAGAGCGTGTCGAGCGCGATCAGTGGAGCGGAGGGAAAGCCGGGCGCCGTCATCGAATCTCCTCGAGGATGCGTTCGACCTGCGCGAGCCCCGTGCGGATGAGAAACGTCCGGGACCTGCCGTAGCTTTTCGAGCCGATGAGGTAGAAGCCCGGCTCGCCGGAATCGAGATCGCGCGGACCGACCTCGGGCACGGCCAGGCAATCGGTGACGCCCGACAGCGCGCGCGCCAGCCGCGCCGCGCCTTCGGTCGCCGGTGAGATTTCGAGGGCCAGCTCCGACAGAAAGCCCAGGTCGGGCCGATAGCCGGTCAGCGCGATGATCTCGTCGACCACCAGAACGCCGCCCGTCGAAAGGGTCACGCGCAACGCGCCGCCGCCGGCTCCTTCCGGTTCGAGACCGTCGATTGACGCGCGACGCGCGACGGTCAGCCAGTTCGGCGGCCCGGCAGCCAGCGCGTTGGCCCGGCTGGCCACACGCTGCCGCTCGGGCAGCGGATCGTCGGCCGCTTCGGCCACCGGACGTCTGTTGGCCGAGCGGGTGGCCCACGTGACCCGGGTGCCGGGCGTCTCGACGGCCACCGCCTCCAGCATCAGCAGAGCGTTGGCGGCTGAATGACCATGACCCACCAGCAGCAACCGGCGCCCGCGCAGCCGGTCCCTTGCCTGATCGATCGCGCCGAGATGATGGAGCATCCGCGTCCCCGCGGCGATCTCGCCACGGGCGGGAAGCCCCCCGGTGCCCGCGAAGGCGGGGGTATCGTAGACCCCGCTGGCGTCCATCACGATCTCGGCCTCGAGACGTTTGTCTC
>DASROJ010000394.1:0-5487 GCA_035646975.1 Patescibacteria group bacterium
GGCCAGGAGAGTTCTCATGATGAGGACGACCGCGAAATGACAAAGGATCATCGTGTTTCTTCCGCAGCCGGCGCACGACGATTCGTCGGAGTGCTGCTTCTGCTCGTCGTGCTGTGGCTGGGCGCCGGTCTGCGCCGGATATCCGGCGGGGCGGCTACGTTGCAGATCAAGACCTGCCTCGCCGGGGGCGCTCCCCGGGTGCTGTCGGAAGGCTGGACGCTTGCGCCACCGATGCTGTGCCGGGTGGTGGAGTTTCCGGCAACGACGGTGGCGGTTCGCGGGCGGTGGGGCGCCAAGGAGGAGTCCGGCGGCAGACTGATCAGAAGCCGTGAGGGTGTTGGCATGCTGGCGGCCGGGACGCTCGCACTTCAGCCGGATGCCACGCGGGTCGACAGGCTCGTGGCGGCCTTTCCCGCGGGGTGGGGGAGTCTGCCCCTCGCGCCGGGCACCAACGCGGGCATCGTGAGAGCCCTCGATGCCTCGATCGCCGGCTACGCGGCGTCGGCCGGCTTCACCGAGTTGATCCAGTCACGCGCCGGCGCACCGGCCGTGCTGTCGGAGCAACTGGCGGGCCTGGGGTTGCGCCTGGAACCCTCCAGCCTGCTGCGGTTCTATCCCGTGGCGCAGGCCGGCCCTGCGGGCGACTCCACCCCCTCCCGGCCGGCGGCAGAGGCCTCGCGTCGGGTGCTCCTTGTCGGGCTGGACGGCGCCGACTGGGACATCATCGATCCGTTGATGGCCCAGGGGCGGATGCCCAACATGAAACGTCTGGTCGAGACGGGGGCGCGGGCGCGTCTGAAGACGATTACCCCCGTGCTGTCGCCGATCATCTGGACCTCCATCGCCACCGGGGTCGGCCCGGAAAAGCATGGAATCATGGACTTTCTCGCCACGAGCAAGACCAGCGGGAACCAGATTCCCGTGACCTCGAACATGCGCCGGGTCAAGGCGATCTGGAACATCCTGACCGAGAGCGGCCGGACGAGCGGGATCATCGCCTGGTGGGCCACATGGCCGGCCGAACAGATCGATGGATTCATCGTCTCCGACCGTGTGGCCTTCCAGCTGTTCGGCTATCCCGACACTGGAGAGAGCCTCCGCCGCCGGACCTTTCCCGAGGCGCTCGGTCTGGTCATCCAGCCGCTCGTGGTGGCGCCATCCCAGGTCACGCCGCAGGAGCTGGCCCGGATGCTGCCCGCCGGAGCCGGAGCCACAGCGGATGGCCCGGATCTCGAGCGCAAGCTCCGGACGATCATCGCCTCGAATCGGACCTACCTGGGGATCGGACTGGATCTCATGTCGGCCTACGACCCCGACTTCAAGGCGATCTACTTCGAGGGGACCGACACCGTCGCGCACAACTTCATGAAATACCGCCCCCCGGCGATGCCGGGCGTGAGCCAGCCGGAGGTGGCGGCGTACGGCGGCGTCGTGGATCGGTTCTACGAGTACCAGGACGAAGCCCTCGGCAAGGTGCTCGAGCAGGCCGACGTGAATACGGTGGTCATCGTCTGCTCGGACCACGGCTTTCGCAGCGGCACCAACCGTCCGGCCAGCGATCCCCGCATCGAGATGGGAGGCGCGGCTGACTGGCATCGTAAGTTCGGCGTCCTCGTGGTCAACGGGCCGGGTGTGCGCAAGGGCGTCACGCTCGAGGATGCCTCGGTGCTGGACATCACACCCACGGTGCTCTCCATCATGGGGCTGCCGGTGGGGCAGGACATGACGGGCCAGGTCGTGGCCGGGGCCTTCGAACCGGCCCCCGCGGTGCGGACGATTCCGACCTACGAGAATGCGCCGGGGTCGCCCAGGGCGGGAGCCGAGCCGGTGGGCTCGCCGATGGACGAGGAGATCGTGGCCAAGCTCACGGCGCTGGGGTACGTGTCGCAGGAGGGAACCAACGCGCTGAACAACACCGGCATCACGCTGATGGATCGCGGCCGCTACAGCGAGGCGGCCGATGTGTTCCGAAAGGCGCTGCAGCAGGAGCCGCGGTTCCTGCATGCCCGCATCAACCTGGGCCGGGCGCAGATGCTGATGAAGGATTACGACGCCGCCCTCGTGACCTTCCAGGAGGTGCTCAAGCTGGACTCCTCGCAGGCGGAGGTCCACAACCTGATCGGAAACATCCACATGAACAGGGGAGACATGCCGCGGGCCGAAGCGGCCTTCCGAAAATGTCTTCAGATGGAGCCTGACGACACCAACGCGCACAACAGCCTCGGATTGCTGTACGACAGGATGGGCAGGGATGACGAGGCGATCGCGGAATACCGGAAGGTCGTGGCGGTGGACCCCGACTACGCCGAGGGGTACAACAACATCGGCCTCATCCATCGGAAAAGGGGAGAGTCGCGCAAGGCGATCGAGCTATTCGACCAGGCGATCAAGGCCGACCCAGATTTCCCCGGCTCGTACAACAACATGGGGCTGGCCTACCAGGACATGGGCGACCTCAAACGGGCGCGCGAACAGTTCGAGCGAGGGCTGAAGGTCGATGCGGACAACGCCGTGATTCTCAACAACCTGGGGACGGTGGACCTCGCCGAGAAGAACCTGACGGCCGCGCGCAACCGCTTTCAGCAGGCCATCGCGGCGGATCCGGAGTATCCCTCGGCCTACAACAACCTGGGGGCCGTGCTCGGGATGCTGGGCGAGCCGGAGCATTCCTTCGAGCAGTACCTCAAGGCCGTGGAGCTTGACCCGAATTACACCGACGCGCGTTTCAACATCGCACGCTATTACCTGGAGCGGCACAAGAACAAGGAAGCGATCGACATGCTCGAGAAGCTCCTGAAGATCGAGCCGCGCTATGGCAAGGCCCTCCTGCAGCTCGGCATCGTGCTGGCGCAGCAGGGCGATCTCCCCGGGGCGATCGAGCGGCTGGGCCAGGCGGCCAGGGAGCTACCGCAATCACCCGATCCGCACAACCTGCTGGCGGAGATCTATCTCAGCTCGGGGAAGAACGCCGAGGCACGTCGCGAGCTCAGGACCTCGCTGAGCCTGAACCCGTCGCAGCCAAAGGTTGACGCGATGCTCCGAAAGCTCGACGAAAGCGCTCCCTGAGCGTTCCCGGCCGGCGGCCCTACCAGCGGGCGGTGGCCGTGAGATAGAGCCCCAGGCCCGAGAAGAGCAGGTTCGGCGCCCAGGCCGCCAGCAAGGGGGGCAGCAACGCGACCTCGCCCATCTTGCCGAAGGCCTGCAGGACACCGAAGTAGACAAACACCAGAACGATGCTGACCCCGAGGGCGAACACCGGGCCGCGCCGCTCGACACGCAGGGCGAACGGCATGCCGATCAGCACCATCACGATCGGCACGCACGGGATGGCGATCTTGCGGTACAGACCGACGCGCAGCTCGCGCGTGTCGTAGCTTCTTTGCTCGAGGTCCAGCACGTACCGGCGAAGCTCCTGGTAGTTCATCTGGTCGGGTGCCTTCCAGTCCTGTACGAAATAGTCGGGCGGATCCATGTCGGCCATGCGCAGGCTCGTGAACGGCTCGTAGCTTTCACCGGCCGGCTCGAACCGCCGCGACCATCCGTCCAGCAGGCTCCAGGCGTGGTTCTGCCACGTGGCCCGGGCGGCGAACAGGCGTTGCTCGACTTCGAAGGTGCCGGGCTTGAACCGGAAGACCGCGAGGTCCTGGAATTCCAGTTTCTTCCGGTTGAAGTCGCTGAAATTGAACAGGAGCCCCTTGCTGCCGAACACCCAGCGTCGTTCCGGCTGGCGATAGCTCCGCGGGCTCCGGTTGCCGATCTGGTCGCGGATCTGGTTGGCCTTCTGGTTCGTGTAGGGGAGCACCGCGTCATGGGCGGCGAAGGAGAACACCGCCACCACCGCGGACGCCAGGATGAACGGCGCGGCGACCCTGAACAGGCTGATGCCCCCGGCCCGGATGGCGGTCAGCTCGTGGGTGCGGGCCAGCAGCGCGAAGCTGATGAGCGTGCCGATGCAGAGGCTGATCGGCGCGACATAGCTGAAGATGATCTGTGGCTCCAGGTAGAGCAGGTATGAGAACAGAAACGAAAACGGCTTGTCGCCGCGTGTCAGGTCATCGATCAGCTCGATGGCGTAGAACAACGTGAACAGGAGAGTCAGCGACATGGCGACAAAGGCCGACAAGGTGAAGAGATGCCTCAGGAGATATCGGTCGATCGTGGAAGGGAATCGGCGATAGCGCGGAGTCGGTGAGGGCACGTCGATGGCGACGGGGGGATCCATCGCGGACGCCGCGGCGCCCGCAGCCGGCGCGGCGGGCGCCACGCGGCGCAGCGGGTGCAGGAATCGCCTGAGCCCCGGTCCCGAAAAGGCCAGATCGATTCGGGCGCCCGACAGCAGCATCACCAGGCCGATGGCGAGAAAGAGCCCATTGCTGGCCCACATCGCCACCGCCGCGGGAATCACGCCGCGATCGGCGAGCAGCTCGCCGGCGGTGAGCATCGCGTAGGACAGCACGATGACGAGCAGGCTGACGACGAACCCCCAGGTCCTGCCACCGGATCTCCGGTGCCCCAGGGCCAGGGGCAGACCCAGCACCGCGAAGATGAGCGCGGTGGCGGGCAGCGAGAACTTCTTGTGCAGCTCCACGAGTGTCTCGCCAATCTGCCGGCGGACGCTGTTGTTGGTCTTCCTCGCACGAAGCTCCGAAAGCGTGGTCAGCAGCTCGGGGACGGTCTGCTCCCGCAGGTTTCTCGGCGGAGGCGACGCCAGGGAGCGGATCATCTCCTGCATGAACAGGTCCGGAGGCCTGTCGATCGACTGGGAGTCGGACCGGGTGATCTGGTAGAGGTCCGGCTGGGAGCTCTGCCACGAGTGCGAGACCACTCCTTCGAGATGGAATTCGATTTCGCCACGCTCGGGCTGCTGGCGCATCGAGGCGGTGCCGGCGGAAGACAGCTCCTCCTGACCGGTGGCCGACTTCTGGTAGATCAGGACCCGCTTGAGCGTCCCGTCGGACGGCGAAGAGGCGTCGGCGTAAATCAGCATGTTCGGGATGCGTTCATAGAACACCCGGGGCTGGATCTCCCGGTTGATATCGGCCGAGAGGAATATCTTCGCGTTGAGCTGGTGCTGCTCGTAGTTGGCTCGCGGCACGGCGTAATTGAAAAGCAGACCCGACACCAGCGTGGCGATGGTGCCCACCATGATGACCGGCACGAGGAGGCGCCGGTCCGAGTAGCCGCAGGAGCGAAGCGCCGTGATCTCGCTGTCGGCCGACAGGCGTCCGATGCCCACCAGCACCCCGAGCAGCGTGGCCATCGGGATGACCAGCACGAGGATTCTGGGAAGCGACAACCCGACGTAATACGCCACCAGCGTCAGCGGGAGGTCCCTGCGTATCAGCAGCTCCGCGGCCTCCAGCAGCAGGTTCATCAGGAGGACGATGCCGTAGATCAGCAGGCCGAGCAGCGTCGGTCCGAGAATCTCCTTGAGGACATACCGGCTGATGCGGGACATGAGGGCAAAGGCACCTGGATGGGTTGCGT
>DASROJ010000395.1:0-11577 GCA_035646975.1 Patescibacteria group bacterium
GGCCTGGATTCGATCGAGATCACCCCCGTGGGCGCCGCGCTGATCGCCGCCGGGCTGGCGCGTGGAGGCGCGCCACCGCTGCCTCACCTGATCGAGGAAAAAACCAACCTGCTGGGGGAATCCTATTACAAGGGGCAGGCGGTCCCTCCCGACGCGGAGAAGCTGCCTGCCGGGAAAATCGCGCTGATCGCGCGCGTCATGAAGGCGGCGGTCTCCGGCGTCGGCAAGGCCGAGGGAACCGCCCGGCGCGCGGCGGTGGAAGGACTGGTGGCCGCGATGAAAACCGGTACGTCGGGCAGCAGTGCGCACGGGCTCGACGCCCTGGTCATCGGCTTCGCCCCCGCGGACAAGCCGGTCATCGCCTGGGCGCTGGTCGCCGAGCACGCCGGCAAGGCCGAGCTGGAGGGGGCCCGCATCACCGGGGATTTCCTCAAGAGGATCCGAAACCGCCTGCCGTGATACCCTTTCCGGCCTGATGAGAACCGCCCCTTCCACCTCTTACGATGATCGAGACGTCGTGATCGCCGCCTGCGTGCGAACGCCCATCGGCCGGTTCGGCGGAGCGCTGGCAGGGCTCACCGCGGCCGAGCTGGGTGCGGCCGCCGCCCGCGCCGCGCTGCACCGCGGCGGCGTGGCCGGCGCCGACCTGGACGAAGTGATCGTCGGATGCGCGCGCCAGGCCGGCGCAGGACCCAACGTCGCCCGCCAGGTGGCCCATCGTGCGGGAGTCCCCCACGCGGTGCCGGCCTTCACGGTGAACAAGGCGTGCGGGTCGGGGCTCAAGTCAGTCCTGCTGGCAACTCAGTCCATCCGCCTGGGCGACGCCTCCATCGTGCTGGCCGGCGGCTGCGAGTCGATGAGCCGTGTTCCCTACTACGTCGAAGGGGCGCGCTGGGGCGCCAGGATGGGCGATGCGCCGCTGGTGGATGGCATGTACAGGGATGGATTCCTCTGCCCGTTGTGCGGCCAGCTGATGGGACAGACCGCGGAGAATCTCGCCGACAAGTATGCGATATCGAGACAGGAGCAGGACCGGTACGCGGCCTTGAGCCAGAACCGCGCCGAGGCGGCGCGTCTCGGGGGCATGTTCCGGGATGAGATCGAGCCGATCGAAGTCAAGCAGCGATCGGGCAAGCTGGTGCTTGTCGAAGCCGACGAGCATCCCCGCGACGGCGTGACGGCCGAAAGTCTCGCGGCGCTGCCCCCGGTGTTCCGGGAAAACGGAACCGTGCATGCGGGCAATTCGTCGGG
Organism: Patescibacteria group bacterium; assembly: GCA_035646975.1. Lineage (GTDB taxonomy): Bacteria > Acidobacteriota > Polarisedimenticolia > JACPZX01 > DASXTC01 > DASROJ01. The sequence goes on from DASROJ010000395.1 coordinate 1,252, forward strand.
GATCACGGATGGCGCGTCCGCCGCGATTCTCATGACTCTCGCCGAGGCGCATCGCCGGGGACTCTCGCCGTTGTTCCGCGTTCGCGCCTGGGCCACCGCCGGCGTGGAGCCCGAGCTGATGGGTATCGGTCCGGTCCCCGCGATCCGATCACTCCTGGAGAAGGCGGGACTCCAGATCTCCGACATCGACCTGATCGAGATCAACGAAGCGTTCGCGGCGCAGGTGCTCGCCTGCGTGAAGGAGCTGGGCATCGACCCCGCGCGCCTGAACGTCAACGGCGGCGCCATCGCGCTGGGGCATCCCATCGGCGCGAGCGGCGCGCGCGTCGTGGTCACCCTGCTGCACGAGATGGCGCGTCGACGAGCGCGGTTCGGCATCGCGAGTCTCTGCATCTCGGGAGGCATGGGGATCGCGGCGCTTTTCGAAGCCGTCCCGGACTAGGAGCCTGTCCGGCGCGCCTCTGGACGCTCCCGCCGCGCCTCTGGTAGATTTCCAGTGTCTCCAACAACCGTCAAGCCATAAGGGGTCTTCGATGCCGTCCTACACCGGGCTCGACTTCTACGAGGTCGACGAGCTGCTCACGGAAGAAGAGCGGATGATCCGCGACACCGTCCGTGATTTCGTCACCGCGGAGGTGATTCCGATCATCGAGAAACACAACCGCGAGGCCACCTTTCCGAAGCACCTCATCCCGAAGATGGGAGAGCTGGGGCTGCTCGGGGCGAACATTCACGGGTACGGCTGCGCCGGGCTGAGCAGCACCGCCTACGGGATCATCATGCAGGAGCTCGAGCGTGGCGATTCGGGTCTTCGCTCGTTCGTCTCGGTGCAGGGCGCCTTGTGCATGTACCCGATCCTCACGTTCGGATCCGACGCCCAGAAGGAGAAATTCCTGCCGCGGATGGCGAAGGGCGAGGTCATCGGCTGTTTCGGGCTCACCGAGCCCGACCACGGCTCCGACCCTGGCGGCATGGAGACCCGCGCCAGGAAGGACGGCAAAGGGTACGTGCTCAACGGCAACAAGGCCTGGATCACCAATGGGACGATCGCGGACGTCGCGATCGTCTGGGCCAAGGATGACGCGGGCACCGTCCGAGGGTTCCTGGTCGAAAAGGGAACGCCCGGCTTCAGCTCGCGGGACATCACCGGCAAGTTCGCCCTCAAGGCGTCGGTCACATCAGACCTCACGTTCGAGGATTGCAGGATCCCCGAGGAGAACCTGCTGCCCGCAACCGGCGGGCTCAAGTCGCCACTGATGTGCCTGAGCCAGGCGCGCTATGGCATCGCCTGGGGGGCGGTGGGGGCGGCGCAGGCGGTCCTGGACGAGGCGATCAACTATTCCAGATCACGCATCCAGTTCGGAAAACCAATCGCATCGTTTCAGCTGGTCCAGCAGAAACTCACCTGGATGGCGACCGAGATCACGAAGGCCCAGCTGCTGTCGCTGAGGCTGGGCAGGCTGAAGGACGCCGGGAAGATCAGGCCGCAGCAAATCTCCATGGCCAAGATGAACAACGTGAACATCGCCCTGGATTGCGCCCGGCTGGCCCGCGACATCCTTGGAGCCAACGGAACTCACGATGAGTACCAGGTCGGCCGCCACATGTGCAACCTGGAGGCCGTGAAGACCTACGAGGGCACCCACGACATCCACGTGCTGATCGTGGGAGAGGCATTGACCGGCATCGCTGCCTATACCTAGGAGCCTGTCCGGCTATTCCCGGCTGGCTCTCCCTGGCTGCGCAGGCCTGCCTGCCCGTACCTGGCAGGAGGCCGGTCCGGCGGATCGATCAGTCCAGGTCGAGCAGGTTGAGTCCGAAATCGGCGTCGTGACGTCGCGCCAGCTTCACGGGGTCCACCCGGATCATTACTTCCAGAGTGACCGAGACAACGCCCCGCATGATATGGCCGGCTGCCGTCGTGCAGTCGGTCCGCGACACCACGCCATGCAGGTGGATGATCGGCTCGTCGCCGACCCAGGCGATGTTGCCGGTCATCGTGGCGACCTCGAGGTCCTCGATCAGCCTCATCTCGCGATAGACACGCTCCGCCGGGTCGAAGAACGCCAGCGTGACATCGTTGACGGCCCCGAGCCCCGTCAGCGCGGCCGAGGGGATGGACCGTTCACGGGCAAGCGCTTTGAGCACCGTGTGGATTTCCTCTCCCGCGGCAAGCCGGGCGACGAGGCCGTAGGACTCCGTGCTGCGCATTGTCGTGATCCGGTATTTCATGATCGTGGATTATCGACGCATGGAGGAATAGCTGTCAAACATTGCCCGTCGCCTGTGCCGTTTGCCGGTCTGCCGCATGGTCGTTATATTCCCGATCGCTCACCGGAACGCACGACCCGGGTCAACCCGACGCGAGGATCGCTTGAGCTTATCCGGAACGCTGTACACGATGCCGCTCACCGACCTGCTCCAGTGGCTCGATTCGGCGCGCAAGACCGGAACGCTCGCAGTGCGCGGTGCGCGCCACACCAAGCGCATCTACCTCAAGGAGGGACACATCATCTCGTCGTCCTCGGACGACCCCACCGAGCAGCTCGGGCAGTTCCTGCTCAGCCGCGGGTGTATCACCGAGGATCAGCTTCGCAAGGGGCTGGAGACCCAGGCCAAGACGCACGTGCTGCTCGGCAAGATCCTGCTGATGGTGGGCACGCTGAACGAAGACGAGCTCAAGCGTCTGCTGGTGCTGAAGGCCGAGGAAACCATCTTCAGCCTCTTCCTGTGGAAGGATGCCCACTTCGAGTTCGACAACGGGGTCCTTCCGAGGGAGCTCTTCGTCCCGATAAACCTCGACGTACAGGACGTGCTGCTCAGGGGCCTCACGCTGACGGACGAGCTCAAACACGTCCGCAGGGAGCTGGGGTCGACACGAAGCATCCTGGAGCGCACCGACAAGGAGCTGCCCCCGGGATACCCCCCCGACCGCACGCTCGCCCGGGCGATCATGAGCCTCGTGGACGGGCGCCGCTCGATCGCCGACATCTGCCTCGCGCTGCATGCGTCGGAATTCACGATATGCCAGATTCTCTATCAGTTCTTCGAGCAGACCTTCGTGCGTCTGGCGAAAAAGGAAGCGGAACTCGAAGACGATGGGAAAACCGATCGCCCCTTCCTCTCCCCCATCGCGCTGGTGCAGCAGGGAAAGATGCGGCTGGCCAAGGGTGAATTCGAGGCCGCCGTCGACCTTCTGCAGGAAGCCCAGACCGCTTCTCCCCGCGACCTCGAGATAAAGAAGCTGTACGACGAGGCCTGCGCCCTGTTCCGCGCGAAGGCCTACGCCGAATACCTGCCACCGACCAAGGTGCCCGTGCTGGTGCGCGACATGGACCAGCTCAAGGGCGAGAGCCTGACACCCGAGGAAGTGTTCCTGATCAGCCGCATCAACGGCTCGTGGGAGCTCAAGTCGATCATCGACATCAGCCCGTTGAGCGAGGCCGAGGCGCTGCGCATCATGAAGCGCCTGCTGGACCGCGGCATCATTCTGCTGCGGTGATCGCGGTGGCGAGCCGGTGGTTTTGGACGTACGATTACTCCATGAACCGCATCCCTCGCCACGCGTATCGAGTGTCTGCCTTGTTGGGCGCGTTGTGCCTCATGGTCGGTGTTGGCGCGCTGACCGCCTCCACCGGCCCGGCCGTCGCACCGGCGTCGGCAACGCGGACAACAAGAATGATGACCGTGGACGATACGCTCGCGCTGCTCAAAGCAGGTGTCAGCGAGAAGGTCATTCTCCGGCAGGTTGCCGCCACGGGCACAAGTCTGGCGCTGTCGGTGCCGCAGATCCTCAAGCTCAAGGCTGCCGGGGCGAGCGACGCCCTGCTCGCGGCGCTGATGGGGCCGACCACCGCGCCGGCGGCGGGCGGGGCCCGACCGGAAGGCCAATCGATACGCGTCTACCGTGAGAAGAACGAAAGCGGCGAAGAGGTTCTCCACGTCACGAACCTGGATGCGGCGGGGCGAAGGATCGGCGGAGAGCTGGACGACTGGATCGATTCCGGGTCACCGCATGCCGACACCCTCGCATCGCGCCCCGCGGATCGCTACGCCGGTGACGCGGCAGAGTCGCGGCAGGCTCCTGTCATCGTGAACGTCTATCCCCCCTCGATGGAGAACTCCGCTGGCCAGAGCGTGATCATGGATGGAGGAGTCTACGCTGGTCGTCTCTACGGCGGCTATGCCGGGGGTTTCGGACCACCTCGCCGCCCGGCCTGCGACAAACCCGGCGGCGCCCTGCTGGCCGAGCCCGGGCTGTTCTCCCGACCCAGCGCGATCGACACGCGGCCCTATCGGGCCAACACCGCCGCGCAACGCAACCGCATCCGATTCGGCAACAGGTAGCCGCCGGACTCAGTGGACTTCGCCCACCTCGGTGTAGCTCTCCGACTCCACCTGGATCGTCGTGTGGTCAATCCTGAACCGTTCGGTGAGCATGCTCTTGATGCAGTTGAGCAGGTCATCGGAGTTGGCCAGCGTCACGCTGTCGAGTATGACGTGACCCGACAACGCGGTCATCCCCGATGTGATGCTCCAGATATGGAGGTCATGGACTCCCTTGATCCCGTCGATGCCCTCGATGGCGCGATAGACCTCCTCCAGCTCGAGCCCCATGGGGGTGGATTCGAGCAGGATGTCGACCGTCTCCTTGAGGACGTGGTACGCCCCGACGAGGATGGCCCCGCCGATCGCGAAAGACAGCAAGGAATCGATCCGGTACCACGAGGTCAGGGTGATGATCGCGCCCCCCACCAGCACTCCGGCGGACGACAGCGCGTCGCTCAGGACGTGCAGACGGGCTGAGCGGACATTGATGTTGCCGGTCGCCCGTCCGAGGATCCACATGCCGGCGAGGTTGGCCACCAGCCCCACACTCGCCACCAGCAGCACCATTGGCCCTTCCACCGGCTGTGGCCGGCTGAACCGCTGGTACGCCTCGTAGAAGATGACCAGGGCGATCACCACCAGGATGACGCCGTTGGACAGCGCGGAAAGAATCTCGATGCGGTAGAAGCCGTAGGTCTTGCGCGCGGTCGCTGGGCGGCAAGCCACCGTGACGGCGAACAGAGCCATGCCCAGGGCAAGCGCGTCGGTGAACATGTGCCCGGCGTCGGAGAGCAGCGAAAGGCTGTTGGCCATCAGCCCGCCGACCACCTCGAACAGCATGATCGAAACCGTCAGCGCGATGGTCTGGGCGAGGCAGCGCCTGGCTGGACGATTCAGTTTGTCGCGGGCATCACCGTGCTTGTGGTTGAGGCCCATCGATCGCGGCGCCTAGGAGCCTGTCCGAGTCATGGCCTGGGCCGCGTTGCGAGAGCCGATCCGCAGATCGGTGCGCGCCGCCGCAACCCTTCGGGCAACGCGGGATTGCGGTGTCATCCTTTGTCGCTCGTCGTCGATGACCACAACGGATAATCTCCTTCTCGCTTCGCGCCTGCCGCTCGCAAGCCCCGGCTGCGCGGCCCGAGCGATCACTCGGACAGGCTCCTACACGGCGGTGGCCATCGCGACGGCGTGCGTATCGGAGTGGGACAGCGAGATGTGCAGCTCGGTCACCCCGCGCCGGCGGGCGAGATCCAGGGCGCGTCCGGAGAGCCTTGCCGTCGGCACGCCGTCCACGGATCGGAGGATTTCGATGTCGCGCCACAGAAAGGTCATGCCGCGCTTGACACCGAGCGCCTTGACGACGGCCTCCTTCGCGCTGAACCGCGCCGCGAAATGCCGCGCGGGCTCGCGGCGCGATTGGCAATAGGCCACCTCGCCCGGAAGGAACACATGCTCGATGAATCGATCGCCGCGGCGCTCGAGCACTCCGTTCACTCTTTCGATCTCGATGATGTCGACACCGACGCCTTTCATGGAGTTCATCTTAACACACCGTCGCCCGCGCGCCGCCCGTCTTGACCCTCGTCGATCGCATCTGGTAGTTTCGATCGTAGCGTCCCTCATGTTCATCTCATACTCATGATGATGCCTGCGATGCCCTTGATGCACACCAACGAGCTCGCCAATGTCAACGGTGCCGTCTCCGAGATCGAAAAAGCGTGCGTCCCCGTCCACGATCACGGGTTTCTCTATGGCGACGGCGTCTACGAGACCGTCCGCACCTACAGGAGCAGGCCGTTCTACCTGCCGGGCCATCTCGACAGGCTGGCCCGCTCCGCAGACGCGATCCGCCTGAACCTTCCCTGGAGCCGTGGCCACATCGCCGACGAAGTGGACAGGACCATCAGGGCGGCCCTCCAGGCCGATCCCGGTTACGTCGGGGAGTTCGCCATCCGGATCATGACGACACGCGGCCAGGGTCCACTGGGATACGACCCGGATCTCTGTCCGCGCCCGACGCTGGTCATCCTGGTGACCCGTCTGCGGCAGCTCTCGGACCAGGATCGGCAGGCCGGAGTGGCCGCCATCATCTCCTCGGTCAGGCGCAATCCGATAGAAGCGCTCGACCCGCGGATCAAGTCTTCGAATCTCCTCAACAATATCCTTGCCGCGCAGCAGGCCAGGGACGCCGGCGCGGGCGAAGCGATACTTTTCAACACGGCCGGGTTCCTCGCCGAGGGCACGCTGACCAACGTGTTTTTCGTCAAGCACGGCCGTGTGATGACCCCCGGCCTCGACTGCGGCATTCTCAGCGGCATCACCCGCGAGATCGTCCTCGAGCTTCTCCGCTCGCACGGCCTGCCGCACGAGGAAGGGAGCTACCGGCGCGAGGATCTGCTGGCGGCCGATGAGATCTTCCTCACCAGCACGACGCGGGAGATCATCCCGGTGGCGCGGCTCGAAGGGCGCGTCGTTCACCCCGGCGGGCGCGGTCCGATCACCGAACGCGTGCAGAGCCTGTTCCGGCAGCGTGTCGAAGCGATTCAAGAGGCCGAGTCCGAGTCCGAATCTTCCAGGGGTTGAGCCATGGACATCGATGGAAACAGGTTGCTGGCTCGCATCGGCGCCGACGGGTTGCGGCGGGCCCTGCAGCGCAGTCTCGACAGGGATCGACTCGTCGAGCTGGCCGGTCTCTGCGGGATGGACGCCACCGAGGATGCGGCCCTCGTGGCCGAGGCATTGACACGGCGGGTGGTCGAAAGCGTCGACAGCGCCGCGCGCGACCTGATCCTCCACACGCTGGTGGCGGCCAACAAAGAGGAAATCGACCGCATTCATTCGATGTCTCCGGCTTCGCTGGAGCGCTCGGCCGAGGAGATCGACGACGCCGGCGCCGGCCGGATGCTTTTCGCCCTCGGTCTCGATGACCGCGACGCGAGCCTGGCCGCGATCGTCAGGCTGCGGGTCCGGCTGGCGGCGGACAGGGGGCCTCGCCTGGTCCGGGGGGCGGACGATGCGGATGATGTCGAATCGCTCCGCCATGAGGTTCGCGATCTGCGGCGTCACCTCGAGGAGGTCGACGCTCGCCTGACGCGGGCGACGAACGACATCGCCGCGGAGATGGCCGGGCGGAGGCAGGCCCGGCGGCCCGCGGGCGTTCAGGAGCAGGACCGTGTCGGGCTGTTCGTCGACGTGCAGAACATGTATTACGCGGCCAGGCAGCTCAACGCGCGCCTGGACTTCGGTGCCTTGATGGCGGCTGCGAGTCGGCAGCGTCGCCTCGTCCGGGCGATCGCCTACGTGGTGCAGAACCGCGACATCGATCAGTCGGGCTTCCTGACGATGCTTCAGCAGAAGCGCTATTCAGTCCGCATCAAGGACCTGAAGGTCCGCCACGATGGATCCTCGAAAGGCGATTGGGACATGGAGATCGCCCTTGAAATCCTCCGCATGGCCGAGAGTCTCGATATCGTGGCGCTGGTGTCGGGTGACGGCGATTTCGCCTCGCTGGTGACGCAGGTCCGGTCGCTCGGCCCCAGGGTCGAGGTCTACTCGTTCACCGGGTCAACGGCCAAGGAGCTGATCCTGGCGGCCGACCGGCACATACCGATCGACGAGTCGTTCCTCCTCCGGACGCCCTCCACTTCCTGAGCGAGGGTCCCGCAGGCCGATCGACGCCCCGCGTGTCGCCGGCTCACGACGTGAAGTCGACGAACCGGCCAGGCTGCGTCCCCTCGAAGCAGAGGTAGCGATGATGGCCGCGCCACGTGGGAAGCACGTACACCTTTCCGTGCGGCAGGTCGATCTCGCGCTCCTCGTGGAAGTGGCCCAGGACGATGACGTCGCAGGTGGTAGCAAACAGAGCCTCGGCGTACTGCCGGCACTGCTCCATCGGAAAGTAGCTCTTGTGCCGGATGTTCGTCCCCGAGAGCTTCCGCTCGAGCCGCTCGCCGAGCGCGACGCCCCACCGTCCCGGCAGCAGCCTGAACAGGCCGTACACGGCGAAGCTCTTGCTCACCCGCTTCCAGAGGCGATACTGCCGGTCCTCCCGGTTCACCTCGTCTCCATGCGCCGCGAGGATCCTTCGGCCTCCATGGTTTTCCACGAGGAAGTCTTCCGCCACCTGCGCGAACGGGGCGTTGAGGTAGTTCCGCCGGATCGAGAAATCGCGGTTCCCTTCCACGAACTTGAGCACGACGCCGGCGGCGGCCAGACGTGTCAGCGCGTCGAGAACACGCTGCTGATGGGCCATCCGGAATTTCGGCTCGCCGAACCAGACGTTGAACAGATCGCCGAGCAGGCACACGGTGCCTGCAGCCGAACCGACCGTTTCGAGAAACCGGATGAAGCTGTCGACTTCGGCGTCATCCGTCGTCAGGTGGGAATCGGCAACGAAGACGAGCGGGCGCTGGTCGTTCATGACCAACCCTCCTCCATGAGCCCGAGCGTCAGTCGGCTCCACGCGGCGTACCCCCCCGCGGCGATCGCCGCGCGCGCCGCCGTCATCAGCGATTCGTAGAAGAAGAGGTTGTGGATCGTGTTGAGACGCTGTCCGAGGATTTCCTTTGAAAGATGGAGATGGCGCAGGTAGGCGCGGCTGAACCCGCGGCAGGTGTAGCAGGAACAGCCGGGATCGATCGGTGACGGGTCCCCGGTGAATGCCTGGTTCTTGATGTGCATCAGCCCGCGTGAGGTGAACAGTGTCCCGTTGCGCGCGTTGCGCGTCGGCATGACGCAATCGAACATGTCGAACCCCGACCCGATCAGCTCGATCAGATCCGTCGGGGTTCCCAGCCCCATCATGTACCGTGGCGCGCCGGGTGGCAGCAGCCCGCCCATGAGCCGGCCGATGCCATGGATGCGCTCCGGCGGCTCCCCCACGCTCACGCCGCCGACGGCGTAGCCGTCAAAGCCGATCTCCACGATCGCCTGCGCATGCTCGCGACGCAGGTCTTCCTGGACACCGCCCTGGACGATTCCGAACAGAGCCCGGCTCTTCCCGTCGCCGAATGCCTGCTTGCAACGCGCCGCCCAGGCCGTGGTGCGGGACATCGCGCGGACGATGTCGTCACGTGGAGCCGTCGCGGGCGGGCACTCGTCGAGGACCATGCTGATGTCGGAGCCCAGCGCATTCTGCACCTCGATTGCCATTTCGGGTGTCAGCAGATGGAGCGAACCGTCGAGATGCGATCGGAATTCGACGCCATCCTCGCCGACGCGGCGAAGCGCCGCGAGACTGAACACCTGGAAGCCGCCGCTGTCGGTGAGTATCGGCCCAGGCCAGCTGATGAACCGATGAAGCCCACCGAGGCTCTCGATCACCCGGTGGCCCGGCCGCAAGTAAAGATGATAGGTGTTTCCCAGGATGATCCGCGCCCCCGCCGCCATCAGCTCTTCGGGGCTGAGCGACTTGACCGCGCCGTAGGTCCCCACCGGCATGAACGTCGGCGTCTCGACGTCTCCGTGCGCGGTCGCCAGCCGGCCTCGCCGCGCGCCGGTCGGGTCCGTGCAGAGCAATTCGAATCGCAACGTGCCCACCGGCGTCACCTCGGCCTGGAGAGTCACTGTTCAGGGACGCGGATTATACCGGAGGCGGCGCCGGGGCGCCGCAGCCTGGCCAGTGTCATCATGGCGGCGATGCCGGCGACGGGACCCAGCGCAAGGATCGGAAACGCCCATCGCCATCCCTCCGCCGTCGCGATGCGGGGCACCAGCTCGATGGTCGCCAGCGTCAGCAGGAACCCCATCGACGTCTGCAGCGTGAGCGCGGTGCCCACGGCGTGCGCTGGCGCCACCTCGGTGACCAGCGCGCTGAACTGTGCCGAGTCGGCCACGACGAAGAAGCCCCAGATCCAGACAAGCGCGGCCACCAGCCACGGGCTGCAGCCGAACGACAACCCGACCAGAAGACAACAAGCGCCGCTGGCCCCCAGCGCGAGATTGACCAGCCGTTCGCGTCCGATCCTGTCGGCGGCCCAGCCCCCCCAGAGACAACCC
>DASROJ010000396.1:0-3617 GCA_035646975.1 Patescibacteria group bacterium
GGTATACGCTGCGCGCGGAATCCACGGGGCTGCGCACGGCCCAGGTCGGCGACATCGTGGTCTCCGAGGGCGCCGCGCTGCCTCCCTACGAGCTGCGCATGGGCGGGGGCGTGACACTGTCGGGCAGCCTCGTCGGCGTGAAGGAATCCGATCTTCCCCAGTTCACCGTGCGGGCCGTCGGCGCCGCGGGTGGCGGCGGCATGGGTGGCTTCGGCACGACGGCGGCTGTGGACGCAACCGGGCATTTCGAGCTGAAGGGTCTGACCGCCGGGTCGACCACGCTGATCGCCAGCTCCGGATTCTTCGGAGGCAAGTCGGCCACCAGGACGCTGCAGATCCCGGAGAACACCCCCAGCGTCGAGACGACCATCGAGTTTCCGCGCGGCAGCAAGGTCGAAGGCGACGTCACCCGCGGCGGCAAGGGAATCGACGGCGCCAATGTCATCTTCATGAACGCCGCCTCACGGGCCCGGGTCACCGCCACCACCGACGCCGCGGGTCATTACATCGCCGAAGATCTCGATGACGGCGAATACAGCGTCGACGTTCTCCAGCTCACCTCGGGGATCTCGCACTCCACGAAAACCTCGGTGAAGGGGGACCGCGAACTCGACATCGAGCTGCCGCTGGCGCGGATCACCGGCATCGTCAACGACTCCGGCACCGGCCGGCCGCTCGACGGCGCGGAGATCTCGATAAAGAAGGAAAACTCGGCGCAGCCTTCCGCGGGCGCCGGGTTCATCTTCCAGCAGGGCGCGCGAACCGATGCTACCGGGTCGTATGCGGTCGAGGGGCTCGAGGAAGGCACCTACACCCTCACCGCGCGAAAGGACGGCTACGGGTTCGAGTCACGCGCGGTGACCATCACCCCGACGCTGCAACCCGACGAGATATCGTTCGAGCTCGCGCGCGCGGACGGCTTCTCGTTCCGGGCCATTGACGCGATCTCCGGCCAGCCGCTCACGTCGCTTTCCGCTCTCGTCCTGGTGGGGGGCGGCGACCCGCTGGCGCCGAACGGCTCGGGCGCCACGTCCGTCTACCGGGGGCAGATCTCCTCCGACGCGACCGGTCTGTTCCGCCTGGATTCGCTCAAGACAGGCGTCTACCGGATCATCCTGGGCGGACAGAACATCGCCACCGAGACGCTCAACGACGTGAAGGTCCCCGGACCGGAGACGACGCTGACCCTTCCCACCGGCGGAAGCCTCGAGGTCACCGGCGGCGCGCTGAAAACGGGAGAGACCGCCAGGGGGGTGTTGATCGATCCGCAGGGCCGCCCGGCGTTCGTCAGCACCTTCCTGTCCGAACCGACATTCCTGCTCAGACCCGGGGCGCCGACATCCCTTTCGGACATCCCGCCGGGCGACTACCGGCTGCGTGTCTCGATGCCGGGAGGCGGTGTGGCCGAAAAGCCGGTCGCGGTGATCGCCGGGCAGGTCACCCGGCTTTCGATTCCCTGACCTTGCCGGAAAACTCCGATTGACAGTGCCCCCGTCAGCCTGCAAATTACCGGGGTCATGACATCCAAACCGAAAGGTACCCTGGGCACGGGTGAGCCCGACCTCCGCTCCGAGGGGATCGTCCTGAAAGGCCCCGCGGGCGGCGCCGATGCCGGCATTCTCACGCCGGGCGCCCTGAGATTCGTGGCGGGTCTGCACCGCGCTTTCGAGCTCAGACGCCAGGAGCTGCTCGGACGCCGCCGCGCCCGCGACAGGGAAATCGCCGCGGGCCTGATGCCCGACTTTCTTCCCGGCACGCAGAGCACGATACGCGAAGCGGAATGGCGCGTCGCCTCGATCCCGGCCGACCTGCTCGACCGCCGGGTGGAAATCACCGGGCCGGTCGATCGCAAGATGATCATCAACGCGCTGAACTCGGGGGCCAGCGTGTTCATGGCCGATTTCGAGGACTCGAACTCCCCCACCTGGAGGAACAACATCGAGGGTCAGCTCAACCTCAAGGACGCCGTGGCGGGCACCATCGATTTCCTCAGCCCTGATGGGAAGCGCTATGCCCTGAAGCCGCGCACCGCCACCTTGATGGTGAGGCCGCGCGGGTGGCACCTGATCGAAAAGCACATGATCGTCGACGGTTCGCCGGTCTCGGCTTCGCTGTTCGACTTCGGCCTTTTCTTCTTCCACAACGCCGCCGCGCTGGTCGACAGGGGCACCGGCCCCTACTTCTACCTGCCCAAGCTGGAAAGCCATCACGAAGCGCGTCTCTGGAACGACGTCTTCGTCAGGGCGCAGGAACGGCTCGGCATCCCGCGCGGCACCATCCGCGCCACGGTGCTCATCGAGACGATCATGGCCGGCTTCGAGATGGAGGAAATCCTCTACGAGCTGAAGGAGCATTCCGCGGGGCTCAACTGCGGCCGATGGGATTACATCTTCAGCTTCATCAAGAAATTCCGCGACCGGCCCGAGTTCGTCCTGCCCGACCGGGCGCAGGTGACCATGGACCGCGCCTTCCTGGACGCCTACGTCAGGCTGCTGATCCGTACCTGCCATCGCCGCGGGGCGCACGCGCTGGGAGGCATGGCGGCGCAGATCCCGATCAAGAACGATGAGGCCGCCAACGAGGCCGCGCTGGCGCGGGTGCGTGAAGACAAGCTTCGCGAGGTGAAGGCCGGACACGACGGCACCTGGGTCGCCCACCCGGGCCTGGTCGCCCTCGCCCGGGAGATCTTCGACCAGCACATGCCCGGCGACCATCAGATCGGCCGCCTGCGCGATGACGTGCGGGTGACCGCCGCCGATCTGCTCGCGGTTCCGAAGGGCGACATCACCGAGAAGGGTCTTCGCACCAACATCACCGTCGGCATCCAGTACCTGGAGGCCTGGCTTCGCGGCTCGGGCTGCGTCCCCCTGTACAACCTGATGGAGGACGCGGCCACCGCGGAGATTTCCCGCTCGCAGGTGTGGCAATGGATCCGGCATGGCGCGAAGCTGGACAGCGGCGCCGTCGTGACCCGCGACCTGGTGCGCCGAATCATCGCCGAGGAGATCTCCCGGCTGCCCGCGAGCGGCCAGTATCCCCTGGCATCGAAGCTTTTCGAAGAGATGATGACGTCCGATGAGTTTCCCGATTTCCTGACGCTGGTCGCCTACGACCATATCGACTGACAACGGAGAACCCGGCATGGACAAGACAGCATTCGTCGCCAAGCAGACCAGTGACTGGAAGACATCTCCGAGATGGCAGGGAATCGAGCGGCCCTACTCCGCCGAGGATGTCTGGCGTCTGCGCGGCTCGATCGAGGTCGAGTACTCCGTGGCGCGACTCGGCGCCGACCGTCTCTGGAAGCTGCTCAACGAGGACGACTATGTCCACGTGCTCAGCGCCATCACCGGCAACCAGGCGATCCAGCACGTCAGGGCGGGACTCAAGGCGATCTACGCGAGCGGCTGGCAGGTGGCGGCCGACATGAACAACTCGATGCACATGTATCCCGACCAGAGCCTTTATCCCTCCGACAGCGTCCCCTACCTGATCCGCCGCATCAACAACGCGCTGCTGCGAGCCGACCAGATCCACCACCTCAAGGGGGATGACAGCGTCTACTGGCTGGCTCCGATCGTGGCCGACGCCGAAGCCGGCTTCGGCGGCCCGCTGCA
>DASROJ010000397.1:0-6218 GCA_035646975.1 Patescibacteria group bacterium
CTCCCCGTTGCGGCGCCGGCCCGTGCCAGGGCGATCGGGCCGCCTTTCGCGCCCGTCGGGAACTGTCTCCAGCCATCCAGCGCCCATGCCGCGGGCGACTCCCGGCGTCCCGTTCGCCCGGACGGGCACCCCGGCGCCTCCACGATGGTCGCTACGGAGCGACACTCGCGTCCGCACCGGCCCCGACTCTGTGTCGGCCGCCGGGTCGACACTCGCGTCCGCACCCGCGTCGATCCGATGATTGCCCTGCGGCACGAATGAGAATGTCCCGCGTGCGTGTGGCAGAATACGGGCTCACGACATGCACGGGGGGCTGGACCAGTTGCTCACGCTCTCGCTGATGGAAGGCACGTTCGCGGTCTGCCGTCTCGGCCCCGAGGCCGGATTGCCCGCATGGGCGCTGTCGAGCCCGTTCTGCTCCATCACACGCACGCCAGATGAGCTGTCGATCGTCTGCCGGCAGGCCGATGTTCCGCAGGCGACACGGCACGAGGGCGGCTGGAAGGCGCTCAAGGTCGAAGGACCGTTCGATTTTTCCGCCATCGGCGTCGTCTCCTCGGTTGCCGCGCCGCTGGCCGCCGCCGGCGTCAGCATCTTCGTCATGTCGACCTTCGACACCGATTACCTGCTGGTGAAGGGCGAAAAGCTCGAGGCGGCGGTGGCATCGCTCGCCGCAGCGGGTCATGCGGTTCGCCGGCCGGCCGGACAGCCATGAAGCCTGCGGCTCCGGCCTCGCCACGCATCCTCATCGCGGACGACCAGCCCGACGTGATCGAATCGCTGCGTCTATTGCTCAAAGGCGAGGGATTCACGATCGAATCGGTCTCTTCGCCTGCCGGGCTGATGGCCGCCCTCGAGTCGCGCGATTTCGACGCGGTGCTGATGGACCTCAACTACGCGCGGGATACGACATCGGGCAAGGAGGGTCTCGATCTGCTCTCGCGCATCCGCAACCTCGACAGCACGCTGCCGGTGATCGTGATGACCGCTTGGGGCAGCGTCGAGCTCGCCGTGGAGGCGATGCGGCGCGGCGCGCGCGACTTCGTGCAGAAACCGTGGGAGAACTCGCGGCTGCTGACCATCCTCAGGACGCAGGTCGATCTCGGCCAGGCGTTGCGCAAAGGCCGGCTGCTGGAGGCGGAAAACCGGCTCCTGCGCGACGACGTGCGCGCTCACCCCGATCTCATCGCGCATTCCGCCGCGATGAAACCGGTGCTCGAGCTGATCTCGAGGGTGGGGCCATCGGATGCGAACGTGCTGATCTCCGGCGAAAACGGCAGCGGCAAGGGGGTCGTCGCGCGAGCCCTTCATGCGATGTCGGGCAGATCCAGCAAGGCGATTGTCACGGTGAACGCCGGCGGGCTCTCCGAAGGGGTCTTCGAGAGCGAGCTGTTCGGCCATGTCAAGGGCGCCTTCACCGACGCGCGCGCCGACCGGGTGGGGCGGTTCGAGCTGGCCGACGGGGGGACGCTGTTTCTCGACGAGATCGCCAACGTCTCGCTCAACCAGCAGACGCGTCTGCTGCGCGTGCTGGAAACCGGCGAGCTGGAGCGGGTGGGCTCCTCCAGGACCCGCCGGGTCGATGTGCGCATCCTGTCGGCCACCAACGCCGACCTCAATGAAGAGGTGGCCGCTGCGCGGTTCCGGCAGGATCTCCTGTTCCGCCTCAACACGATCGAGATACGCGTGCCCGCATTGCGCGACCGACGACAGGACATCCCCCTGCTGGCCGCGCAGTTTCTGCGGCAGCACGCGCAGCACTACCGCAAGAAGATCACCGGGTTCGACCCGGCGGCCCTCCAGACGCTGATGGAGCACGCGTGGCCCGGAAACATCCGCGAGCTGGATCATGCCGTGGAACGCGGCGTCCTGATGGCGCGCGAGGAGATGGTGCGGGCCTCCGACATCGCGCTGCGCGCGCGGGAGGGGTCGCCGCGGCTCGATGAAATGAGCCTCGAGGAGGTCGAGTACTACCTGATCAGGAAGGCGCTCGCGAAGTTCGGCGGCAACGTGAGCCAGGCCGCGCAGGCGCTCGGCCTGTCACGAAGCGCCTTGTACCGCCGGCTCCAGCGTTACGGGATATGACACCCCCGCGAAAGCCGATCAAGAGACGCCTGAGCTACGACCGCAAGCTGCTGCTGTTCGCCCTGATGACCGGCGCGCCCGGCGTGGCGGTGTCGCTGATCCTGCTGTGGGTCGGAGATTTCACGCCGAAGGTCCAGTGGACGCTCACCACCCTGATCGCGGGGTTCTGGCTGGGCTTCGCCTACTCGCTGCGCCACCGGGTGGTGGTGCCGCTGCAGACACTGGCGAACATCCTGGCGGCGCTGCGGGAGAGCGACTTCTCCCTTCGGGCGCGGGGCGGCAAACGCGACGACAGTCTCGGCGAAGTGATGCTCGAGGTCAACGAGCTGGCCGAGACGCTTCGCGAGCAGCGGCTCGGCGCCATGGAGGCCACCACGCTGCTGCGCAAGGTGATGGCCGAGATCGATGCGGCGGTTTTCACGTTCGACGGCGACCAGAAGTTGCGCCTGGTGAACCGGGCAGGCGAAAGGCTGCTCGCGCAGCCTTCCGAGAGGCTGATGGGACGCGGCGCCGTCGAGCTGGGTCTGTCGGGATGCCTGGCCGAAGAAGGTCCCCTGGTGATCGACGTGGCGTTTCCGGGCTCATCCGGACGCTGGGAGGTGCGCAGGTCTGCGTTCCGTCAGGGTGGTCTTCCGATGCAGATGGTGGTGCTGACGGACCTGAGCCGCGCGCTGCGCCAGGAGGAGCGGCAAGCCTGGCAGCGTCTCATCCGGGTGCTGGGTCATGAGCTGAACAATTCGCTGGCGCCGATCCGATCGATCGCGGGCAGCCTCGCCGATCTCCTGGGCCGCGCGCCCCGTCCTTCCGACTGGGAAGAGGACACCCGGCGCGGCCTCGCCGTGATCGCGTCGCGCTCCGAGTCGCTCAGCCGGTTCATGGACGCCTACGCACGACTCGCGCGACTGCCCCAGCCGAAGCTGCAGCCGCTCGACATCGGCGTCCTGCTGCGCCGGGTCGCGGGACTCGAGACGCGTCTGGGTGTGCAGCTTGCCCCCGGCCCGGGCGTGACCATCCAGGCCGACGGGGACCAGATAGAGCAGCTTCTCATCAACCTGGTGCGAAACGCCGCCGATGCGGCGCTGGAAACGGGCGGCGGCGTGAGGGTAGGCTGGAAGAAGAACGCGACGCACGTCGACCTGTTCGTTCAAGATGAAGGCCCGGGGCTTTCCAATATCACGAACCTGTTCGTCCCGTTCTTCACGACGAAGCCGGGTGGCTCCGGCATCGGGTTGGTGCTCAGCCGCCAGATCGCAGAAGCCCATGGCGGCGCGCTGACCGTCGAGAACCGCAAGGACCGATCCGGTTGCGAGGCCCTGCTGAGGCTGCCTCTCTGAGGATGAAGAAACGGTCATGATCATCCCGGCTGTCTCCGAGGATCTTCGGGGCATCGTCCGCCTGGGGCTCGTGAGCGCCGAGCCGGTCGCGGTGGGCCCCGCCGGCGCCATGCTGCTGTCCGAGATCGATGCGACCCGCGCGGAGCTGGTGCAGCGGCACGCCGGCCAGACGCCCTCTGGCATCGAAGGCCTCGAACCGGCGCGCCGGCTCTACCGCGCCTTCGGGATCGACCCGACACGCACGCGGCCCTCCTCGGAGGCGCTACTCCGGCGCGCGCTGCAGGGCAAACCGCTGCCGCAGATTCTCAACGCGGTGGACCTGTGCAACCTCTGCGCACTGCGGTTTCTTCTGCCGATCGGCCTGTATGATGCCTCGTCGGTAGGCGGTGACGTGACGCTGCGACGCGGCCTGCCGGGCGAGATGTACCAGGGAGTCCGGAAGGACGAGGTGCACCTGGAGGGCCGCCCCGTGCTGGCCGATTTGCAGGGGCCCTTCGGCAATCCAACCGCCGACTCACTGCGCACCGCCGTCACCACCACCACGCGCGCGATCTGGATGGTCATCTTTGCCCCGGCATCGCTGCCGGCGGCGCAGATGGAGGCCCATGTCAGTCAGTCATGCGAGGCGATGGCCACCCACCTCGCACCGCCGGGCGATCACGTGCTCACCGAAGGACAGGTCACAGGAATTTCTTCGCGAACCTGGTGACGGCGAGCGCCGGAGTCCCGGGCACCGATCATCGCCTCATTTCGGCTTTCGCCACCACGCCGGCGGTTTTCTTCTCCACGGTCGCATCCTGTATCATGAGGCCTTCGCGCGCTCGCCAGGATGGAACTCATCCTGAGGGGGACGGAAGATGATCAAGGTCGCGTTGCTCGTTTGATGGGAGGCAACGCCCGGCAAGGAGGCCGAGAAGGAGGCCGAGGTCGACGTTCTGGCGACGAAGCTTTAACAGGAGGGAGTCATCATGAAGAAGATGTCCCGGTTCAAGTTGTCTCCAGCCCTGCTCGCCGCGACGCTGCTCGTCTGCGGCCCGATGATCTTCGCCGCCGGCGAGGATTTTGCGACGATGGTCAAACGCCTCCAACAGGAGAAGCCGGAATTCGCCAGACGCCAGCAGTCGTTGCTCGCCGAGCGGTACGACCTCGCCGATCGGCCGGTGGCCGGCGTCACCATGTCCCGCGGCAAGGCGGTCCAGGCCGGCGTTCGAGTGAGGCTTTCAGGCGGGATGTCGTGGGAGAAACTCGCCGCGATGACTCCGGAGGAGATCCGGAGCAGGAACCTCTGGCCCGCCGGGTTCTATCCACTGCCTCATCCCCACCACGAGTCGGGCGGGATGGTCTTTCCCCAGCAGCTCATCGACGAGACCCGCCGGCAGACCGGCCGCGACCTGACCCGGTTCGACCTGGATTTCGATCTTCCCCGGCACCTGCTGCCGGAGTTCCCGGCGCCGATCTACCTGACCACCCGGCCCGATCTGGGGGATGTGTCACGCGGACAGCTCGTCACGCTGGCGAATTTCAACGAGCTGTTCAAGGACGTCCTGAATCCCAAGCAGCTCGAGGGTCTGCGATTGCTGGTGACGCCGTTTCCCCAGGCCCAGTTCAACGCCACTGAAGACCGTCGAAGCCTCACCGCCTTCCAGGGCGTGGCCTGCTTCGACTGCCACGCCAACGGACACACGGATGCGGCCACGCACACCGTGGGCGATATCCGCCCGAACGAGCACCGGCATCGCATCGATACCCCGTCGCTGCGCGGGGTCAATATCCAGCGTCTGTTCGGATCGCAGCGTGCCATGAAGAGCGTGGAGGATTTCACCGAATTCGAGCAGCGCGCCGCCTATTTCGATGGCGACCCAGCCCAGGCCCAGCTCAAGGGGGTCAACATCCTCGAGCGGGGCAGCCAGGTGCAGTTCATGGCGGAGTTCCAGGAGCTGCTCGACTTTCCCCCAGCCCCCAGGCTCACGATTCTCGGCAAGCTCGATCCGGCGAAAGCCAGCGAGAGCGAGCGGCGTGGCCAGGATCTGTTCTTCGGCAAGGCCCAGTGCTCCGCGTGCCACGCTCCGCCTTACTACACCGACAACCTGATGCATAATCTCCGCGTCGAGCGATTCTTCACCGAGAAGATGATCAATGGCCGGCTGGCCTCCGCCGACGGCCCGATCAAGACGTTTCCGCTGCGAGGCATCAAGGATTCGCCACCCTACCTTCACGACGATCGCCTGCTGACGCTCGATGACACGGTGGAATTCTTCAACCTCGTCCTGGAGCTCAAGCTCAATGCTCAGGAGAAAAAAGATCTCGTCGCCTTCATGCAGGCGCTGTGACCGGGAGACATTTCACTCGAAGGAGGCCCTGGTAAGCAGCGAATCAGGAAACGTGGCACCGCCGACGTCACTGCAGGAGCGGGACCTGGTTGCTCGAGTCGTCGTGCGCTGGCTCGGCCGCGAGACGCTCCGGAATGGGGGCAAGCTGTCTGAGGGCGTTGCGCCAGATTCCGCGCGCGCGCTGGATCTCGGCGCGGGTCGCGATCCGAGTCAGACCCGAGAGTCGGCTCTCTGCATCGGGAACGTGCAGGCGTTCGAGCAGCAGAGCCATCGCGTCGCGCGTCCAGGCCGGCGGTGACGGCAGGGCGAGCACCGCCTCGAACGCATCGATCGCCGCCCGGTCCACCTCTGCGCTCGGGTACCCGGCCAGGAGTCGCAAGGTCCTTGGCAGGTTCTCATCGGCTGGAGGAGACTTCACGAAACTCCGCGCGATCACCTCGAGAGGCGGCGAACTCTCCAGATCCAGGCG
>DASROJ010000398.1:0-2875 GCA_035646975.1 Patescibacteria group bacterium
GGATGTCTCCGTCCTGGCGATGTCGCGCGATCCTAACACACGCCCAGGAGCCTGTCCGAGTGATGGCGCGGCGCTCGCAACGCGGCCCAAGCCATCACTCGGACAGGCTCCTAGCCGCGCGCGGTCGGTGTGGTAGGATGCGGCCCAATTCGACGGAGGACCCATGATACTGAGCTTCCTGAACAAGCAGCGAGAGTTCGGCCTTCTGATCCTGCGGGTGGGCATCGGCCTGCTGTTCATCATGCACGGCTGGCCGAAGATCCAGGGGGGAACGGCCAACTGGACCGAGCTCGGCCACTCGATGTCGCACCTCGGCATCACCTTCGCGCCGGTCTTCTGGGGCTTCATGGCGGCGCTGGCCGAGTTCGGCGGCGGCATCTGCCTCGTGCTCGGCTTCGCCACGCGGCCGGCCGCTCTCATCATGGCGTTCAACATGCTGGTGGCGTCGCTCGTGCTGTACAAGCCGGCCGAAGGGATCATGAGCGCGGCCCACCCGATCACGGCGGGCATCGTCTTTCTCAGCCTGGTTTTCCTGGGCGCGGGCAAGTACAGCCTCGACGGCAAGTGAGGGAAATCCCCCCCGCGAAACCGCGCGCCGGACGGTTCGTACAAGAAGGCTCAGGAGCAAGAGCTGCCATGCGTCCCACGACACCTCAATAGACCCCCTCATCCGAGGCCATCAGCCCTCAGCACTCATCCCTGTGCCGGCGAAGCTCCAGGCCGGCATCCATCTGATGCTCATGAAGCAGACAAGCACGCACGCACTCGAGCCTGAAGGGGGGTCGCCATGTTCACATTGGGAATCACGACGTTCGCGTTGGGCGCCGCCGCATTCGTCGCGGCGGTCGTCGTACTGCTGCTGGCACTCGCGTCGATCCGCGCCATCGGCCCGACCGAGCTGGGCCTGGTCACCAAACGGTTCTCATCGAAGAAGCTCTCCGCCGGCAACCCGGTCGCGTTTTCCGGCGAAGCGGGATACCAGGCCGAGATGCTGATGCCGGGCCTGAGATGGAGATTCTGCCTGCTCTACCGGGTCGAGAAGTTCCCCTGGGTGCAGGTGCCGGCCGGCGAGATCGGCGTGGTGATCGCGCAGGTCGGCCAGTCGCTGCCGATCGGCGCCAAGTCGGCGGTCTTCAGGAAGGAGTTCGGCAACTTCGTCGACCTTCGCGCTTTCATCGACGGGGGCGGGCAGAAAGGTGTCCAGCGTCCCGTGCTGCCGCCCGGCACGCTGGTGCCGATTCATCCGGTGGCATTTCTCGTGCTGACTCGCCGTAAGGTGTACGGTCTGCCGGTGTCGCCCGAGCTGGCGGCGCTCGGCTCGAAACGCGAGCCGCTCACCCCGGACGCCTTCGGCCTGGACCCGCACCAGCTCGAGCTGGTGCGCATCGAGCCGATGCCGCGCAGCACCGGGGGCGAGACCACCGACTCGATCGGCATCGTCACCACGTTCGAAGGCGACCCGCTGCCGTCGGGCGACATCGCCAGCCGGCTGGGTGGCTACACCGATCTCGACCGGATGGAGAAGGCCGGGCAGGCCGACGCCCAGCTCATCGAAGTGCTGCTCGGCAGCAAGAACGATCAGCACAACAACTACCAGGACTTCCAGGCCTTCCTCGACAATGGCGGCCACATCGGGCTGCAGCACGACCCGCTGCTGTACGGCGCCTACGCCTTGAATCCGTTTCTCGTCAAGGTGGAAAGAATGCCGATGCTGGTGGTCAAGCAGGGTGAAGTCGCCGTCATCAAGGCCTATGTCGGCCTGGTGGCGCAGGATACATCCGGAGCCGAGTTCAAGTTCGGCTCGCTGGTGCGCCCGGGCCACCGCGGCATCTGGCAGGAGCCGCTGCGCACCGGCAAGTACCCGATCAACCCGCGCTGCTACGAAGCCGAGGTGGTTCCCACCGCCATCCTCACCCTGAACTGGGCCGACGCGGTGTCGGCCGCGCACAAGCTCGACGCCAAGCTGCAGCAGATCGTGGCCAAGAGCAACGAAGGCTTCGTCTTCAAGATCGATCTGCAGGTGCAGATACATGTCCCGGACACGAAGGCCCCGCGCGTGATCTCGATCGTCGGCACGATGAACAACCTGGTCAACGAGGTGCTGCAGGCGGCGGTGGGCAACCACTTCCGCGACAAGCTGCAGAGCATGCCCGCGATCAGCTTCATCGCCACCCGGCAGGCGGTGCAGGAGGAGGCCTTCGCGCACATCAGCCATCACCTGCAGCAGTACCAGGTCGAGACCAAGGGGGTCTACATCCAGGATGTCATCCTGCCCGAAGACCTGGTGCGGGTGCTGACCGAGCGGGAGATCGCCAACCAGGAGATCGAAACGTTCCGCCGGCAGAAGGATGCCCAGAACCAGCGCATCGACATGGAGCAGTCCAAAGGCACCGCCGATATGCAGGCCGACCTGGCCAAGTCGAAAGTCGGCGTGGAGATCAAGACCAACGACGCCAGCGCGCGCAAGGCGGAGGCCGACGGCGAGGCGACCTACATCCGCCAGACCGGCACGGCGCGCGGCGCCGAGGTGGAGGCGGTGGGGCTGGCGCGCGCGCGTGGCTATGAAGCCCAGGTGCTCGCGCTCGGACAGGGGCCCACGGCGGTGGTCAACATCGCCAACGTGCTGGCCGAAGGGGGCGCCCGGTTCGTGCCCGACGTGCTGGTGACCGGCGGTTCCGGCGGCCCGGTGGACGGGCTGGCGGCGACCCTGATGAACTACTTCGCGGGCGGGCGCCCCGGGCCGCCCGCATCGAAGCCGACCTCGAAATCGGCCTGACCGGATAACCAGCCCGCATCCCGGGGTCTCCGCGCCCTTTCATCCTCCCATCCTCCTGCAGGGCGCGGAGACATCCGGGGCCTCAAGGCCCCCCCTCAT
>DASROJ010000399.1:0-3547 GCA_035646975.1 Patescibacteria group bacterium
GATGGCATCGGCGATATCGCGGCTTCCGGCCGGCAGCGGCAATCTGGGCAAGCCGACCATCCTGGCCACTGGCAGTTCAACGACCGACGCCACATTCAACCCGACATATACGCAATCTATTACTGCCGGTCAGACGATCGCCGTTGTTCGTAACGGGCTGGTGGCGCAAATCGACGCCGACCCGAACTTCGTGGCGACCGCAATCGTGGACCCCAATGACCCCAATTCCGCCTCCTTCAGCATCACGACGCAGAGCGGCGGTGAAATCGATCATCTGAAACTCTGCGAGAATGACTCCAATATCGACAATCTTGGCGTCTCTTTCGCGATGGGCAAGGATGTCGCCCTGCTCAACAAACCGACCACGATCAACGGCAACGGCGATTACGTCCTGAGCATCAGCACCTGGGATCACGGCACATTCACCCGGACGTTCGACACCACCGTGTCGCCCAACAACACAGCGGCCGGACTCACCGCGAGCATCGTGTCGAGCTTCACCACTGCCGGCTTCCTGGTGGCGAGCGACGCGACGAACCTGTCGTTCAAGTTCTCGGGAGACATGGTCACCGCCTTGCGGGTTTCGTCGAGCGACACCGGCTCGGTCGTTTTCTGCATCGACTTGCTGCCGACCGTCTCCGCCGCCCCCGCGATCGCAAGCTCGGGTATCCCGACGGCGACGGAGGTGGGGATGTTCATCCTCGTCGTGTTGATAACCGGCTCGGCGATCTGGATGCTTCGACGCAAGCCGGCGGTGGAGCGGCCTCGGTCTTGACAGTGGGACCGACCGTCCCTAACATGCCCGGCGGCGCTATCGTCTAGGGGTTAGGACGGGTGGTTCTCAGCCATCAAACCGGGGTTCGAATCCCCGTAGCGCTACCAACAGTGCACCTGAGGGGCCGTTCGCGGGAGAAGCGGCGGACGGCCCTTTTTTTCGTCCCAGGGGCGCATCGATGTGTCGGAACCGATGACCGGGCAGAATGGTGTCATCCTCCTCGCACAGAGTGACGCCTCATCTCGCGCCAGCATCGAGCAGGCCCTCGCCCATGGGGATTCGAAGCTCCTGCTGGTTACCGCCGGCTCCGCGGCCGAGGCGCTGTCGTGCCTGGGCACCGTCCGGGCCGACCTCGTCATCGCGTCGGAGAATCTCGCCGATCTGACCGGGCTGGATCTGATCGCCCGCATCCGCGCCATGGATGCCGACCTGCCGGTCTGGATCATCCGGACGACTGCCGATGACGGATCCGAAGCCGCGGAGACGGCCGCCGCGGCGATGATGCGCGCGGGAGCTGCCGACTATCTCGTCCTCGATCCGGTGGCCCTGGCGAAACTTCCGCTGCTGGTCCGCCGCAGCGTGGCGCTCACCCGCGGGCGCACCACCCTGCCGGCATCGATGCATGGCGACCCGAGCCGCGACCTGGCCCTGATCGCGCACGAGCTTCGATCGCCGCTGGCCGGGCTCGTGGCGCTGGTCGAGCTGCTCGAAGGGGAAGCGGACGGTCCCCTGTCTCCCCGGTTGAAGAACCGCGCGGTGCGGATCCGGTCCGCGGTCCAGCGGCTGGCCGGCATCGTGGAAGGCATCTCGGACCTTGCCCAGATGGAACGCGGACGTCTGCCGTTGTCGGCGGGCCCGGTCATCCTGTCGGAGGTCACCAGCGAAGTCCGGGAGGCTCTCGAACCAATGCTTCAATTGCGTGCCGTGAGCCTTCAGGTCGTCCTGCCCGCCGAGCTGCCGGCCCTCCAGGGAGATTCGATCCGGATCCGTCAGATGCTCACGTCGCTGATCACCGGCATGCTGAAACAGGCGGAGGGGACGACGCTGCAGCTGGAGGCGGTCGGGCACGGTGCGATGGTCGAGGTGACGATCCGCGAGGAGACCCGGGGGCTTCCGGTGGAGGCGCTGCCTGCCGCGTTTGCAACGATGCGGAACGGGGAGCCTTCGGATGCCGCCGCGGAGGAGCCCGAGACGCTTCGAAGCCTGAGCCTTTCGCTGGCCCGGGGTCTCGCGCTGCTGCAGGGAGGAAGCCTGCGGATCGGGAGGGATGCCGAAGGAGGGCTCATCGCTTCGTTCGCCCTGCCTGCCGCGCCGGCCGAGACGCTGGTCAACACCGACCGACCGCCCGATCTGCGCAAGACCACCTGAACCGGCTGCCTTAGAAGATCGCCTTGCCCATCGCGCTCAGGATCAGCTCGCTGCCGAACTCGCCGGTGACATTTCTCGTGTCGAAGATCGGATTGACCTCCACGAGATCCAATCCGATCAGCAGGCCCGAGTCGGCGATCAGCTCGAGGCAAAGGTGTGACTCGCGGTAGTCGAGCCCGCCCTTCTTCGGCGTGCCGACACCCGGCGCCACCGCCGGGTCGCAGGCATCGATGTCGAAGCTGACATGGACCCCGGCGGTGCCATCCCCCGCCGTGGCCAGCGCTCTTTCCATCACGACGGAGGCTCCGAGTCGATCGACGTCCTTCATCGTGTAGACGGTGACGCCGCTGGCCTGGATCATCTCTCGCTCACGGTCGTCGAGGTCCCTGATGCCGACCAGAACGCATTGCGTCGCGCGCACCTTCGGCGAAAAACCGCCCACCCAGGCAAGCCCGTGGTCGCCCATGCCCAGGACATGCGCCAGAGGCATCCCGTGCACGTTGCCGGTGCGTGTCGACTGCGGCGTGTTCATGTCACCGTGCGCGTCGAACCAGATCAGACCGACAGGCCGGCCCTGCGTCCGGTAATGGCCGGCGGTGGCGGCGATCGATCCCATCGCGAGCGAATGATCGCCGCCCAGCACGACCGGCAGACGACCCTCCGCCAGCGCCTTCGTCGAGATCTCGCACAATGACTCGCACACGCGCTGGATGGCCGCGGCGTACTTGCTGTCGCCGGCCCCGATATCACAGGTCTCGGGAAGCGGGACATCGACGTCGCCGAAGTCGCGCACATCGTGACCCAGCTCGCGCAGCCTGTCGGCCAGACCCGTCACCCGCAGCGCGCTCGGGCCCATGTCGACACCGCGACGGTTCGCCCCGAGGTCGATGGGCACTCCGATGATCGCGATCTTTGTCGGTGGGTGCGTCATGGCCGCGTCATTATATAGTGAGGCGCGATGCGACTGTCCGAGCACGAGCGACCCACCCGCACCCACTTCCTGATTCTCGCGATGGCGTGGGCCGGCTGGCTCTTCGATTTCTACGATCTCGTGCTGTACACATTCCTGCTCGGGCCGATTGGCCAGGAGCTGGGGTTCGGCCGCGCGGAACATGCGTGGGTTCTCGGCGTCTCGCTGGGCGCCACCGCCGTCGGCGGCCTGCTGTTCGGCTCGCTGGCCGATCGTCACGGCCGCAAGAAGGTGCTGCAATGGACCATTCTCACCTACAGCGGCGGAGCCCTGCTCTGCGGGCTGGCGCCGAACCTCACCTGGCTGCTGCTGTTTCGCGCGATCACCGGCCTGGGAGTCGGTGGAGAATGGGCCACGGGTCATGCGCTGGTCGCGGAGGTGTTCCCGCCACGCCTGCGCGGCCGTTATGGCGCGATGATGCAGACGGGCGCGCC
>DASROJ010000400.1:0-3670 GCA_035646975.1 Patescibacteria group bacterium
CTGTACGACTTGTCCTTCAGCTCGCCTGTCTTCCGGCGAAGCAGCGCGCGTGTTTCCTTGCCCGCGCAAGGGGCGTACAGCAACGCCACTCCCGCCCCGACCAGCGCGCCCAGCACGAAACCAGTCAGACTGCCGCCACCAATACTGTTGCCATTGCCATTGTCGCTCATCGTTTCCTCCAGTGTCATTGACGTTGTGGGGCCCGTGTGAACAAACCCCTGATCAGGATTCCAAGCTTCCGTCCCGCCGCGATGATGGGGGCTTCGATGACCATGCGGGAGCCCCACAGCAGCTGGTCGACTCGTCTTCGCCAATAGTTGGCCGTATCGAGCACCTGCTCCAGGACGTACCATTTCTGCTGGACTTGATCCGTGAGAAGACGCAGACCCTGCACCACCTCGCGGGTTTCCTGGGCCAGCGGCTCCACGATGGCCTTGAGATCCTCGACGGCCCGCGCGATCCGCTCGACCTTCCTGTGAAAATAGAAGAGGCTGACGAGCAGACCGGCCACGAGCACCACGATTCCGGCAGACGCCGCGTACAGGGCAACCTGCAGGGCCACGGGAAGCTGCAATTCCATGGTTCATCTCGCTTCGGGGGCGATTCGGCCGCTGTTGAGCGAATGGCTCGAAATGCACTCGAGTGCGCGTGCATCATTCAGGAACCGGCCTTCGGCATCCCCATGGAAAGGTTGCACAGCCGGGCCGCGGTCGCCATCCAGTGCATACCCCTTTTTTGCAGGTGTATTCCTCGGGGACACGTTTCGCGGCGCGAGCGTCG
Source organism: Patescibacteria group bacterium (assembly GCA_035646975.1). Classification (GTDB taxonomy): domain Bacteria; phylum Acidobacteriota; class Polarisedimenticolia; order JACPZX01; family DASXTC01; genus DASROJ01. The sequence goes on from DASROJ010000400.1 coordinate 781, forward strand.
GCGGGCTAGTCCACGGGTGGGGGCATTCCGGCCGTGAAGACACGCGTCTCGGGGTGGTAGGTCTTCCAGTCGAACCAGAAATCCTTCAGACAGGGCAGGCGATCCAGTCGCCGGCCCGCAAGCGATCCCGACGTGGCCAGCCCGGAAAAATCCCACTCGCTTCCCGTCCTGCTGTCCACGAGGATCGGCGGATCGGTTTTTGTCTCGAGGAACAGCTCGAGAGCCGCGCCGTCGACACGGCGGTCGAAGCAGCGCAGCGATCGTCCGTCGGCATGGAGCAGCAGCAGCAACGGCGTGCCACCGACCGAGTCGATGATCGGGTTCTGCGCCACGAGCGTCGCCCACGGATAGGCCTTTGCGACCTTGCCCGAAGTCACCCCCACCACGAGGTCGCGCGGCTTCAGCGGATCATGCGGATCGACGGGGGTCACCGTGGGGCGGTCGGCGATCTTTTTCTCCCATTCCGCGGAGGCATATCGTTTCTTCGATTCTTCCACACCCAGCAGCACCTGTGTGCGCGGGTGGTCCTGCCTCCAGACCGCGAAGGTGACCTCGTCCCAGGGGGCCGCCTGCAGACACTGACCCGCCATCGGCCCGAGAAACGCGCAGCCGGTGACCTGCTGCCACCAGGATCCGGTCTCCTCGTCGCTCATGACGAAGTTCTGGTTGTTGATGCCGGTCAGGTGGAAGTGGAGCGTTCTGCCGTTCACCGTGGATTTCCACACCAGACCGGTGTGGCAGAGCGTTCAATAGGTGGCGACGATCGGCTCATCGGCGATCAGGTCGTTGACCAGGTGGTGATAGGCCATGGCCCGCACGGGATAGGCTTTCGCCTGATCCCCGATCTGCACGCCGAGCACGAGGTCCTCCGCCGCTACGTCTGTCGCCCCGGTCGCCTCCACAAACTCGGGATGCGGCACGGGATGGAACATCGTCTCGAAGGTGTTCCTGCGGCCGAGAAACGCGCAGCCGCCGAGCAACGCCACCGCGAGGCAGGCAAGCAGGCGTCCCTTCCACGAGGCGAGCCTTCGCCAGGCCAGGCTCGCGGCCACCACACCGATCGCGAGGAAGGCCATCGTGAGCGTGGCGACATGCGACAGCAGCGCGTAGCCGACGGCCAGAGTGAGCGGCGTCTGCGCCCGGAAGGGATAGATGAGGACCATCGGCGTTATCACCCAGGCCAGGCTGACCAGCGTCAGGACCATGAGCGACATCGTGCAGAGGCGCTTCATGACGGCTCCCTCAATCCCGGCCCACTCCCAGGGCATCGGCGACCCGGTTGATGTAATTGAACCACGAACCGATGAGCGTGATCTGCAGAATCGCTCGATCGTCGAAACCATGCTCGCGCAGGCGGGCGTGGTCTTCCGGGCCTATCGTCGTGGCGTCCTTCGTGAGCTTGCCCACGTAATCCAGCATGGCCCGATCGGCGCTGGAAATCGCGGCATGCTCGTAGTCGCTGGTGATCGACCTGACCAGATCTTCATCCAATGTCACGCGACGCAGAAACTCTGCGTGGGACTCGATTCAGTAATGGCACCGGTTCAGCGATGAAACCCGCGTGGTGATCATCTCGTGCTGCCGGCGGGTCAGGGGCAGATCCGGTGACATCAGCACGCCAAAGGTGGCGAAGGCATGACGCAGCGCCTCCGGGATGAGCGAATGCGACGCCACGATGCCCGAGGTGCCGTCGCCCGTCGGGTGCACGGGATCGGCATATTCCACCGGATACAGCTCCCGCTGCGACTCCACCGCGCGAATCAGATCCTCGCCTGCTTCCGACATCGGCACGGTCTTGATCCAGGTCATGCGAATCTCCTCATCAGATAGAAGGCCGGGGCGCCCAGCGCCACGACGCCCGCGCCCAGCGCCGCCTGCATCGGGCTCGAACCCGCCAGCAGCACGAGCACGACGACGAGCGAGCCGAGAAAGACGACCGCCGGCAGCGGGAAGCCGGGCGTGGCAAAGCCCGGCGCCGAGCCCCCGCGCCGCCGGATGACGAACAGACCCGCCACGGAGAGCCCGAGAAACGCCACGGTCACGAAGATGAAATAGGCCATGATCTGATCGAAGGTCCCGATCATCAGCAGCAGGCACGCCAGCACCGTTTGCACGATGATGGCGCGCACCGGCGTTCCGGTCCGCGGGTCGAGCCTGCCCACCGCGGCGAGAAACGATCCGTCCCGCGCCATGGCATAGTACACGCGCGGACAGAGCGTCGTGATGGTGGCCAGGCTGCTGAGAATGCACAGCGCCACGAGCGCCGCCAGGGCCTTCGCGCCGGGAGGGCCGAGCAGCACCGTTGCCGCCTGCGCCGCGAAGGTTTCTCCCGAAGCCATCGACTCGATCGGCACCAGATAGAGGAACACCGCGCTGGTGAGGATGTAGGCCAGGGTGACCAGCCCGATCCCCAGAGCGAAGGCCCGGGGAAGAGTCTTCGAGGGCTCGCGCACTTCCCCCGCGATCTTGCTCATCTCCCACCAACCTCCAAACGAAAAGAAGGCCACCACCACGGCGCCTGCAAGCGCCGGCAGCAATGGTGCAGAGCCGGGACGGCGCGCAAGAAGTGGAAGAAAGTGGCCCCAGTCGCCCAGCCCCGAGATGAAACCGCTGAACACCAGCAGCCCGAGCAGGTAGAGCTTGCCGGCGGTGAGCAGCCGGATGATCCCGGCGGCCAGCGGGGTTCCCCGCAGGTTGGCGGCCGCAAGAGCCAGCACCGTTGTGATGCCCACGAGCTTGATCCCCGACGGCGACAGGGGCACCAGCACGCCGACATAGGCCGCAAAACCGGCGGCCAGCGCGGCGGTGAGTCCAGGGTCCATCACCAGCAGGCACTTCCATCCATACAGAAAAGCAGGCAGTCCCCCCCACGCCTCCCGCAGATAGACGT
>DASROJ010000401.1:0-5344 GCA_035646975.1 Patescibacteria group bacterium
CACGAGAGATCCTTTGCCAGCGCCGGGTCATCGAGAATGCGCGCCGCCGCGGCGGCGCGCATTCTCGATGACCCGGCGCTGGCAAAGGATCTCTCGTGCCGCGGTCAGCAGCGCGCGCGCACCTTCACGTGGCGCGAGACAGCGCGCCGGACGCTGGATCTGTACCGGGAGATCGGATCGTGACGCGCCGCCTGATCGTCGGCATCGACGCGCGCAGTCTTTCGCCCCAGCCCACCGGTGTCGGCAGGTACGTGAAGAACCTGGTGCATCACATGGCCGCGCTCGATTCCGAGTTCGGATTCAGGCTCTTCATGCCCGCGAGTCCGGTGGGTCCCACGGGGTCTTCGGCCTCGCCGGATGGTGACGACGACCCGGCCGGCGAGCCGGACGGAATCGTCGAGCGGGTCGTTCTGGGCACGCCGATGCTCGACCGGACCTCCCTCTGGAACAACGTGTTCGTCTGGAATCACCTCCGACTGCCGATCCATCTGTCGCGAAGACCCGTCGACCTGCTGCACGGTCCCTTCTACACGCTGCCGGCGCTGTGCCCGGCGCCGGCCGTCGTGACGATCCATGACATCACATTCGAGCTGCACCCGGAGTGGTACACGCGCAAGGCGCGCCTGGCATTCACGGGGTTTGCCGCGGCGTCCGCGCGCAAGGCACGGCACGTGCTGACCGTGTCGGAGCACTCGCGCAAGGACATCATCACCACCTACGGGCTTCCCCCCGACCGCGTGACCGCGGTCCCGCTGGCGCCCGACCCGCAGTTCGCTCCGGTGGAGGATCGCGGAGTTATCGCGGAGGTCAGACGGCGTTACGACCTTGGGGAGGAATATCTCCTGCATGTCGGCTCGATCACGCCGCGGCGCAACATCGACCGGCTGCTGGAAGCGTTCGCCGGCGTTCGACGTCGGGCGCCCCACCTGACGCTCGTTCTGGCCGGCCGCGTCGAGCCTCCCTCTCCACCGGTGGAAGTCGCGATACGGAGGAAAGGGTTGACCGACGTGGTGCGTGTGACCGGCTATGTTCGCCCCGAAGATCTCCCCGCTCTTTATGCCGGAGCAGCCGCGGTGGTCTACCCGTCTCTTTATGAAGGTTTCGGACTTCCGGTGCTCGAGGCGATGGCGTGCGGCGTCCCGGTGCTGACGTCGAACAACTCCTGCCTGCCTGAGGTGGCGGGCGACGCCGCCCTCCTGGTGGACCCTCTCGATACCGGCGCGATCGCCGAGGGGATCTGGTCGATTCTCTCCGACATGGCGTTGAGAAACCGTCTGACGCGCGCCGGGCTCGCCCGCGCCGCCGAGTTCACCTGGGAGCGGACCGCGCGGGAGACGCTTGCGGTGTATCGGCGCTCGTTGTCGCTCGACGCGCCGGCAGCCGGGGCGGCGGTGGCGTCGTGAACGAAAAACTGGTCAGCGTCATCGTGCTGTCCTGGAACTCGCGGGGTTTCCTCGAGGAGTGCCTCGGCTCCGTGATGGCGCAGACACACCGCCCGGTCGAGTTGATCGTCGTGGACAACGCCTCCACCGACGGCTCGGCGGATTTCGTGGGCGAGCGGTTCACCACCGCCCGGCTCGTGCGCAACGAGCAGAACCTCGGCTTCTGCGCGGGCAACAACATCGGGCTGAAGCTCGCGCAAGGCGCCTGCGTGCTCTTTCTCAACCCGGACGCCGTCCTGCAACCTTCGTATCTCGAAAAAGCTCTCGAGGCTTTCGCCGATCCCGGTGTGGGCATGGTGGCCGGCAAGGTGCTGAGGTTCGACCTGCGCACCCTCGACACCACCGGTCAGCTGATGACCCGCAGCCGCCGGGTGAAGGAGCGTGGTTATGGCGAGCCGGACAAGGGGCAGTACGATGCTCCCGGAGAGGTGTTCTCCGTGTGTGGAGCAGTGGCGCTTTACCGGCGCTCGACCATCGAGGCGGTCTGCCTGGACGGGGAGTTCTTCGACGAGGACTTCTTCGCCTTCGGGGAGGACTTCGACGCCGGCTGGCGCGCCCGGCGGCTGGGCTGGCGGTGTGCCTATGTCCCGGAGGCCCTGGCGGCCCATTTCCGCGGCGGGACCCAGACCGTCGCCCGCAAAGACCATGGCAGACGGGCCGAAATGGCCCATCGGCCGCCAGATATACAGGCCCACATCATAAAGAACCGGTATCTATCAATGATCAAGAATGAGACAGCCACATCATTCTTTATGAATCTCCCGTTCATCCTGGGCTGGGAGCTTGTCCTGTGGTCCTGGCTGATTATCTTCTCCTCTGCGACTGTCCCGATTTTATGGGGTCATCGCCGGCTGATCCGACGCGCGCTGCTGAAGCGGCGCGCCTTGTTGACGCGCGCGGCCAGGCAGGCCGCGCGTCTGGTGTCCTGACTTGACGACATCGATCCCTCTTCCCCTCGAAGCGGTGTTCTGCTTCGCCACGGCCCTGGTGCTGGCTCTGCATGGCACCCCGGTGGCCGCGAGGGCCGCCGTGCGCTTCGGGATCGTCGACGCCCCGGATGGCTCGCTCAAGAAGCATCGGGCCCCGGTCCCGTATCTCGGAGGGCTCGCGGTGTACGTCTCGTTCATCCTGACGATGTCGCTGGTGTTCGACTTCGATCGAAGGGTGCTGGGACTGCTGCTGGCCGGCACCATCCTCGTGCTGCTCGGGCTGATCGACGACTTCGGCGTGCTCGGCGTCTGGCCGAAGTTTCTCGGACAGGGATTCGCCACGCTGGTCCTGATCAAGTGCGACATCGCCATTCACATCGGCAGTCTGCCCGGCTGGGTCGACCAGGTGCTCACCGTGGTCTGGATCGTCGGCATGACCAACGCGTTCAACATCATCGACATCATGGACGGGCTGGCCGCGGGCACGGCGCTCATCGCAACCGCGTTTCTGCTGGTGGTGGCCTTCCTCAACGGCCAGCCCCAGATCGTGCTGATGACCGCGACCCTGATGGGCAGCCTGCTGGGTTTTCTTCGTTTCAACGCGCACCCGGCGAAGATCTTCATGGGTGACACCGGAAGTCTCTTCCTCGGGATGATGCTTGGCGCCCTGGCGATGATCGGCAAGTACGATACCTACAACTCGATCGGGTATCTCACGCCGCTTCTGATCCTCTCCGTGCCGATCTTCGACACCATCTATGTCATGTCGCTGAGGCTGATGAAGAGGAAGAACCCGTTCAAGGGAAGCCCCGATCACTTCGCGCTGCGGCTGCGGCGACTGGGGCTTCCGGTCCCGGCCGTCGTCGGGCTCGCGTGGGTGCTCGGCCTGGCGATCGGCTCGCTGGCGATATTCAACCTGTTTCTCGACGAGCGGCTCTCGATGTTTCTCGTCGGCGGCGTGGCGGCGTTCCTGCTGCTGCTGGGAGCCTCGCTCGCGCACGTCCGGGTGGACCCGGTCGACGAAGCCGCCGCCGCGACGGCCCTCGTGCCGGATGCGGCTCCCGCTCCCGCTCCCGGAAAGCCGCTGGAAACCGACGACCCGGCCGTGGTGGAAGCGCGCCGCAATCTGCTGATGTGGAGGCGACGATGATCGTCGTGCTGGGTGCCGGGCTGGCCGGCCTGTCGGCCGCGTTCCACCTGCAGGATCATCACGACGTCCTGGTGCTCGAGCGCGAGGACCGGCCGGGCGGGCTGTGCCGTTCCGTCCGGAAGGACGGCTTCACGTTCGACCTGACCGGGCATCTTCTGCACCTGCGACGTCCCGAGATCAAGGCGCTCGTGAACGACCTGATCCCCGCGGACCGGTTCGTCAGGATCGACCGGCGCGCCTTCATCCACTCGCACGGCGTGCTGACACCCTACCCGTTCCAGGTCAACACGCACGGTCTGCCACCGGAGGTCGTCTCCGAATGCCTCACCGGATTCGTCGAGGCGATGCTGGCCGGAGAGGTCTCGTCGGAGGAGGTGGCGCGCGTCTCGTTCAAGGAGTGGGTGATGCGGACGTTCGGAGCGGGCATCGCGCGCCACTTCATGATCCCCTACAACGAAAAGCTCTGGCTCACCGATCTGGACGAGGTGACCTGCGACTGGGTCTCCTGGTCGATCCCTCGTCCATCCCTCCAGGAAGTCGTGGAAGGGGCGCTCGGCATCTCGCGCAAGGCGTTCGGCTACAACCCATCGTTCCTGTACCCTGCCCAGGGGGGCATCCAGGTGCTTCCCGCCGCGCTGGCGGCCCGGGTGAAGCAGGTCCGCTGCGGCACCGGGGTCACGGCCATCGACACGGCGCGCCGCACCGTCACGACGACAGCGGGTGAAGAGCTGCCGTACGAACAGCTGATCTCCACCCTGCCGCTGCCCAGGCTGCTTGCCATCGCGAAAGGGCTTCCGGCATGGATGCGCGAGACGGCGGGAAAACTGCGTCACGTGGCGGTGATCAACATCAATCTCGGCATCAATCGGCCCATCCACCAGGACAAGCACTGGATCTACTTTCCGGAAAAGGAATTCGTCTTCTACCGCGCCGGCTTTCCGGCTTCGTTCACGCCGGCGGCGGCCCCCGAAGGCTGCTCGTCGATCTATCTCGAGATCGCCGCGCGGCCCGGCGAGCCGTACGACGAGACGAAGCTCGTCGATCAGGCGCTGGAAGGTCTTCGCAGGGCGCGTCTGCTCTCCGACACCGACCGGGTCCTCACGCGCGAGATCTTCTACATCGACCCGGCCTATGTCATCTACGACAACCACCGCCGCACCGCGCTGCCGAAGATCCACGACGAGCTGATCTCGAGAGGAATCCGTTCGATCGGTCGCTACGGTGGCTGGTACTACAACTCGATGGAGGACTCGCTTGCCGACGGGCGGTCGCTCGCCCTGGAGCTGCTCGAAGGGCCCTCGTCGGAAAGGGTCGCCGGGACCAGCAAGGCATGAAGGCCCGCGTGTGTCACATCATCACCAAGCTCGAGCTCGGCGGGGCGCAGCAGAACACACTGTACACGGTGACACACCTCGATCCCGCGCGGTTCGAGCCGATGCTCGTCACGGGCCGGGAAGGGATCCTGGTGGAGGAGGCGCGACGCCCGGGTCTTCGCTCGTATTTCATCGCCAGCCTGGATCGGGAGGTGTCGCCCTGGCGCGATCTCGCCGCGCTGGTCGAGCTGACCCGTCTGCTGCGCCGCGAGCGTCCCGACATCGTGCACACGCATTCATCGAAGGCGGGAATCCTGGGTCGATGGGCCGCCACCCTGGCCGGCGTGCCTCATATCGTGCACTCGATTCATGGGTACGGGTTCAACCCGGGCCAGCCGCGTCTGGTGAGGGAGATTCTCGTTGCGGTGGAGCGTCTCACCGGCCGGATGACCACCTCGGCCTTCGTCGCCGTCTCCCGCGCGAACATGAAAGAAGGGATCGACCTGGAGC
>DASROJ010000402.1:0-8938 GCA_035646975.1 Patescibacteria group bacterium
CTTCTGCGTTCGCCCATCGCCGGCACGGTCGTCAGGCGCGATGTCGTTCGTGGTCAAGTCGTGACTCCATCAAATCCGCTGTTCCGGATCGCAGACCTCTCGCGTCTCTGGCTGACGGTTCATGCCTCCGAGCGTGATGCCGTCCGTGTTGCCGAGGGCGCACAAGCCCGGCTCACGTTTTCTGCGCTGCCCGGCCGGGATTTCACCGGGACCATCACATTGATCGGCAGGCAGGTGGAAATGGGTTCGCGGACCATACCTATCCGCGTGGAGGTCATCAATGAAACCGACCTCCTGCGGCCCGGCATGTCTGCCACAGCACGGCTCCCGGTGGGCGACGGAGGCACAGGAATCGTCGCTGTGCCCTCGGCATGCCTCCAGCGATTGCGGGAGGGGTGGTACGTGTTCCTGCCCAAGGAAGCAGGCCTCTTCGAAATGCGAAAGGTCGGCCGGGGACGCGATCTGGGTGGTGAGGTGGAAGTCCTGTCCGGTCTGCAGGCAGGAGAGATGGTCATTGTCGAGGGTGCATTTCTCTTGAAGGCCGAAGTCGAGAAGTCACGCGGCGAAGGCGAGCCGCATGAGCACTGAGGGACGGGACATGATTGAGCGCATCATCAGAAGCTGTTTCACGCGGCCTCTGGTCCCGGCAGTCGCAATCCTGACCGCAGCAGTGCTGGGGGGACTCTGGCTGCATGACCTGCCGAGAGACGTCTTCCCCGATCTGTCGGCTCCCATCTTCAACGTCATCGTCCAGAACCCTTCGATGGGTGCCGAGGAGCTGGAGACGGCCATCGGCATCCCGCTCGAGGTGGCGCTCGCCGGGCTGCCCGATGTCCGGCGCACCCGCTCCAGCAACCAGCTCGGTGTCTCCCAGGTCACCGTGGAATTCGAGCCCGAGGCTGATTACTTTCGCTCGCGGCAGTTCGTGGCCGAGAGAATCGGGCAGGTGGCGACGCAGCTCCCGCCGGGCACCGACGCTCCATTGATCTCCAGCCTGACTGGACGGCTCAACGAGATCTTCGAGTTCACCCTCGAGGCGGAGCCCGGAGCCGCGGACCTCATGACGCTGCGGGACCTGGCCGAGTTCGAAGTCAAGAATCGCCTGCTCGCCGTACCGGGCGTGGCAGCCGTGGAGCGGCTGGGAGGTTTCCTCCGGCAGTTCCAGGTGCTGCTTGACCCGCAGCGGATGTCCGCGCGAGGAATCACTCTCGACGAGGTGCTGCATGCGGTGGAGGGATCGAACATCAATGCGGCAGGCGGCTTTGTCGTCCAGGGGCCGATGGAATGGACTGTTCGCGCCGTGGGGCGTGCCCGGACCGTGGAGGACATTCAAGGCACCGTCGTTGCCATCAGGGGAACCACCCCGGTGCTTCTGGGCGACGTCACGGAGGTTCGCGAGGCGCCGGCGGTCAGACGCGGCATAGCTCGTCGGCTTCGAGGAGAAGTCGTCAGTTGCCGGGTCGTCAAGCAGTTCGGGGCTGACACGGTAAACGTCGCGGCCGGTATCCGTCAGGCTGTGACTGAGGTCACCAGGAGCCTGCCGCCCGGTGTGCAGCTTCGCATCGTCTACGACCAGGCCGAGTTGGTGCGCTCCGCGCTCGGCGGAGTCGGCCGTGCTGTGGCTCTTGGCGCCGTCCTCGTGATTCTCGTTCTCTTCGCACTGCTCGGGAACATCCGGGCGGCATTGCTCGTGACCCTGACCATCCCGCTCTCGCTGGCGTTGGCCGGCGTCGTGCTGAGGCAGGCGGGCATCGGCATCAACACAATGACTCTCGGAGGGCTCGCCATCGCGGTGGGCCTGCTGGTGGACGCAGCCATCATCATGACGGAGAACATCGTTCATCGCATGACGGTCCAGCGCGGCGCCGGCTCACCGGGGAAACACGCGCTGGCGGCGGCCCTCGAAGTGGGGCGCCCTATCGCCTTCGCGACGTTGATCGTCGTCGCCGTCTTCTTGCCCTTGTACATGATGACCGGGATCGAAGGGCGGATGTACCAGCCGCTCGCTGCGGCCGTCATCGCGGCCGTGGGGTCCTCCCTCGTCCTGGCCCTCACTCTCGTACCCGTCCTCGCGGGTCTGTTGCTGCGCCCTCGGCCCGAAGGCAAGCCGGAGGATGTCTGGGTAATCCGGCAGCTCAAGCGAGTGTACGCGCCGTTGCTCGACGCCTGCATGCGTCGGGCTGGGATGGTGAGGCTCGTCTCGCTGGGTCTGACCTTACCGGCGCTTGCTCTGGCCTTCGTGATCGGCAGTGACTTCATGCCCAAGCTGGACGAAGGCGCGTTTCTCCTTCAGACGCTGGTACCCCCCGAGGCATCCCTCGAGGAGGTGGACCGGCTCAATCATCGAGTCGAGGAGCTGCTTAGAGAATTTCCCGAGGTGGAGGACGTCGTCAGGCGGACGGGCCGTGCCGAGCGGACCGAGGATCCGATGCCGCACACGCTTTCCGACATCCTGGTCGTGTTGAAAGAAAGTCGCGCCCGCTCGCTGGAGGACCTCGAGATGGCGATGCGAGAAAGGCTTGAGAAGGTGCCGGGCGTCTCGGTGCTGTTCACCACGCCGCTCGGCATGCGGATGGACGAGGGGCTGGGCGGAACACCAGCCGACATTTCGGTGCGCATCTTCGGCCCCGATCTGGAGACGCTGTCCGATCTTGCCGAGCGCGCAAGAGAGATCATGGAGAAGGTGCGAGGCATGACCGACCTGCGAGCCGAGAGAATGACAGGTCTGCCGCAACTGCGGCTCACCATCGACAGACAGGCTGTAGCGCGCGTCGGTTTGACGCCTGGAGACGTGATCCGGTCGGTACGCATCGGACTCGTTGGCGAGCAGCAATCCGAGATCTGGATCGGCCAACGACGGTTCGACCTGGTCGTCCGCCTCCAGGACAACGGGAGGGCCGACGTTCAGGCGATCGGCAATCTTCTCGTTGACGGGCATGACGGAGCACGGATCCCTCTCAACCAGCTCGCCTTGATCGAGGAGGCATTCGGTCCAGACGCGATTCGCCGTGAAGCCGGCAGCCGTCGCGTGGCCGTGGAGGCCACGGTCTCCGGCCGTGACCTGGGCAGCGCGGCCGCGGAGGTGAGGCGGAGGCTTCAAGAGGAGCTGATTCTGCCCACGGGCTATTTCCTCGACGTGGGAGGGCGCGTCGAGGGCCAGGCGCGCGCGACGCACTCGCTGATGGTCGCCATCGCCGTGGCTGTGCTCGCCGTCCTCGTCTTGCTCTACATGGCGCTCGGGTCGCTGGCGGAGGCCCTGGTCATCGTGGCGACCTTGCCCGACGCCTTCGTCGGAGGGATAGTCGCGCTGTTGCTGGCCGGAGAGACCTGGAACGTCTCCTCGCTCGTTGGTCTCATCGGTCTGTTTGGCATCGCGGTACAGAACGGGCTCGTGCTCGTGGCGCAGACTCGCTCGCTGGTGTCGGCGGGCAGGCCGTTCGCCGAGGCGCTTCGCGAGGCAAGCATCGGCCGCGTGCGGCCGAAACTCATGACGGCTTCCACGGCAATCCTTGGACTGCTGCCGCTATTGCTGCTGCGCCTGCACGGGACCGAGATCGAGCGGCCTCTGGCCGTCGTCATGATTGGCGGTCTGCTGACCTCGACTCTCTTCACGCTGCTCGCGTTGCCCACCTTCTACATGCTGGTGCATCAGACGTCGGAGCGGCTTGCAGTCAGACGGCGGCGCTCCCATGAGGATGGGGTGAGTGCGTGATCGGAAGGACTGAGAGGCGCGAGACACGCATGGCTTGCGCAATGTGCTCGGCACTCCGCTGCAACGACGTGTCATATTGACCAACGAGTCCACTGATGAGTCTGATAACTGTGGAGGCAGTCATGAACTCAACTGAGCACTGGGACGGAGTATGGAGCAGCAAGAAGCCGGATGAGGTGAGCTGGTTTGAGCCGGAACCCGCGACGTGACTCGAGTTGATGGGCGCGGCCGCGCTCACGAAAGAGAGTGAAATCGTCGATGTTGGAGGTGGCGCCTCGGAACTGGTCGATCGGCTCCTCGAACGGGGCTTCAAGAAGCTGACAGTGGTCGACATCTCCGACTCAGCTTTGAATGTAGCGAGGACACGCCTGGGGCCGTTGGCACGCCAGGTGAATTGGATCGTCGCCGACGCGCGATACCTGCATCTTCCCCGGCAAGTCGACCTCTGGCACGATCGCGCTGTCTTTCACTTCCTCACCCGGTCGGCCGATCAGGATGCCTACTTGTCGCGTCTGCGGGAAGCCCTCCGGCCGGGAGGCCATGCCCTGATAGCGACCTTCGGACCACAGGGCCCCGAAAAGTGCAGCGGGCTCCCCGTCGAACGCTACGACGCAGAGAGGCTCTCGGGGCGTCTCGATGCGGATTTCGAGCTTGTGCATTCCCTGCAGAAGATGCACACGACTCCCTCCGGCGCGGCACAGCAATTCACGTACTGCCTGTTCCGCAGGTAGAGATGAGAATGGGCGCGCGACTTTCGTTACAAGTCCCTGAAAACTCGTTGCCTTGTCCCTGTTTTCGATTCCTCTGGAGTCCTCCGCAGTCCTGGAGACATTTTGGAGTCGATGTGGGCAAACCGCTCGACCGTTCAGATAGAAGTCGGACGGTTGCTTCCCTGGTATGCCGGACGGTTCAGTCAGCTGGGCGCTGTTGCTGACCGCCGCGCTGTTAGTCGCGCTCTAGCCTCCAGCGGTGATCTCCAGCGGGGCGTGTGAAATCAGTGATAGAGTCCGTGCGAGAGAATTGACGATTCTCCGCCTGCCCGAGGGCTCCAAAATGGAGTTTGTTTTCCTCCTCGCAGTGGTTGCGCTCCTGGTGGCCATTGCGGCCCGACGGCGCTCAGTGTCGCTGGAACGGAAGCTCGAGGAGATGCGCGAGCGAATCTCCTCAATCGAGCGTGACATCGCGACTAAGCCAGCGCCCCAGCCCACCAAGCCTTTCGTGCGTGCCGCGGTGGCGATCGCCCCCCACTCGCCCTCGTCCTCCTCCCCTGATCCAGAACCCGAGATCGCCGCTCCGCGGAAGGAGATGATGAAGCCTGAACCGGCCGCCGCATCACCGGTGCATGCAGAACCACGGTTCGCTTCTTCCGAGACCCCCGAGACGAATGTAGAAGTGTCCACAATCGTCGAGGAGCCCGAGGAAGCCGCCGGAGAAACGATTCCCGCCGCAGGATCGCGTGAGATCGGCAGCCTCGAGCTGACCATCGGCGGCTCGTGGCTCAACCGGATCGGCGTGGGACTGGTGGTCATCGGCATTGCCTTCGCGCTCGGCTACACGCTGACGCACCTGGGGCCCGCCGGAAAAGCGATGCTCGCCACGGCCGCGGCGCTGGCGATGCTTGCGGGCGGCATCTGGTTGGAACGACATCCATCGTACCGTTCCTACGCGCGGGGGCTGATCGCCGGTGGATGGGCGGCGCTCTATGCCACGGCCTACGCCGTTCACGAGCTCGAGGCCACCCGCATCATCGAGGACGCTCGTATCGGTTTCCTCCTGCTGATGCTCGTCGGCATCGGGATGATCGGCCACTCACTGCGTTATCGCAACGAGGGCCTTACTTCGCTGGCTTACGGCCTGGCCTATGCCGCCATCGTGCTGCACAGTATCAGCGGCTATACCCTGGCTGCGGGCGCATTGCTCGGCCTGGGGACAGTCATCCATCTCTTGAGGCGACAGTGGTACGGCATGGCGTTCGGCGGGATTGCTGCGACGTACGGAAGCCTCTTTCTCTGGTACCAGCGCCAGCAACCGATGACCTCCGAGACGCTCCATCTGGGACTGGCAGCGCTCGCGATCGACTGGCTCGTGTTCCTCGCCGCTGACATCTCTCCCGATCCGACTGACGACTCCCGGAAGATCCGCGCCCGCGCGGTGAGTCTGCTCAACGCGTTGGCGGCAGCCTGGCTCGCCTACATGGCCTGGGCCGGCGTCACGCCGACGACAGCGTGGCAGCCGCTGCTCCTGCTTGGGTTTGCATATGTCGCAACCTCGGGCGTCCTGCGGCGAACGGGTCGATACACATCGCATCAGATCCACTCCCTGGCAGCCGCGCTCTTCGTGGGGATCGCCACCGGGAAAGCCCTCGAGCTGACATTGGCGTCCTGGGTCTGGCTGGCCGAGGCACAGGCCGTGATTCTTCTCGGGGTCTGGCTCAAGGACAGGTTCCACCGGTTGCTGGGGTGCGCTCTGTTCGTGGTGCCGTTGATGGCCATCTTCATTGAGCAATTCCCTGCCAGGTTGCAGCAGCCTGACGGAGTCTTTGATCTCAACCGGTTGCTGTTGACGGCGGCGGCCTGCGTGGCATTCTACCTGACGTTCGCCCTGATGAAGCCGTTCCACTCCACGGACCAGATCGGGCAGATGGAGGCGAACATCCGGCGCGGCTTTTCGTATGCCGCGTTCGGGCTGGTCCTGGTCGCCACGTGGATCCACCTCCCGCAGGTCTACGTGGCGCCGGCGAACGCCCTTCTCATGTTGCTGCTGTTCGAGATCTCCTCAGCCTTCCGGATGACCGACTTGAGGATCCAATGTCACCTCAGCGCGGCATGTGCTGTTCTGGCCGCCGTCACCTTCACGGCTTCGTCTCACATGCAGATCCTCGGTATGCAGGCCCGGGTCCCCTCGTTGATCATCGTGGCACTGGCTCTCTACACCGTCTACGCGCGCCTGGCGGTCCAGCGGACGTGGGTCCTGGAACAGGACGATGCGGCGAGTCCGGCTGTCTCCTCTGCGGGGTTTCTCCTCGTCCTGCTCGCTCTCTGGTTCCAGCTTCCACATCATTTCGTCGCTCCCGCGAGCGCCGTTCTCATGCTCATTCTCTTCGAGATCTCGCGTGCCTTCGGCATGAAGGAGTTGAGAATCCAGAGTTACCTGGCCGCCGCATGGGCGACGATCAGCGTCCTGGCGTTTTCCGCTCCCTCTCACGAGGAAATCGCCGGGATGGCTGCGCGCATCCCCGTACTCATCCTCGTGGCGCTGTCGTTCTTCGTACTCTTCGCGCGGCTGACGGGACGACGCGAGCGATTGTTCCCGCAGGAGGAGCTGCTGCGCCCATACTTCCCGTGGGCCGGCGCGACACTCGCGGCATTGGCGGTCTGGCTCGAAGCGCGTCCGGTCGTGGTAGGCCCTGCATGGATGCTCATGGCGCTGATCATGGCGGAGGCCGGCATCGGTTTCAAAGAGCGACATCTGCGCCAACCGGGATACGCGCTGCTGATCGCGTCGCATGTCTCATTGGCTGTCTCGAACCTGACGGCACCGGACATCGTTTCCGGGTTCTCGATCCGCGCTGCCACCATGATTCCCGCGATCGCGGCCACCTACTATCTCTGGTGGCGCCTCAGGGCGCTGCCCGGGCATCCGGCTGGTGATGCGGCCCGGGAGCCGATCGGCGACAGGTACGACGAGAGATTCGGACGTCTGTTGGCCTACATCGCGGCGGTCATGGTGGGCTTGTTCTCCCGCTTCGAGTTTGGGCTGGATGGGGCTTCTCTGCGGTGGTCCATTGCCATGTTCGTGCTGTTCGTCGTGGGGTATGCCTTAGGCGATGCAGACTTCCGATTGCAGGCTTACGGGCTCGGGGCGGCCGTGAGCCTGCGCGCCATCGGATTCGATTTCGTGCATGCCGGCCCCGTCATGGGAGTGAGCGGGCCTCTGGCAGTGGCGCTGGTCGGTGTCTTCGCCTACATCCTCGCGGGGTTGGTGATTTCCGCTCGGATCGCTACCGGGCCACGCGCTGACCGCCGAACGCTGGGGCTCGAGTCAAGGCTCCAGGTTCACGGCCGCGACATGATGTGGCTGTTGTCGGTTGCGCTCGCCGCAGTTTACCTGTACCGCACGCAGGCCGGGTTCATCCTGATCGTCCTGTGGGCGATCGAAGGCCTGCTGGCTACCGTTTGCGGTTTTGCTTCCCGATCGCAGGCTCTCAGATTCGCCGGTCTGGGACTGCTGGCGTTGGCCCTCGTGATGACTCTCGTGCGGGCGCTTACCACTTTCGACACGATTGGGCGGATCGTCTCCTTCATCGTGCTCGGGGTCGTCCTGCTGCTGGTATCGCTCCGTTACACCCACTATCGCCAGCGCGCTCGCAATACCCCATGAGATCGCTGGTGCGGCTCGCGGTGTTGCTGGTTGTCGCATCAGCTCTGGCGGCCGGTGTGTGGCTCGCCGCGCGTGGAACTTCCCCCGACCGGCGCAATCTGGATGCGTTTGTCACCGTGGGCGGCGACGTCGTCCACGACGTGATTCACCCCGCCCTCGATCTCACGCGGTTGTCCAGCGCGGAGGAGATCGAGCTGGGCAGATCCATCGACGCGGAAGTCAGGGGCTCGATGCCGATCGGCGGTGACGCGTCTGTTGAAGGTTATCTTGCGGATCTGACCGCGCGAGTCGCCGGACAGGCCCTGCGACGCGACATCCCCTACACGTCGGCGGTGGTTCGGTCCGCCGAGATCAATGCGTTCGCATTGCCGGGCGGGAGGATCTACATCACCGAAGGGATGCTCGCTTTCGTGGCGAGCGAAGCCGAACTGGCAGCGGTGCTGGGCCATGAGATCAGCCACGTCGATCTGCGCCATTGCGTGGAGCGTCTCCAGCTCCAGCAGGCGGCTGGTAAGGTGTCACCCGGCCTCATGCCACTCGCGCGGCTCGGGTACGAGGCGATGCTCAGGGGGTTCTCGGAGGAGCAGGAGCTGGCGGCCGATGTGAATGGCGCAGCGCTTTCAGCCGGGGCCGCGTACGACCCATGGGCCGCCCCTGAGATGTTCGAGCGGTTCGGAATGAAAGTTGAGCCTCCCGGGCGCATGCCGACGCGCAACCCGGTGGTGGAAGCAATGGCCGTCATCCCTGAAGCCCTGGGCCGCTACATTGCCACCCACCCGCCGGCCGACGAGCGAATCGCGGCGATACGGCGTGCGCTGCTCGCCTCGCCCGGCTCGTGGAAGGACG